>JBAZQH010000121.1:0-2527 GCA_041645285.1 Candidatus Margulisiibacteriota bacterium | reverse complement strand
TTTAGCTTTCTTCAAATTCTTCGAGGAGTTGGCGCTGGCGGCGGGAGAGGTGCTCGGGAATGTTAATAATCAAGCGGATGTACTGGTCGCCGCGGCCGCGGCCGCGCAAAACCGGCATACCTTGGCCGCGCAAACGGATAAGGGTTCCTGACTGGGTGCCGGGACGAACCTTTAATTTCAGCTCGCCGTC
Organism: Candidatus Margulisiibacteriota bacterium; assembly: GCA_041645285.1. Lineage (GTDB taxonomy): Bacteria > Margulisbacteria > WOR-1 > JAHJIW01 > JAHJIW01 > JBAZQH01. The sequence goes on along the minus strand of JBAZQH010000121.1, from coordinate 2,337 downwards.
GACGGTGGGAACGGAAACCACTGCTCCCAGAGCCGCCTGGGAAAAAGAGATCGGCTCGTCGATAAAAATATCCAAACCGTCGCGCTTAAAACGGCGGTCAGGCCGAACTTCAATGGTGACATAAAATTTTTCAAAGCGGATGCGGGTGCCGTCGTCGCTGCCGGCGGGAATTTTAATGGTGTATTCTTTCCCCTGATGAACCAGTGTCCGCTGACAGCCTTTAGCCGCTTCCATAAAATCTATCTGGATACCATAACGGGGCAGTTGGCGAGCTTGACGAAAAGGTGAACCGCCGCCGAAAAAAGATTCAAAGATTTCAAACGGATCAGAAAAACCGCCAAAATCAAAACCGCCGCCTTGACCGCCGCTGGTAGTATAGCTGTAGGTAAATGGCCCTTGACGGTAGGTTTGGCCAGCGCCGCCAAAACCGCCAAAGCCGGATGCCGGATCAAAAGCGGCGTGGCCGAACTGGTCGTAGTTCTGCCGTTTTTCCGAATTGGATAAAACCTCGTAGGCTTCGGAAATCTCTTTGAATTTTGTCGCCGCGGCGGCGGCTTTATTCCGGTCCGGGTGGTACTTTAACGCCAACTGACGGTAGGCTTTTTTCAGCTCGGCCGCCGAAGCGGTTTTAGGAACGCCTAAAACTTCGTAGAAATCCCGTTTAGTGGTCATTATTCATTGACCACTTCGCCTTCTTGGACTTTGTCCGACTTTTTAGAGTCGGATTTGACTTCGTCAGCCTTCGCCGAGGCTTCGGCCGATGAATCTGTCTTTGACGATTCATACATGGCGGCGCCGACTTTCTGGATCGCTTCAGACAAGTCTTTAGTCTTGGCTTCCAGCTCGTCTTTCGAGCCGGACTCTAAGATGTCTTTTAGGGCTTTGATTTTCTTTTCGACATCTTCCCGGTCGTCTTGCTTGACTTTATCACCGGCATCTTTCAGGGTTTTTTCGCTGGTGAAAATAAGGGTGTCGGCCTGATTGCGGGCGTCAATCCTTTCTTTTTTCAGTTTATCCTCTTCGGCGTGTTTTTCCGCCTCAGCGGTCATGTTTTTAACTTCTTCTTCGGACAGGCCGGTCGAACCTTTGATAGTAATCTTCTGCTCTTTATTGGTCGCTTTATCTTTGGCAGTGACATTTAAGATACCGTTGGCGTCGATATCAAAAGTGACTTCAATTTGCGGAATACCTCTGGGCGCGGGCGGAATGCCGTCAAGAATAAAGCGGCCCAGGGATTTATTGTCAGCGGCCATCGGCCGTTCACCCTGGAGAACATTGATTTCCACTGACGTCTGATTATCAGCGGCAGTCGAAAAGACCTGGGATTTACTGCTGGGAATAGTGGTATTCCGGACAATTAACGGCGTGGAAACGCTGCCTAAGGTTTCAATGCCTAAAGTTAACGGGGTAACGTCCAAAAGCAAAACATCGGTGACGTCGCCCATTAACACGCCGGCTTGAATAGCAGCGCCAATGGCGACCACTTCGTCCGGATTAACCGATTTATTCGGTTCTTTCCCAAAAAGATCTTTGACTGTCTGATAAACTTTAGGCATGCGGGTTTGACCGCCGACCAAAACTACTTCATCAATGTCCTTGACGGTTTTATGAGCGTCTTTAAGACAGTCTTTAACCGGCTTCATGGTGGCCTGAATCAAGTCGTCGACCAAGTCTTCCAGTTTGGCCCGGGTTAACTTCATGGTTAAGTGCAAAGGTTGGCCGTCTTTGGATTGAGTGATAAACGGCTGATTGATTTCGGTTTCTTTGGAAGAAGACAGCTCGATTTTAGCTTTTTCCGCCGCGTCCTTGACTCTTTGTAAAGCCTGCTTATCAGCTTTTAAATCAATACCGTGCTCTTTTTTAAACTCAGAGGTAATATAGTCAATGAGTTTTTGGTCAAAATCATCGCCGCCCAAGTGAGTATTGCCGTTGGTGGCTTTAACTTCATAAACATTATCCCCCAATTCCAGAATAGAAATGTCAAAAGTGCCGCCGCCTAAATCATAAACAGCAATAGTCTCAACTTTTTTCTTTTCCAAACCATAGGCCAAAGCGGCGGCAGTCGGTTCGTTAATTATCCGTTCGACTTTTAAGCCGGCAATTTCACCGGCCTGCTTAGTAGCCTGACGCTGGGCATCATTAAAGTAAGCCGGAACAGTAATCACCGCCTTATCAACGGAGCCGCCCAAATAGGCTTCGGCGTCAGTTTTGGCTTTTTGGAGGATTTTAGCGGAAATTTCCTGAGGCGTGTATTTTTTACCATCAACTTCGACCACGGCCAAATTGTCTTTTCCGGCCGCAATTTTATAAGACACCATCTCCTGGGATTTCTTAGTC
>JBAZQH010000120.1:0-2680 GCA_041645285.1 Candidatus Margulisiibacteriota bacterium | reverse complement strand
CACCCGTAACACGACCGGTAATGCCGGGCAGATCAAATAAACGATTAACCCTCAATTCACCGCCGATACCTAAAGCTCCGGCAATGTATCCGCCGGATAAGCCGATTTCGGCGCCTGGTTCTTTAGCGACCGGCGGTTTTACTCTAGCCGGCGGCGGTGGGGCAACGACAACCGGAGCCGGGTTATAAATAATAACCGGAGCTGGGGCCACTATTACCGGGGACGGCTTGACTATCACAGGTTTTACTACGCGCGGTTTGGGACGATTAGGTTTTACCGCACGCGATTTTACTGCTTTTGATTTTACTACAACTGCCCGGGGAACCGCAAATGACATTTCGGCGAAAACGGACATCACAAAAACAAATACAAGTAATAGTGAAATTTTCCTTTTCATTTTTTACCTCCGTAATTAATTAGCAATACTTTGATTAATAGCAATTTACGGATACACACCTCCTTTATTGCCACCAAAATTAATTGAATTTTAAGGAATAAAACTCTGCTTGTCAACCAAAGCACAGCATTTATAATAGTTACATGCAATTTATCCACTTTTCGGACACGCATTTGGGCTACGCGGCCTATCGCCAGACGTCTGAAAACGGCTATAACCAGCGGGAAGAAGATGTCTTGGCCGCTTTGGCACAGGCAATTGATAAAATCATTGAACTGAGGCCGGATTTTGTAATCCACGCCGGCGATCTTTTTCACACCGTCCGGCCCACCAACCGCATCATTCATTTTGCCATTGAACAAATTTTACGGCTGGTCAGGGCGCAAATTCCAACTGTCATTATTTCCGGCAACCACGAAACACCCAAGCAACGCTATATTGGAAACGTATTCAAAATTTTGGAAGGTGTGAGAGATGCCCTGCCCGCCGGGCAAAATTTATTACAGATTGTCTATAAAATGCAATACGAAACCATTAAAATCGGCAAAGCAACTATCCACGCCATCCCCCAGTGCCGCAACGGAGAAGAATTTAACCGGGAGCTGGCAAAGGTGAAACCAGATACTTCCGCCGAAAAAAATATTTTAGTGCTGCATTGCGGCGTAAAAGGAATGCGGGAATTTGCTCAGGGAGATTTCAACGAACTGCTGGTTGATTATGAATATTTGGCCCAATCTCCATTTGATTATATTGCGCTGGGGCATTTCCATAATTTTAGCAAGGTAACCCAAAAGGCATTCTTCTCCGGCTCAACCGAGAGGATGAGCTTTAACGAAGCCGGCTTTGATAAAGGATTGCTGGTCGTGGATTTGGAAAAACCGTTCTTGGCTCCGGCCAACCCTTGCTTCCACCCGCTAAAAATCCGCCCGATGCTGGAACTTGACCCGATTGATGCCCAGCACCAAGATGCCGCCGCCATTGGCGAAACCGTAGATACTATTTTACGACAGAATAACTTAACAGATAAAATCGTTAGGATTAAGGTAAAAAACATCCAGCCCTCAGCCCTGGCAATTTTGGATACCAAAAAAATCCGAGAAGCGGCGCAAACGGCATTGCATTTTGAACCAATTTTTGAAAAAGCCGCGGAAACCGGCGCCGCCGTGACACTGCAAACCAGCATCGGCGGCGTAGTTGAAGAATTTATCGCATTCATGCACGCCCGGACGGATCTTGATCCAGCCTACAAAAAAGACCTGCTGGAACAAGGCATTGATTATTTAAACCGTGCCATGGAAGAATCAGAAAAATGAAACTGATTGCATTAAAACTTAAAAATTACCGCCAATTTAAAGAAGCGGAAATTGAATTTCCAGACGGGGTAACCGCCATTACCGGATTGAACGGCACCGGGAAATCTTCTTTGGTAGAAGCGCTGGCTTGGACCTTATTTGGCAATCTGGCCTCGCGCACCGAAAAAGAAGGGATTAAACGATCTTCCGCTCCGCTCAACGCCGACGTGGAAGCTACGCTCGTCATGGAAATTAGCGGATCCCAATACCAGATTACGCGAACCTTGCGCGGCGCCCGGCAAACCGGAGACGCTTCAATCAGCTGCGGCGGGAAAATTATTGCCGATCAGGTAAAAGGCGTCGAAGCAGAAATTTCTCATATTTTGGGAATGGACTACAAATCATTTTTCACCAGCTTTTTTGCCAAACAAAAAGAGCTGAACGCCCTGACGGACCTGACGCCCACGCAGCGCAAGGATGTCATCATCCGGATGCTGCGGATTGACGCCATTGACCAGGCCATTGACGCGGCGCGCAAAACCCTGCGCGAAGAAAAATCCCAGGCGGAGTTTTACAAGAAAGGATTAAAAGACGAAAACGAATTACTGGCAAATCAAATTGCAAAAGAAAAAGTGATCCAGCGCATTCACCGCGCAATTGAAGTAAAAGAAAAAGAAATCAAAAAAGCCGAAGACCAGATCAAAACCTTTGGGCAAAAATTTTCGGAAGAGCGGCAAAAATTTGAAAAATTCAACGCGCTGGACAAGGAAAAAGAAAAAGCCATGGTAAAGCTGGCAGAGGCCAAAAATCGCTGGCGTGAGTTGAACGCAGAGCAAAAACGCGCTGAACAAAACCAGACAGAAATGAAAGAAAAAGAAAAAGCGGTCCGGGAATACGAAAAATTAAAAAAAGAGAAAGAAGCGCTGGAAAGCTTGCGGGAAGGGGATCGCGACTACCTAAACGCAACCATTAATCATTTGAGCCAGCAAAA
>JBAZQH010000119.1:0-2823 GCA_041645285.1 Candidatus Margulisiibacteriota bacterium | reverse complement strand
CCGTGTAATTTCATTCCCCCGAACAACAAAGACTGCTGGGATTGCGGTGCTGGGGTTTATTTCATCCATAAAAGCCCTAGTCTTTCTATTTTCTTCAATTGTAAGCTCAAGGGGGACTTCAACCTTAATGAATACAACGTTTTTATTTTCAAATTCGCCGGCTAATTCAAGCAGGGTAGGTTGTAGTGCCTTGCAGGATAGGCACCAGTCTGCCCCAAAAACCAACACCAAGGTTTTGTCTGGGTTCGCGGCTTTCCAAGCATTAAAATCTTCCTTAGTAAAAGTTGTTACATAGGAATAGTTTGATGGAGCAACTTTATTTTTAGCATTAGGGTTGTTTTTGGCACATTTATCAAAAGACACGGCAAAGAGCATTGGCCCAAGCGCTGAAATAGCCATTTGGTTTTTCCTCCAAGGTCTGAGGTTTTCTGGGAATACGTTTGTTCCTATATTAATATCGAACGTTTTACAAAAAAATTTCATTTTGGATTTATGCTATAATTTACTTTATGCCAACCCTTGAATGCGTCCCCAACTTTTCCGAGGGGCGCGATAAAAATATAATCGAAAAAATTGTCCATCACGTCCGCGACTGCGCGGAAGTGGAAATTTTGGGCCTGCACTCTGATTCCGACCACAACCGCTCGGTTTTGACGCTGATGGGCGAGCCGGAAGACCTGAAAGATGCGGCGTTTGCTCTGTGCGAAAAAGCGATTGAACTCATAAATATTTACAAGCACACCGGCGTCCACCCCTTTATTGGGGCAGTAGACGTGATTCCTTTTGTCCCGTTGAAGGGTGCTTCTATGGCCGTGGCATCGAAGGCGGCGGTGGAGCTGGGAACGCGGGTATGGAATGAGCTGAAAATCCCGGTTTACCTGTACGGGGAGGCGTCTTTTCTGCCGCACCGCTCTGTATTGGCCAATGTGCGGCGGGGCGGGTTGTCGGCACTAAAAGAAGAAATTGAATCCGAAGAAAGGTATCCGGATATTGGCGATCCAGCGCTGCACCCTAAAGCTGGGGCGGTGGCAATTGGCGCGCGCACTTTTTTAATTGCATTCAACGTGGTATTAAATTCCAAAGATTTGGTTTTTGCCAAGGAAATTGCTAAAAACATCCGCGAAAAACACGGCGGGCTAAAAGGGGTGCAGGCGCTGGGGGTGCCGCTTGAGTCAAGGGGCGGGCTGGTGCAGGTTACGGTTAATATTACCGACCACAAAGAAACCGGCATCAAAGAAGTTTTTAACAGCATCCGCGCCAAAGCTAAAGCCCGCGGCGTTGAAGTAATGGACAGCGAAATTGTTGGATTGGTCCCCGCAGACGCGGTTTTCCCGCATATGGATAAGTATTTGAACTTGCGCGATTTTAATGAGAGCAAGATTTTGAAGGTTTAACTATTTTCAAAAACAGTTTCTCGCTTAAACTCCGGCCGATAAGTTGCGTGGCTCGATAAATCCTGCACGAGCAAGTTTTTAAACCCAAGCTTCTGAGCATAATCAACAACTTCCCTGTATTCTGTTTTGGTTAAGCGGCGGTTTAGTTCCGGAAATTTCGCGGCCCGATAAGTCGGATAATACTGCGCCATGATGCTGATCGGGATTTCAGTTGAAAGTGAAGCCAAAAAATCCAGCACGGCGTGGCTTCCGGCCAGCCGGTTCGGTAAAACCAAATGCCGCACCAAAAGCCCGCGCCGGGCAATGCCGTTTTTGTCGGTTTCAAGCGGTCCAACCTGCCTAAACATTTCGGCTACCGCGGCTTGGCTGGTTTCAACATAGGGGAGGGGATTGGCGCGGGCGGCGGTGTGTCCAGCTTTGGCGGCAGGATGGCTCGGGGCGCCGGAGAACTTATTTGCGGCGGCGTTATCGCCATATTTCATATCCGGTATATAAACATCAATCAATCCGTCCAAAAGCTTTAACGTTTGGAGGCCGTCATAACCGTTGGAGTTATAAACGATAGGAATATTTAGCCCTTTTGCCTTAGCGATGGTCAGCGCTTTTATTATTTGCGGGCCAAAATGCGACGGCGAAACTAAATTAATGTTATGCGCACCCTGTGCGGCCAGCTTCAGCATCGTGTCGGCCAATTCTTCTTCTGAAATTTCGTGTCCCAGCCCCTCCTGGCTAATCTCATAATTTTGGCAAAACGCGCAAGCCAGGTTGCAATTGGAAAAGAAAATTGTTCCCGATCCCCGCCGGCCACCCACGGCTTTCCCAGGCCCCGAAATTGGTGGCTCTTCCCCAAAGTGCAGTTGCGCTGAAGAAATTTTCACTTGGGCGCCGGAGCGGCAAAAACCCGTTTCCCCGTCAAGGCGGTTTATCCCGCAATTGCGCGGGCAGACGATGCAATTTTCAAGCATGCGGGGATTATAACAATTGAAGCCCGCCTTTTTCTATTATATACTTTAAATTATGGTTAACGGCGCTGAAGGAAAAGATCCAAATTTCCTCGAAACTTCTCCTATCCATGCCGGCAAGATTCCTGAAGAAGTAAAACATGCCCGGTTTTCCCATGTGCTGGCAAACGTCAATTTTTTACTGCTCTGGTTTAGCCAGCTGGTTTCTCAACTGGCGGATCGTTTTTTGTTATATGTACTGCTGATTTTTGCTTACCAAACAACCCGCAGTAATTTAGGGGCGTCGCTCCCGATGCTGGCGTTTGGGATCCCTTCGGTGTTGTTTGCGCCGGGGGCGGGCGTTTTAGTTGACCGCTTAAACCGCAAGTATGTGATGGTTTTTTCGGGGTTGTTGCGGGGTTTGTTTATTTTATCAGTAATTCCGTTTGTTAATGGTTCGGTGGCGGCGGTGTTTGGCATCAGTTTGA
>JBAZQH010000118.1:0-3125 GCA_041645285.1 Candidatus Margulisiibacteriota bacterium | reverse complement strand
CCATTGAATCTGCCCTGCGCCCGGCCCTGGAAGATGAGCAGGTGCATGTGTTCACGCATTTATCGCATCTTTATCCGTATGGCTCCAGCCTGTATACTACTTATCTGTTCCGCACGGCCTCCAACCCGGACAGGCGCAAGGCCGTCAGTGAAACACTCCGTCGCTGGCAAACGCTCAAAACGGCCGCAAGCCAGGCCATTGTTGCGCGCGGCGGAACCATCAGCCATCAACACGGCATTGGCACAGACCATTTGCCCTACCTGCCCGCAGAAAAAGGCAAACTGGGCATGGCCGTATTGGCCGGCCTGTGCAAGCAGTTCGACCCGAAAGGGATAATGAATCCGGGCAAACTTGTATAACTTGTACAAATTGGAACTTGACTTATGTGGGAAACAAAATGGCGCGAAAAAATCTGGTCTAAATTGGAACAACCATGGGATATCCTCATCATTGGCGGCGGCATTACCGGCGCGGGGATTCTAAGAGAAGCTGCCCGGCTTGGCCTGCGCGTTTTGCTGGTGGAGCGGCGCGATTTTGGATGGGGCGCGTCCAGCCGATCTTCCAAGCTGGTTCACGGCGGGCTGCGCTACCTTAAAGAAGGCAAGATAGGTCTGACCCGCGCTTCGGTGAGGGAAAGAGACCGTTTGCTCGAAGAAGGCGCAGGGCTGATAGACCCCATGGGGTTTTTGCTGGCAACCTACAAAGGCGACCGCCCCGGCCGCTGGACATACCAAACCGGATTGGCTATTTACGACCTTCTGGCATTGCAATGGAGCCATCAATATTACAGCACGCAAGATTTTGAAATGCTGGCGCCCCATATTGCCCAAAAAGGGCTAAAGGGAGGGCTGTGCTATGGTGATGCTCAAACGGACGATGCTCGCCTGGTACTGCGCCTCATCCAGGAAGCCGCCGCCGAGGGCGGAGTAGCAATCAACTATGTGGCCGCCCGCGAATTATTGTTCGATGAAACTGGCCAGAAGGCAACCGGCGCGCGCCTGCAAGATATGGAGCAAAATCGCAGCACCAACGCCTATGCCCGCGTGGTGATCAACGCCACAGGCGCATGGGCAGACACACTGCGCAGGCAAATGAATGCGTCTTCTCGCCTTCGCCCATTGCGCGGCAGCCATCTGATTTTTCCCGCATGGCGGCTGCCGGTAGCACAGGCCATTAGCTTTTTACACCCCATTGACCGCCGCCCGGTATTCATTTTTCCGTGGGAAGGCATTACGCTGGTAGGCACAACCGATTTGGACCATGACCAACCGCTGGATAATGAACCCCGCATCAGCGCCCGGGAAGTGGCTTACCTGATGGCCGCCGTCGAGGCCGAGTTCCCATCACTGCGCCTGACGTTGGATGATGTTTTGGCAACATTTGCCGGCGTGCGGCCCGTCATCAACACCGGCCAGACCGATCCTTCCAAAGAATCGCGCGACCACGTGATATGGGAAGAGCGCGGGCTGCTTACCGTGACCGGCGGCAAGTTAACCACATTCCGGTTGATTGCTCTGGATGCGCTTAAGGCAACGCGCCGTTACGTGCCCAACATGCCTCCATCAGTCATCGCCGCCCCCGTGCTTAACCCGGCAATAATGCCGGAAATCAATCACACAGACAAAACACTGCGCCGCCGCCTGATGGGTCATTACGGCAAGGATGCCTCTGCATTGATTGCGGCGGCCTTTCCCGGCGAATTGGAACTGATCCCCGGCACCAAAACGCTGTGGGCAGAGCTGCGCTGGGCCGCCCGCGCCGAGGGTGTGGTTCACCTGGACGATTTGCTTTTGCGCCGAGTGAGGTTGGGGCTGTTGCTGCCGGAAGGCGGAAAGGCGTTTTTGCCTGCCATTCGCGCCATTTGCCAGCCGGAATTGGGATGGGATGACGCAAAATGGCAAAAGGAAGAATCCGCATATCTGGTGTTGTGGAACACCTGTTACAGCCTGCCCGCGCTAGAAAACATCTCCAACTGGCGGACAATGCTTGCACAGGCCAAAACCAGCCAGGAGGCCAAACAAATAAAACAACGCCGCGCGCTTGTTGCCCGCACGCTATGGGCCGCAGCAATAACCAAATTGGCACTGGCAATTGCCGCGTTGTTCTTCTGGCGCAGGCGCAAACAAAAAACACAAATATCAAAGCCGCCCGGCTCAGGCTGACACGGAGATGTCAACCTGCTTTCCAGACACAAAACTGACTAAAATCATTTCGGACACAAAAGGGGCAATCATGAGCAAAGATTACATTCTGGCAATTGATAGCGGCACTCAAAGCGTGCGGGCGATGCTATTTGACCTTAAGGGCAACCTGGCTGCCAGAAGCCGCGTGCCGTTGGAAGCGTACCTTTCCGATCATCCCGGCTGGGCAGAGCAGCACCCGGAATATTACTGGAAATCACTGTGCAAGGCTTGCCAACAGCTTTGGCAGCAAACCAAAGTCCCCCAAGAAGCAATAGCCGGCGCCGCGATCACAACTCAACGCTCCACAGTAGTCAATGTTGACCGGGCAGGCAATCCCCTCCGCCCGGCCATTGTGTGGCTTGACCAGCGCCGCACGCCGGGGCAAAAACCCGTAGGCGGATTATGGGGGCTGGCCTTCAGGCTGGCCGGCATGAGCGGAACGGTAGCCTATCTACAGGCAGAAGCAGAAGCCAACTGGATTCGCACCCATCAACCGGAAATCTGGAATGCAACCCACAAGTATCTTTTTCTTTCCGGATACCTTACATACAAATTGTGCGGTAGTTTTGTGGATTCTGTGGGCTGCCAGGTGGGATACGTACCGTTTGACTACAAAAAACTGGATTGGGCCGCAGGGTGGGATTGGAAATGGCAGGCCGTTCCAATGGATCCGGCCTTGCTGCCCAGCCTGATTCCGCCTGCCGGACAACTGGGCACAATCACCCCCCGGGCCGCAGAGGCCACCGGCTTGCCCGCCGGATTGCCACTCATTGCCGCCGCCGCAGACAAAGCCTGCGAAGTCATCGGCGCGGGCTGCCTGGCCCCGCACATCGGCTGCCTGAGTTATGGCACAACGGCCACCATCAACACCACGCACAAAAAATACATAGAAGTGATACCGCTCATACCGCCCTATCCCTCTGCCGTGCCGGGCGCCTACAG
>JBAZQH010000117.1:0-3158 GCA_041645285.1 Candidatus Margulisiibacteriota bacterium | reverse complement strand
GCCCACTTTGCCTGTGCGGTGGTCGAATAACACTGGTCCAATCTTTACTCTTGGTGCATTTTTCACGATGAGGACAGCCGGTGCAATCTTCACATTCATAAATTCTGACTTGTGAAGAATAGCCGGTACAATGTTTTCCCGTGGAGGTCTAGTTATCACAAATCATCCTTCATGCTAAACCCTTTTTCAAGGATGCTTTTTTAATTCTGTCTTTTTTAGTCGAATCCTGCAAGGCTAAAACTGATAACCCTGCCATGGCTGACAATAATGACGCCGCAATTATACTTATCTTTGCGGTTGCCAGTATACCATTGGCCGGGAAAGCCAGGGTGGTAATAAAAATTGACATGGTAAATCCAATGCCGCCCAACAAACCTGCGCCATATATTTGCTTCATATTTACCTTATTGGGCAGCTTTGCTATCTTCAAACGTATCATCAGATAAGAAGCGCCGAAAATGCCTGCCTGCTTGCCCAGAAAAAGCCCAGCGATAATGCCGTAACTGACCGGGCTGTTAATAATTTCGCCAAACCTGCTGAAATCAACGGCTACACCGGCATTAGCCAGGGCGAAAAGAGGCAGAATACCAAAAGCCACCCAAGGCTGTAAGGCATGTTCCATCCTGCATAGCATTGGTTTTTCAGCAGACCCTTCCGCTGAACGGACCGGGATTGTCATTCCTAATAATACTCCGGCAATAGTTGCATGTAACCCGGATTTCAGCACAGCTAACCATAAAAAAATCCCTAAAATCACAAAAAGAAGGGTTGAGTTTTTGCGGAACCTGTTAGCCAGAATTAACGCTGTCAGAATTCCCAGAGCTGTTAAGAGAGCAATCCATGAAATCCGGCCGGTATAAAAAACGGCGATAACCAAAACAGCGCCAAGGTCATCAATAATAGCCAATGCCGCCAGAAAAACCGCCAGCCCTTTGGGCGCTTTGCCATTGCTCAGCAAAGAGAGAGCCCCCAGAGCAAAAGCAATGTCGGTAGCCATAGGTATTCCCCATCCGGAGAGGTAAACAGTTCCGTGATTAAAGAAAAAATAGATCAGAGCAGGTATAACCATACCGCCAAGAGCCGCTCCTATCGGCAGGACCGCCTTTTTTACAGACTTCAGTTCGCCGATTACCAGCTCACGTTTTATTTCCATTCCTACAACAAAGAAAAAGACCGTCATTAATCCGTCGTTAATCCAATGCAAAAGCGATTTGGTTAAAGCCAGCCCGCCCCAGCCGATGGTTATCCGGCAATGCAAAACCTGTTCATACTTATCCCCCAGCGGCGAATTTGCCCAGGCTAGGGCAGCGGCGGCAAAAATCAACAGCAGGATCCCGCCGGCGGCCTCATATTTAAAGAAATCTTCAAACGGTTTAATAATTCTGCGCGGCATGTAAGCACTCCTTCTGAAAATAAGTAAGAGGAGCAGTCCAAACAGGACTACTCCCCCCTAGCAGTCAATCCTTGCAACCCGGCTGTCTTAGCTTTCGCCTTAGACCCATAGATTTTAGCGCACCCAGTTTTCACCAGGTTTACATCAACACTTTGATAACTTATTCACTTACTTTATTTTAATCCACGTTTTCATCGGTGTCAATTGAAAGGACAACTTTTTAAATAGACAACTTCAGTCATTTATAATATACATGTGCATTTGCCGTCAACTGGGCCTTAGGTATCAACCTAAGGCTTTTTGTTGTATATTTTACTTGGATCCAGAGAGAGGCTGGGAAACTTTGTATTGTAGAAGACACCTGGCACCTCCTGCCCACTCCGGCAGGACTGGAATAAAATTGGTAAAATTGAACCATCATATAACTGTCAAATCTTATTTAAAGGATGACTGATATGAGGGACAGGACTTTGATTATGCTGGCTTTGGTGTTTTTAGTGCTGGCTGTTGCAGCTGGGGTTAACAAGTCACTTGAGGCTTATAACGGGATGTTGGGCAGGCCGGTGGCTGCCGGATTAAAGGAAACGTATTACCTGCAGAAACCCCGCGTTCTAGACGGGGCCAAAACTCTGGCTGAATACGGGAGAAACACTGGGAAAGCGACATTTCTCCGCAATTACGGAGTTATCAGCAGGGAAGCGGGGCGGCTAAAGGCGGCCATCGCCCCGGAAGTCAAAGCGAAAATGGTATCCTGGTACGATAGGTATCGGCAAATACTTACTGTTGTCGGGCAGAGGCTGGCTGACGAAAAAAAACGTTTCGTCAGGTAATTTAATCCTTTTCGCCTTAACCCAAAAGTGATATATTAATAGAGATAGTCCTAAGGGTTACGAAAGGAGAAACGTATGTCGACAGGCAAAAAGGTGGCTCAGGCCGCCGGGATGTTGATGGTGGCGATGATGATTTCCCGGGTGCTCGGCTATGTCAGGGAAGCTGTCCTGGTTCACTCGTTTGGCGCCACGTGGAAAACAGACGCGTTTTTAGCTGCCTTCACCGTACCGGATTTACTATATGATTTATTGGTTGGCGGTGTCCTCTCAGCCGCGTTTATGCCGGTTTTTGCCAGCTATCTGGCGACCGAAAAAGAAGAAGATGCCTGGGAAGTCGCCAGCACAATGATGAATCTCATTACCCTAATCATGGTTGTCTGCATACCTATAGGGATGATTTTCGCGTCCCCTTTAACGAACCTTGTGGCCCCCGGTTTTGACGCGAAAACCCTGGCCCTTTCCGTACAGCTGACGAGGGTAATGTTTCCGGCCTTTGTTATCCTCGCTCTCAATGGCCTGATTATGGGTGTCCTGCAGTCATATAAACACTTTGCTGCCCCGGCTTTAGGTTCAATCGCTTATAACCTATGCATTATTGTCTTCGGGTTGACCCTAAGCCGCTATGGTATTTTCGGGTTTGCCATCGGTGTCGTGGCAGGCCACCTGGCCAACTTTCTAATTCAGCTGCCCGTACTGCGCAAAAAGGGGATGAGGTACAAGTTTACTTTGAACCTGCGTCACCCTGGGGTCAAAAAAATGCTGATGCTCATGGTTCCATCGATGTTGGGCCTGGCGGCCAGCAGGATTAACGGGATTGTTAACCAGCGCTTTGCTTCTGATATCGCCGAAGGGAGCATCACTGCTTTAAGACTCGCCTACCGTTTGATGTGGCTTCCTTTAGGTGTATTTGCCGGATCGATTGCGGTGGCTGTTTT
>JBAZQH010000116.1:0-3165 GCA_041645285.1 Candidatus Margulisiibacteriota bacterium | reverse complement strand
TATACCTGACATAGTGCAAGGAACTTCGATCCCTAAGTCCAGGTTTGGCAAAAACCCACGTTTAAAAGAAAGGCCCAGTGCACTGACAGATGAACCAAAATTTTCGGTCGCGGCATAGCCAAGTTCCAGCTCATACCCTCCCCGCGCCACGGTATAAAAATCATCGGTAAAAAGCGGCCGCGCCGCAAAAGCGGGCGGGCCGGAAAATTCCACGGCGGCAACCAACAAACCCATAATAATGAAACCAACAAACTTATCATTCAATTTCCGGTTCCGTCCGGTATTCTTTAACCCGTACGCCGCCAACCAAAATAAAGCGAATACAATCAGCACTCCGGCAATTCCCGCCACCGCGGTAGAAACCCCACCCTCCGGTAAAAACTTAATGCTATATCCTGCCATAGGTGCCGTCCCATCCCGCCCAATGGCCGCAAAACCAAGTTTTTCTGAAATAAAATCCAGTCCGTCTGGATTAGTTGAGGCAAAAAAAGCGGCCGAAATTGCAATTAAAATCGAAAGAAAAAATAATCTTCTCATAATTACACTCTACAACTACATTTCGCGCCTCATCCGCACGCCCCGGAAAATATTTACCAGAGCTAACGTGATCAGGGCTTCCGCAATTCCAATCACCAGGTGAACTTTTAACATGGCAGGAATTACAACAGAAAACGGGATGGTACCAGAAAAACCCAATTCCAGCGCACAGAAAAAAGCTGCCAGCAAAACCGAAATCCAGGCGGCAGAAATGATTGCCAACCACTCCGGTACCACCTTGTTCAGCCAATAATATATATAGTACGCCGCCAGCGTGCCCACCACAGCCAGATTAATTATGTTGGCGCCAATCGCGATTAACCCGCCATCCGCAAAAAACAGCATCTGCACCAGCAACACTGCAGCAATGACAATCGAACCCGCAAACGGACCAACAATTACCGCCGCAAATACCCCACCAATTAAATGGCCGGAAGTCCCATTACTGATGGGAAAATTAAACATTTGCGCGGCAAATACCAGCGCCGCCACCATCCCCATTTGGTAAATTGTTCGCTCGCCATCGCTAGTTAATACCCTTTTAAGTTTAACCCCCATGCTACCAACCCCAGCTCCCACCGTGGCCAGCGCTTCGGCAGGTTTTAGTGCTGTAACCATCGCCCTCACTCTAGCAAAACAAAAACCCAAAACCGCCGCCGCCGCACCCATTAATCCCGCGGAAATCTTCGGATCCAATAAACCATCCGGAATATGCATTTTTCCTCCTATTCAGTGCTACCTTCTGTAAAATCGTAGCACCTAAGCTTGGGCGCGTCAAGCAATTTAAACAATTTGACATTTAATCCTTACACGATTACGATATCAATATGACTAAAAGATTTGGCGTATCCATCCCGGATGAATTATTGGTAAAATTAGACAAGTTGGCCAAGAAGAAAGGTTATACCAACCGCTCTGAAGTTCTGCGCGACCTGATCCGCGACCGGTTTGTCGAAGAAGAGTGGTCAACCGTCAGCGGGGAGGTTGTTGGAACCGTCACTTTGGTTTATAACCATCATGCCCACGATTTATCCGATAAATTAGCCGATTTACAACATTCGCATTTTAAGAATATCATTTCCACTACCCACATTCATCTTGACCAGCACCATTGTCTCGAAGTTCTGGTGGTGCGCGGCAAAAGCCAAAAGGTCAAAGAAATTTCCGACCGTCTTATCGCCACCAAAGGGGTCAAGCATGGTAAGCTAGTGATGACATCAACCGGAAAGGATTTATAATATGTTCAACAAACCTGTCCCACAACCCGCCCCCAATCCCGAGCCCGGTTTCTTTGGCCTCGGCATCGCGCCAAAAATCCTTGAGATCCTTGACAGTATCAAATTTAAAACTCCCACCCCCATTCAGCGTAAAGCCATCCCGCTGGCAATTGAAGGCAAAGACGTCATCGGCATTGCTCAAACCGGAACCGGCAAGACCCACGCGTTTGCCATTCCCATGATCCAGCACCTGGCCCAACAGCCCGGCGTTGCTCTGGTCCTGGCACCCACGCGCGAGCTTGCCCAACAAATTGACGAAGCCATCCGCGGCTTGGCTAATCCTTTTGGGCTAAAAACCGCCTGCCTCATCGGCGGCGTTCCCATACGGCCGCAGGAAGAAGCCCTGCGTCGGCGGCCGCGGATCATTATTGCCACCCCCGGACGCTACCTCGACCACCAATCCAACCATAATCTCATGTTGATCCGGGTAGGCATGCTGGTTATTGACGAAGCCGACCGTATGCTGGATATGGGATTTGCACCGCAAGTTGAAAGAATCTTAGCCACCCTGCCGCGGGGCCGCCAAACCATGCTTTTTTCCGCAACCATGCCCGCCGCAATCATGCGCATGGTAAACACCTATATGCAGCTCCCGGTACATGTCGAAATCGCTCCCTCCGGCACCACCGCCGAAGGCATCGCGCAAGAACTCTATATTGTAAAACGTGAAACCAAACTGGCCCTGTTAAGTAAAATCCTGGCCGATCACCATGGATCAGTCCTATTATTCACCCGCACCAAGCATCTCGCCCGCAAAATCTCCCGCGCTATCCGCGAGATGGGCCACCGTGCCGCAGAAATACATTCGGACCGATCAATGGCGCAAAGAAAAGAAGCACTGGCTGGATTTAAATCCGGTCGTTACCGCATACTGGTTGCCACGGATATTGCCTCCAGGGGAATAGACGTAACCAAAATTGAATTAGTAATTAACTATGATTTGCCGGATGATGTAGAAAATTATGTGCACCGCATCGGGCGAACCGGACGCGCGGGCTGTCTGGGCCGGGCAATTTCTTTTGCCACGCCAGACCAGCGCCGGGACGTCAAAAGCATTGAATCACTGATCCGCAAACAACTGCCAATTGCCAAGCATCCGGAAATACCATCAGCAGAATTTGATCAATACGCGGGTCCTTCCCGCTCTGGCCCTCCATCTCGCTGGCCCCGCCGCCAAAGCCGCCCATCCTCTCGCCCGCAGAAATGGACCCCGTTCCGCGGGCGCTGAGCTCTTTTGCGGGCGATCCGCATTATTGGCAAAATTAAAACGATTTCCCGATCCCAATCATCAGCACATTTTCGTTGTTGGTTTCAAATTGCTCGCGAACGGTGTTGATATAGTCAGCCCTGA
>JBAZQH010000115.1:0-3248 GCA_041645285.1 Candidatus Margulisiibacteriota bacterium | reverse complement strand
GGCGGTTTTGGGCTCGGGTTTGGATTGTTTGACGCCGGCGGAAAACGATAATTTATACACGAAGGTTTTGGAGAGCGGCGGGGTGATGGTGTCGGAGTTTGAACCAAAACAGGAAGCCAAACTGTGGACTTTTCCTTACAGAAATCGGATTGTGTCCGGTTTGTCACAGGCAATTTTGGTGGTGGAAGCCGGCGAGAATTCAGGCAGTTTGGTGACAGCGCGCTGGGCGTTTCAACAGAAAAAGAAAGTTTTTGCAGTGCCGGGGATGATTACAGCCAGCTTGTCTAAGGGGACGAATTGGTTGATTAGAAACGGGGCGGTGCTGGTGACTGATGCCAATGATATTTTGGAGGAGCTGGGGGGCACGCGCCCCCTAAAGGAAAAGCGGAAGGGTCGGATCCTTCCAGTTTTAAGCGGGGAGGAAAAAGAGGTAGTGGAGTTATTAAAAAGGGAAGAAATGGAAGCAGATGAATTAGCGAAAAAATTAAATAAATCAATTACCCAAATTAATATTTTACTGTCCGAGTTGTGCCTGAAGGGATTGGTGGAGGAAAACAACGGCAGGTTTATGGTAGGATTTTAGTATGCTGACAAAGGTGTGGTCGGTGGCCAGTATGGGGCTGCAGGCGATTGAGATTGAGGTGGAAGTGAATGTGGCGGCCAAGGGCTTTCCCGGTTTTCATATTGTCGGTTTGCCGACAAAAGCGGTGGAAGAGGCAAAAGAACGGGTGCGGACGGCTTTAGTGAATACGGGGATTGATTTTCCCCAGAAAAAAATTGTGGTGAACTTAGCGCCGGCGGATATTCCCAAAGAAGGTTCGGCTTATGATTTGGCGATAGCGGTGGGAATTTTGGCGTCGATAGGCAAGATAGTTTTGCCGGAAAAGAAGATGTATTTTTATGGCGAGGTCGGTTTAGACGGCCGATTAAGGCATACGCGGGGAGTGTTTTTACTGGCCAGTTTGGCCCATGAAAAAAAGGTGGGGGAAATATTTGTGCCGAAGTTGTCAGCCAATGAAGCGAGCGTGGTGGAGGGGGTGAAGTCGTATCCGGTGAGCAGCCTGCGGGAGTTGATCAGGCATTTTATGGGAGAACGATTGATAAAGTCCCTAAAACCCCTTAATCAGGAGTTTATACTGAGCGAAGCCGAAGTGGACTTTGATTTTAAGGAAGTGGTCGGGCAGGAGCAGGCGAAGCGGGCATTGGAAATTGCCGCGGCGGGCGGACACAATGTCTTGATGGTCGGGCCGCCGGGGTCGGGCAAGACGATGTTGGCGCGGGCGCTGCCGGGGATTTTGCCGGAACTGCTGGAGGAAGAGGCATTGGAAGTGACCAAGATTTATTCAGTGACCGGGAATATTGAACCGGGCGGAGGGTTGGTGAGGCGGCGGCCGTTTCGCTCGCCGCATCATACGACTTCGCGAATGGGCCTGATCGGGGGTGGAACCAAACCAATGCCTGGGGAGATTTCTTTGGCCCACCGGGGAGTGCTGTTTTTGGACGAGTTTGCCGAGTATCCGCGGACGACCTTGGAGGCGTTGCGGCAGCCGTTGGAAGATGGGGTGGTGACGGTAGTGAGGGTGGCGGGAGCGGTTAAATTTCCGGCCAGTTTTATGCTGGTGGCGGCGAGCAATCCCTGCCCATGCGGTTGGTTAAATCATCCGAAAAAAGCGTGTCAGTGTTTGCCGGGGCAGGTATTAAATTATCAAAAAAGAATGTCCGGGCCAATTTTGGACAGGATTGATATTCATATTAATGTGCCGTTTGTGGAGGTGGAAAAGCTGCGGCAAAACATAGACACTTTTCACTCTACCTCGGAGATGATAAGAAAGCGGGTGGTACAGGCCAGAAAAATTCAGGAAAAGAGGCTGAAGAATGATCACATTTTTACTAATGGGGAGATGAGAAATAAACAGATCAAAAAATTTTGCCAATTAAGTGAAGACGCGGAAAGATTGCTGCAAACAGCGGCGGACAAGTTTCAGCTGTCAGCGCGCAGTTATTTCCGGGTGATTAAAGTTTCCCGGACAATTGCCGATTTGGAAGGGGCGGAGGGAATTGAGTATAACCACGTAGCTGAGGCACTACAGTACCGGGTGAGAAACCTATGAAATTTGGCCCGACCCGGCATACGAAAACTTGCCATCATTTTTTCGGCTACCGATAATTTCCGATTTCCGGCGAATCGGAATTATCTACATACTCATCCGGTAAATTCGCTTTCAGCGAAACCAAGCTTTACCGGATTGCGTAAGTTAGCCTCAAAAACAATCGGCAACTTTTCTTGCCGCAGAAGCTATCGCTTCAGCGATTGCGGGCAGGTGCGTCGTGTTAGAATTAATTAATGAAGCAGGATAATAAAAAAACCGGGGTAATTGGGGAGAAGGCGGCGGAGGAATTTTTAAGAAAAAAGGGCTATGAAATTTTGGAGCGGAATTTTAGGACAAAGTTCGGAGAGATTGACATTATTGCTAAAGAAAAGCGGAAGGGTGCGACCCTTCCAATAACTGTGTTTGTGGAAGTGAAAACTAAGAGCGGAGAGGAGTTTGGCGAGCCGTGGGAAATGGTGGATGGAAGAAAGTTGGAAAAAGTGAAACGGATGGCGGAGCTATACTTAATGAAGAAAAGGTTGGGAGAGGTGGCCTGCCGGATTGACGTGGTGGGGGTGTGGTTGGACGGCGAGGGCGAAGTAGAGAAGATTGAGCATTGGGACAATGTGGGTGGTTGACTTCAGGTAAACCCTTGCTATAATAACTGTTATGAAATAAAGTTCTGACCAGTTGATGGGGAATGAACCCGCCACACTGGCGGGCTTTTTTTCACCCGGCATCCGCCGGGCAAGCTCTTTGATAACTAAATATTTTAAGTCAATTTTAGTCAATTCAAGAAGTGGTAGAAAGTTTTTTTGAGAGTTTGATCCTGGCTCAGGATGAATGCTGGTGGCGTGCCTTAGGCATGCAAGTCGAGCGGTACGTTCATGCGCAAGCACTGAACGTACAGCGGCGGACGGGTGAGTAATACGTAGGAATTTACCTCTTGGTGGAGGATAGCTCAGCGAAAGTTGGGGTAATCCTTCATAAGCTACGTTCAGTTAAATGAACGTAGGAAAGGCCTTAACTGGCCGCCGAGAGAGAAGCCTGCGTCCTATCAGCTTGTTGGTGAGGTAATGGCCCACCAAGGCGATGACGGGTAGGGGACGTGAGAGCGTGACCCCCCACAAGGTAACTGAGACACGGTGCCTACGTCTA
>JBAZQH010000114.1:0-3415 GCA_041645285.1 Candidatus Margulisiibacteriota bacterium | reverse complement strand
CCAGTTTGGTTTCGCGGCCGTCGATTAAAATAAAATCGTTGCCCAAGCCGTGCATTTTAACAAAATTGAGCGGAGTCATAATGTGGTTATTTTAACATAAAATTAATTGGGCAAACCGTGAAATTTTTTTAGCGTGTGTCCGATATAAAGGAAGAATAAACCGAAAAAAAGGAGAAAAGCTATGGTTAAAGTGGTTCGCAGGTTTTGCCGGGTTGAGGCATTACAACTTGGAGGGAAATTTGCGGCGCCGCGGCGGGGCGAGACCCCCCAACTGGTGGGGGGTTGCCTGTTAAGAAAAGGTTCCCAGATTTGTCCGGAGGTTGTTAAGGTATCAGCCGGTAAGCCGCTTGAAGTGCTGATGCAGGTTCGAGAGCACTCACGCCGGCATCCGAGTGATTCTACGCTTGGTTTTAAATTGAATATTCCTGATGAAGTACGCAGCAGGTTGAGAGTGAAATCGCAGGATTTACTGCCAGGAGCGGTTTCGCCGCTGGGTCTTCAAAAACGTGTTTTGTTGCCGCTTACATTGCAAGGCATGGAGCTGGAAGGACAAAATGCTATATTTTTAAATATTGAACACGATTTTGGACAAGGCAGTGGTTTGCCGCCCTACGTGGAGCGCGTGCGGGCCATGCTGAGCGGCATCGTAAGATGGCAACTGCCGCCAGAAGAGGTGGATGAAGCCGACGAAGGTTTTGATGCTGATTTTTACGAAGGTTAAGGCAGGTAACTAGCCAAGCTCCCCGGCGTTTCCGAAACCGAAACCTTGCAAAGTTGTGGCAACTTTCTCTTTAATTGTCCATAAATCCATTGGGCCACATTTTCACTGGAGGGATTGATTTTTTTGAAGGGCGCCAAATTGTTAAGGTTTGTGTGGTCGAGCTGTTCAACTACCGCAGATAATTTGGCTTTAATTTCCCGGAAATCCACCATGAGGCCGAGGTGGTTAAGCTTTTTACCCTTGAGCGATATTTGTACTTTCCAGGTATGCCCGTGCAAATTTTCGCACTGACCTTTATATTTTCGTAATGCGTGCGCCGCGTCAAAAGAAGCATCGACGGTTAATTCGAACATGATTTTTCCCTTGATCCCTTTGGCCTTCAGCCCTTTTCTTCATAATCCAATTTGCTTCACGCCGCTAATGGTCCGATTCATCAGCCGGCTTCCCAGCTCTTCAAATTGTACAACCGATCCGGTTACCAAGAAAGTGTATTTTGCGCCTTTTTGGACTTTGAGCAAGTTTCTTTTAGCGAGCAGGGCTTTGGTTTCTTCCACTGCCTGGATGGCGGGATCCACCAGCGTTACGCCGGGACCGAGAATTTCTTGGATTAACCCGGCCACGTGCGGATAATGAGTACAACCCAAAATCAGCGTGTCGCAGCCATTTTCAATAATTGGTTTTAAGTAATCTTGCAGGACGCGGCGGGTTTCGTCGGCTTCGACAAAGCCGCCTTCAATTAACGGGACCAAAAGCGGAGTAGCTACCGCAGTAACGACGACATCTTTGTGTAATTCTTTTAAGGTATTTTGGTAGGCCTGGGATTCGATGGTGTTGACGGTAGCAATGACACCGATAAAGCCGTTGTTTGAGGCCAAAATTGCGGCGCGCGCTCCCGGGCCAATTAAGCTGACGATTGCGGTATTAAAACGATTTTTTAAAATTGGATAAGCCACGGCCGAAGAGGTGCCGCAGGCCAAAACAATTATTTTTACTCCCTGCTGGACCAAATAACTGATGATGTCTTCGTTGATTTTAATAATTTCTTCGGGGGGGCGGCTGCCGTAGGGGACGCGGGCGGTATCGGCAATATAAATCACATCTTCGTTGGGCAGCTGGCGCGCAATTTCTTTTAAAACCGTCAACCCCCCAACCCCGGAATCAAAAATGCCAATCGGGGCAATGGGCGGCTGGTTTTTTTCTGCAACCCCGCCCCCGATTTTGGTGACAATCCGCTGGGTTATGACCCGGTCAATGTGAGGTACTTCTGCCACGACGGGGCTCCTTAAGTTTTTTTACATGAAAGTGTTTCAGTAATTCTATTAATTTGCTTTTAGTGTTAAGCTCCGGCTGGTCCAGCACTTTTTCCAGTAAGTAATTCAGCGCCTGTCCCACCACCGGTCCCGGGTTGATTTTAAGGGCTTTTATTATGTCGTGGCCGTTAAGCGCCAAATCGGTTACTTTTAAGGCGTGGTCTTCCTTCAGTGCTTTTTGAATGCGGCGCCGCAGTTTTTTTAAGTATTTTAACCCGATGGTTTTACTCATAGCGGCAGAGTCCGCCGCGCGGACCGCAAACAAGTCCTCGATGTTGTCTTTCCCGACCCGCCGGATAAACCGGCGGATAGCGGCATCTCCCCATTCATCCTGGTATTCAAACATGTGGTTGCGTACCAGGTTGGTGATTTTTTGGATATGTGCGTTGCTGAATTTTAACCGGCGCAAAATTTTTTCCGCTTTTTTTTCGCCTTTTACGTTGTGGTTATAAAAAGTCATGCCTTTTTTACATTCGGGCTTGGAAATATCGTGTAAAAGTGCGGCCAGCCGCAACACCGGGCCGGTTTGGGGGGCGGCGTCCATTGAGTATAAGCTGTGCCAGTATACGTCGTAGCGGTGGTAGGGGCGGGGTTGGCGCACGCCAAAGCAGGACGTCAATTCGGGCATAATAATTTTCAGTAAACCGCTTTTGCGCATCAATTCTATGGCGATTGAGGGATGTTCGGTTTCCATGATTTTTAGCAGTTCTCCCTGGATGCGTTCTACCGCAACTTTTTTTGCTACAGATAGCGTTTTGGCTATGGCCGCAAAGGTTTTGGGCTCAATTTTAAAGTTTAATTTAGCGGCAAACCGGCAGGCGCGGAGTGCGCGCAGTCCGTCTTCTTTGAACCGGTCGACCGGGTTGCCTACCGCGCGGATGATTTTGTGCTGGAGGTCTTTTTTGCCGCCGAAAATATCTACCAGCGTTTTGCTAACCGGATCATAAGCCATGGCGTTGATGGTAAAATCGCGCCGGGCCAGGTCTGCGGTTAAACTTTTGGTAAAGTGCACGCGGTCGGGATGCCGGCCGTCAGAGTATTTTTCTTCAGAGCGGAAGGTCGTAACTTCATACTTGCCTACCCCGGCTTGCCGGTGGCCGTCCGGCAAAATAACGGTAACGGTGCCGTACTTAATGCCGGTGGGGACGGCTTTTTTGAAAAGCTTAATCATCTGCGCGGGCGTAGCGCTGGTGGTCAGGTCCCATTCGGCGATTTTTTTGCGCAAAAGCGCATCGCGCACACAGCCGCCCACCAGGTAACATTCAAAACCAGCACCTTGCAGGGTTTTGATGATTTTTAGTGCTCCCGCGAGGATTTTTTTCATGTTAGAAGTTTAGCGGAAAGGCACGGGAATGTAAATAAGGAAGCTGGTACAATAATACAA
>JBAZQH010000113.1:0-3507 GCA_041645285.1 Candidatus Margulisiibacteriota bacterium | reverse complement strand
AGGCCGGCGGCATCCACAAATTTATTAATTGGGATAAGCCCGTTTTGACCGACAGCGGGGGCTTCCAGGTTTTTAGCTTGGCGGATATTCGTAAGGTTACCGACGATGGGGTCCATTTTATTTCGCATAAAGACGGTGCGAAGTTGTTTTTTACTCCCGAGTTGGTCGTTCAGATGCAGTTGGATATTGGCGCGGATATTATTATGCCGCTGGATGAATGTGCCGCTTACGCAGCTTCGCGAACCGCAGTTGAAGACGCGGTTGGCCGGACCACCCGGTGGGCGAAGCGGGCAAAGGAGTGTTTTATATTACAAACCGAAGGTCAGCGCGCGCGGATGGAAGACCCCAAAAAAACAAGTACACTTTTTGGTATTGTCCAGGGTGGCGTGCATGCGGATTTAAGGAAGCGATCCTGCGAGGAAATTGCGGAGTTGGATTTCCCCGGGTTTGGGATTGGGGGCTTGTCGGTAGGGGAGCCGCAATCAGAAATGTTTGCCGCGCTGGAAGTGGCGGCGGATGCCCTACCCAAAGACAAGCCGCGGCATTTGATGGGGGTGGGTTTTGCGGCAGATATTATTGGGGCGGTGGAGCGGGGGATGGACTTGTTTGATTGTGTAATCCCAACCCGCCTAGCGCGCCACGGTTCGTTTTTAACCATGGACCGTTTTGATAGTATTCGCAAAGCCCGTTACGAAAAAGATTTTACGCCGATTGACTCCGAGTGTGATTGCTATACCTGCCGGAGCGGTTTTTCCCGGGCCTATATCCGCCACCTGTTTATGGCTAAAGAAATATTGGCTTACACGCTATTGACGATCCACAATTTGCGATTTTTAATGCGGTTGATGGCGAGCTTGAGAGAAAAGATATTGAAAGATGAAATTTAATGACCACCACAATTGAAGAAAAACCAGCCAAGACCATCCTTAATCAATACAAGCATGTGGATGCGTGGTTTTGGTGCAAATACAGCGTTAACCCTTACGCGGGCTGCGGGCATGCCTGCGAGTATTGCGATGCGCGGTCGCATAAATATCATTTGCAGAGTGATTTTGCGCAAACGGTTTTTGTGAAGACCAATGCCCCGGAATTATTGCGCCGGCAAATTGCCAAAAAACCCAAAGATATTGTTGCGTTATCCGGGGTGACCGACCCGTACCAGCCGGCAGAAGAAAAATCTGAAATTACCAGAAAATGTTTGGAGGTATTGGCGGAAAAAGGGTTTCCGGTTTTTATTGCCACCAAATCCGACCTGGTACTGCGCGATTTAGATTTGCTGCAAAAAATCCAGGCCGCCAGCTCTGCTACGGTGGCGTTCACCATTACCACATTTGATGAAAAATTAACGGAGGTTTTTGAGCCCGGCGCCCCTTCTCCCATGGATCGGATGCAAGCGTTGATGAAAGTGGTGGCGGCCGGCATTCCGGCCGGGGTTTTGTTGCTGCCAATTTTGCCGTATCTAACGGACAGCGAAGACAATCTTGAACAGGTGGTGCGGCGCGCCCGGATAGCTGGCGCCGCTTTTGTTTTGGTAGGCGGCCTAACCATGCGGGATGCACAGCAGGATCGGGTATATGCTTTTTTGCAGGCCAGATACCCGGAATTGGTCCCAAAGTATAAAACGTTATATAAGGGGCAGTACGTTCCGCTGGGTAAATATTCACCAAAAGTGAATGGACTTTGCCGGGAGATATTGGATAAACATAAGATGCCCGGCCGGATTGCACGCCCGGTGGATTTTTTTCCTGAAAAACTGCGAATCAACAAAAGAGTAGCTGAAGCGCTGTTTTATAAGACCTACCAGCTGGAGGCGGCGGGTGCCGCGTCGGCAAAAATTTGGGATTTTCGGGAAGCGGCTTGGGCAGTGGATGAGCTGAAAGACGATGTCCGCTTGATTTATGAGGTGATGGGGAAAAAGGGTCTACAGCAAATTCCCGGGGTCAGCGAAAATATGGTTGATTATGTTTGTGCGGTAATGCAGTCGATCTAAGGTGCAAAATATGCAAATTATCCCGTTGGCTGCAGATTCTTTGGGTACCCGCAGTATGGCAACGTTTGTAAAAACGGCGGATGTCGCCATTTTGATTGATCCGGGCGTAGCGATTGCTCCCAACCGTTACGGTAAGCCGCCGCATCCCATAGAGCAAAAATTGATGATGGAGCACTGGCATGCCATTGTGTCCCATGCAAAATTGGCGGATATATTAATTGTGACCCATTATCATTATGACCACCATAACCCCGAAGCGCCGGAAATTTATCAGGGCAAAATTGTTTACTTGAAAGACCCGCATCACAAAATCAATAAATCACAAATTGCCCGCGCCAAATATTTTATCGGGAAATTAGGCGATGCCCCCAAAAGCATCGAATTTTCGGACGGGAGAGAATTTAAGCATGGGCACACTACTATAAAATTTTCCGCAGCCCTGCCGCACGGCGCCGACGAAAAATTGGGTTGCGTAACCGCGGTTTCAATTTCTGACGGGAAGCATAAATTTGTCCACACATCGGATGTAGAAGGAGCTACGGTTGCCTCACAGGAGAATTTCATTATTGATGAAGATCCCGAAATATGCCTGATGGACGGCCCCATGACTTATATATATGGTATGCACACGCGGGCGCTGGCTAAAATTATCAACGGAACCAAAAAAATGCATACATTGATTGTTGATCACCACTTTTTGCGCGACCTGAAATGGAAAGAAAAAATGGCAGAAGCAATTGCGGCGGCGGAAGTGCGCGGCGTGAAGCTGGTATGCGTGGCTGAATTTTTAGGAGAAAAGCCCAATCTGCTGGAGCCCATCCGCAAAAAGCTTTTCCTTGAGCACCCCGTGGCTCAGCCTGGTGCCGACTTTCATGTGCCTTGGAAAGTGACGGCATAAATTTTTCTTGTGTAATTCTCCCGCGCTTTATATAATAGAGCAATCGTTTTATGAAAAACATTAACCAACTGCGTATTTTAATCATGGTGGGGATTGTGGCGGTTTCGGTTTTTGTCATCTATAACCTGCCCATTACTTTGGGCCTCGACCTGCAAGGCGGCACCCGCCTGGTATTGGAAGGTATCCCCACTGATAAAGTTTCTGTTTCCGATGATTCGATGTCCGGCGTGGTGGCCGTCATCCGCAACCGGATCGATTCGCTGGGTGTGACCGAACCCACTATTCAGCGCAAGGGAAGAAACCAAGTGGTGGTAGAGTTGCCCGGCGTGCAGGATTCACAACGCGCCTTAAAGATTATCGGTGATACGGCATTATTGGAATTTGTAGAGGCAGAGTGGGCGCCAGCGGGAGCCGAAAACATGCCGAGAAATAAGATTGAGGAAATTTACGGGCCCGGCGCTTACGTGGATATAGTGAAAAGTGAGCGCGGCCGCGAAAAATATGAACGCCCGATTATTTTAAAGAAAACCGCGCTGACCGGCGCGGATTTGAAAGGTGCCTGGCCGGGGGTTGACCAATACGGCAACCCGGTGGTAGATATTGAATTTAATTCGCAAGG
>JBAZQH010000112.1:0-3563 GCA_041645285.1 Candidatus Margulisiibacteriota bacterium | reverse complement strand
ATTAAGGCAGGCGCAGGTTCGGATGAATTTGATGAATTTGTGGAAATTTATAATCGTTCCGGCGGCATTGTGCCTACATCCAGTTTGAAACTGCACATTGTCAACGCGGCCGGCACGGTTGATACTAATGTCTCTCTGACATGGCGAAATAACGGCAATCTCAACATTCCGATTCGCGGCTTCCTTTTAATTACTCCAGCTTCTTCCGCCATCGCCGGTACGGCTGACGCGACTTACGCCACCTCCACCCTGTTATCCATCGTACCCAATGGCGCCCTCTATATTAGTAATAGCGTCGCTTCTTCCACCGCGGTGTTAGATAAGGTCTGTTGGGGTACTCACTCAACAGCTTCTGATTGCGAAGGTCCAGCCGCCAGCGCTTTAATTAACAACGGGCAATCAATTGAACGCAAAGCTCTTAATGATTCTACAGCCGCGACAATGACTTTGGCGGGTTCTCATGCCGATCAAGGCAATGGCATTGATACGCAGAATAATAATTTTGATTTTGTGGTACGCGCTGTTCCGTTGCTTCAAAATACCGCCAGCGTTGCGGAAACACCGACTTTGGGTTCGTGGGGCGCCAGCAACCAAGCGCCAAATATTATGGCGGCGCCGATTTTTACCGCGAGCGCCAGTTCAACTTTTAATGTAGTCGCTAGAATTTCCGATGATGGCGGCGCTCCACCCGCGGCTAATACCCAGTTGATTTTTTGTACTGATGATACCAATACCTGCCAGCCAAGTTCATCAACACCGATTTATGGCGTAAGTATTGGCGCTGGTTGGTATAAGTTTACGCCTACCACCACTCCTTGGAATAATTTTAAAAATTATTTTAGATATTATCTCCAAGCGGCTGATTCAGTGATCCCTGCCAAGACTAGAGTCTTTACCAATGATCCAAGTTTTGATTCCGTAACTTATAATACTAGCGGCACCGGCATTCAGACGGCCGCGTTGCAAATATCCAAGGCTTTATCAGTCAATGTCAGTCAAGGCAATCTCGGTACTGCCACGATTTCCGGCACAGTGAATGATAGTTCAAACGCCGGTGTTGGCGGCGCTACGGTTTGGATTGACGGCAAGCAGTTTGCCGCCACTACTGGCAATGATGGCACTTTTAGTTTCACTAATGTCGGTCCATCCGGCGGTATGCAAGTTAAGGTCGCCAAAGATGGTTATGTTGATCAATCAATTTCCACTTTCTTGCCGCCGACCGGTTTGGTCAGCCTTGGCACGATGACTCTTTATAGCGGTAATATGGGCCAAGGCGGTGATTATAATATGCCGCGCGTGGTCAGTTCTTTCCCAATGCCCGGGATGATGGGTTTCCCAACTCAATCTCCGTCTGGCGGCGCGCCTACAATGGATATCACTTTTAGTAAAGCCATGGATACAACCACCATCGTTGATACTGATGCCAGCAACGCGGGCTCTAATATCTATCTCACTGAAGCAGGGAGTGATACCAAAATGGGCGGATCAGCGGCCATGATACCGGGCTCTACAACGCAGGCAAGATTTACGCCAACCGCTACTCTGACCGCTGGCAGGGGTTATACATTATTTATTACTCCCGGCGCCAAAGATACTGTAGGCAATCCAGTGAGCGGCAATGGACCTGGCGGCGCTTATGTCCTAATGTTTTCTACCGCGAGCGGAATGTTTAGCGCGCCTGGCGCAGTTACGGGTTTTGGCACTGGCAATTCTTTTCCGCCGTATGTAGTAGGCAGTCAGCCGGTACCGGGCAAAGTTAATGTATCACTCAATAGCAAGGCCTTTGTTACTTTTTCCGAAGCCATACAGAATACAGATGCTAATTTGGCCAATGTCAAATTATACAAAGTTACTGGCGCGAATACGGCCAGCGAATCAGAAAGTTTAGTTGCCGCCGCCAACAGTTTGGACGCCAGTAATAAAATTGTGATTGTTTCCTCAACTGCTAATCTGATTGTTAGCAGTGATTATAGAGTTAAAGTACTAGGCGGTTTATCATCTGCCAAGGGTATACCGATGGGCAATCCCGTCGGCGGTTATGCCACCAACGCGATGTATCGATCGGATTTCCAAACTGGCACCGGAGCCGACTCCACCGCTCCGACTGTCGCCGGCACTATTCCGGCGGCATCAGCTACAGCTGTTTCCACTATTAGGCCGATTGTGATCAATTTTTCCGAAACAATGAACCCCGCCACTATTACGGAAAATTCTGTTTCTTTGAAAATTGGTTCCACCGCGGTAGCGGGCAATTTGACGTATGATCCAAACAATCGCACCGCCACTTTTGTCCCGTCATACGCTCTAACTGCCACCAGCACTTATACTATAAATGTAACAACTGATGTTCAAGATTTGGCAGGCCGGGCTTTGGCTGCGGCCTTGCTCCGCACTTTCACGACTGGTAGCGCTGATACTTCTTCGCCAAGCGTGGTTTCCGCTCAAGCCAGTGATTTTTCCATGAAAATAGTTTATTCCCAGCCAATGTTGAGTGTAACAGCCAGCGATGGGAATTATGCCGCCAGTGTTTTGAATCCGGCGCGCTATCTCGTGCGCATGGTAAGCAGCGCCGGCGCTGTTACCGAATCTCATGCCCTGCCTTTAGGCGCTACCCTGTCTTATGATCCATCCTCGCGTTCAGTGTCCATCAGCGGTTTTACGCCTTCATATTTTACTAATGTGGTAACCGTGGGTTCCACTCTGCTTAATATAGTGGTGAGCAGTACAGTAAAAGATATCGGTTTCAATACATTAGCGACGGGCGGTAATGCCGCGACCACTACGGCGCAATCCAGCGCCAAAACCGGCGGCTTTGGCGGCGGCATGGGTATGGGTCCGATGATGGGTGCCGACGGCAATATTATGCAAGGCGGCATGATGGGTGGGCCTCCTCCAATGGTCGGCACTTTCCTTGATTCAGGCATTGGTTTTGCTCCGGGTGTCAAGGTTTATCCATTTAACAAAATGGCCGGTGTTAGCACCATTTATGGCGTGGAGGCGCCGATCTCTTACCAAGTTCCCAATGCCGGATTTATTGATATTACTTTTCCGGAAGGCACGGATGTGAGCAATGCTAAAAAAGATACCAACAGTCCGCCTAACAGCGACTTGAACGGTCCGGGTCCGGGCACGGTTGTTTTTGGTACTGCCGAAGGCACGCTACCTAACGGATTTGCGACTGGCGGCCAGTCAGCTGATGGCGTAATCGTTAATGCCACCACGCGCGTAGTCAGAGTAATTTTGGGCGCGGTAGCCACTCGCCGCGGTACGGCGAATTTAACGAGCGGAGATGGCGATCAACATGATTATCTGCGCTTGGATATCGCTCAAATTACCAATTCCACTATTTCTTCAGGCATTGATACCTCGGGCAACAGCGCCACAGTGGAAACAAAGAAAACTGACGGCACTTTACTGGAGAGTTTATCATCAGGTTCATTTTTTACCACCGCGGCCGGCGACTTTACTGTTCGCGGCGTGGTGACCACTACCGCCTCCGGCATCAATGGCGCGAATGTGTTTTTGATGTCGCCAATGACCGGCCCCATGACCAGCTCATCAGC
>JBAZQH010000111.1:0-3589 GCA_041645285.1 Candidatus Margulisiibacteriota bacterium | reverse complement strand
CCACCCCAGTGCTTTATATCGTGAACTTTATCCCTACCCCGGCACCCCCGCCGCCCAACAATTTGGGATCCCTGGAAAAGTTGGCCGATTGAGGCCTTATAAAGATCGACGGGTACCCGTGGTCTTACACACGCTTAGAATTCATTCTGATTTTTTCGTCGGCCACCACAGACAACCGTTACCCATAATTCTAAGAAGAATTCTGAAGCTAATAGACTTCATTCAAACCAGATATCCAAAACCAGCCGTTGGACCTACATACTCACAAATGGATGATTATGTTGAGCATGAAATGTCGCCACATTTTAATTAATCAACACCCCCAAATTCAAAACAAGGTAAAACCTAGTGTTTTTACCAATAATTTAAAAGATATTTAGACAGCCGCTTCATTTTTTTGTTAAAATCACCTTGTTATGTCCAAAACCATCGTCATCAAAATAGGGACCAGCACCTTAAAAGGTAAAGGCGGTACATTAGACCTCAACTACCTCAAAACCTTCGCGCAGGAAATTGCCGCCCTGCAAAAAAAAGGTTTTAATTTTGTGATTGTTACTTCAGGCGCAATTGTTACCGGCGCGGAAAAATTGGGAAAACTGGGAAAATTAAAATCCATTCCTCAAACCCAGGCCGCCGCCGCCGTTGGGCAAATTATTTTGATGCGCGACTGGGAAAAGGCGTTTTCAAAATACAATATTACCGTAGCCCAGGTCTTGTTGACGCGCGACGCCATCGCTGACCGTGAACGCTACTTAAACGCGCGCAATACGCTGATGCAACTGCTGCAATTTAACGCCCTGCCAATTATCAACGAAAATGATACTGTTGCCATCGATGAAATCAAGGTGGGAGATAACGACAATTTATCGGCGTTGGTGGCGTCTCTCCTAGGCGCGGACATTTTGATTAACTTAACCAATGTTGACGGCTTTTATCTGCAATCCGATGAGGGCGTACCCTACCTGGCGCAAACTATTACTAAAATCACGCCTGAAATCCGGGACGCGGCGGGACATCCGTCAACTCAATTGGGCACCGGCGGGATGTGGACCAAAATCCAGGCGGCCGAAGTTTGTTCTGATGCCGGCGTAACCATGGTAATTGCCAACGGCCGCGAAAAAGGCATTGTGACGAAAATTCTCTCTGGTAAAAAAGTGGGCACCACCTTTGTGCCGCAGGCCTTAAAAGAAGAAAACCATCCTGGCCGCACCAGCAAAAAACGCTGGCTGGCGCACGGTCTGCCGCTATCAGGTGAAATTGTAGTTGACCCGGGCGCGGAGCTGGCCATATTAAAAAAAGGCACCAGCTTGCTAGCGATTGGCATTTTGGAAGCAAAAGGCCAATTTAAAGCCGGCGATGCCGTCAGCATTAAAGATGAATCGGGCAAAGAATTTGCGCGGGGAATAACCAATTACACCGCCGCCGAAATCGAAAAAATCAAACGCAAAAAATCGAAAGAAATTGTTGAAATTTTGGGGTACGGCGGGTCAGAGGAAGTTATCCATAGGGATAATATGGTGGTGGTTTAAAATTATGTCAAACTCTGAAATTTTAACCAAAGCCCACCGCGCCAAAGCCGCGGCTTTTGCTATGGCCACAATCGGCACGAGCATTAAAAATGCCGCGCTGGACAACATCGCCGCCGCACTCGAAAAATATGCCGCCGACATATTGGCCGCTAACGCAATTGATATGGAAGCCGGCGAGAAAAAAGAACTCTCCCGCGCACTGCTTGACCGCCTGGCACTGGACGGGAAACGTATCAAAGCTATGGCCGAGGGCATCCAAATTGTAAAAAAACTGCCCGACCCGATTGGCGAAACCATTGCAGAGTGGAAACGGCCCAACGGACTAAAAATCAAAAAAGTGCGCGTGCCGCTGGGCGTAATTGCCATCATTTATGAAGCGCGTCCCAATGTTACGGTGGATGCCGCCACACTTTGTTTGAAAGCCGGCAATGCTACTATTTTGCGCGGAGGCAGCGACGCCATCCAAACCAATGTCGCGCTGGCCAAAATTATCTCTGAAGCCGCCTACAAAGCCGGCATTCCGGAAGGCGCCATTGAATTAATAGAAGATACCAACCGCGAAACCGTTAAAGAGTTACTGCAACTGCGCGAATACATTGACGTGGTCATCCCGCGCGGAGGGAAAGAATTAATTCAAATGGTAGTAACCACGTCATCCATCCCGGCAATTGAAACCGGCGAGGGCAACTGCCATGCTTATATTGAAAAAACCGCAGATTTGGAAATGGCCGCCCGGATTATCATTAACGCCAAATGCGACCGGCCTTCGGTTTGTAACGCCATTGAATCGCTTTTGGTTGATGAAGCCATTGCCGATCAATTTTTGCCCGTGGTTTTGCGACAACTTAAAGAAAAAGGCGTGGAAATTCGCGGTTGTGAAAAAACCTGCGCATTATGCCCGGATGAAACCGTTCCCGCCACCGAAACCGACTGGAAAACCGAATTTCTGGCGCTGATTTTGGCGGTAAAAGTGGTGAAAAATGTTGACGAAGCCATTACGCATATCAATCGTTATGGAACAAAGCATTCCGAAACCATTGTAACGCGCAACCGTGCCGCCGCCGAAAAGTTTAAGGCCAATATTGACGCCGCCGCGGTTTATGTTAACGCGTCCACACGGTTTACGGACGGATTTGAGTTTGGGTTTGGGGCGGAAATCGGCATCTCCACCCAAAAGCTGCACGCGCGGGGACCGATGGGGTTGCCGGAACTAACTTCATACAAATATCTGGTTGAAGGCAACGGGCAGGTAAGATGAAACAACGTCGCGTCGGCATCATGGGCGGCACCTTTAACCCGATCCACAAAGGACACCTGGAAATTTCCAAAAAGGCCTTTGAGCTGTTTGGCTTGGAAGAGGTGTTGTTTATCCCCTCCGGAACCCCGCCCCACAAAATCGAAGATGTGGCCCCCAAAAGGCACCGCTACCAGATGGTGCTGCGGGCAATCAAGAACCGCAAAAACTTCCATTGCTCAAAAATTGAGCTGAACCGCAAAGGCTATTCTTACGCCGTGGATACCTTTTCGGAACTGCATACCCTTTACGGAAAAAACACCCGGCTTTTTTACATCATGGGGATGGATTCCATCAACGACCTCTTTTCCTGGAAAAAGCCGCTGGAGTTATTTAAATTTTGTGAAATTATCGTGTTTACGCGGCCCCAGGCAAAAAAGCGCACGTTTCGCCGGTTATTAAAATTTCCGCCGCTTAAAAAAAATGAGTCCAAAATCCACGTAGTGGAATCGCGTATTAATATTTCGGCGTCAGCGGTGAGGGAAAAAATACAACAAGGCCAATCGATCGCAAAAGAAGTGCCGGCAGCTATCATCAGGTACATAAAAGAGAAGGGGCTGTATTTGGGAAAAAGGAAAGGAAGAGGAAAAGGAGAAGGGTAAGGTTTCTGATAATATGAAAAAACATCAACCCGCCAATATTCACAAAACCGTATTGGATAATGGCCTAAAAATCGTTACCGAAAATATTTCGACGTTCCGGGCGGTGACGATTGGCATTTTTGTGGGGGCCGGCGCCGCCACCGAAAACGAAAACGAGCGCGGCC
>JBAZQH010000110.1:0-3595 GCA_041645285.1 Candidatus Margulisiibacteriota bacterium | reverse complement strand
CCCTAACTTTACTAATCATCGCCCTTTGCATCTTTGCGCTGGCCTACCGGTATTATTCGGCCTTTTTATCGGCCAAGGTATTGGCGCTGGATCCAAGCCGCGAAACGCCGGCATACCGACTGAATGACGGCCACGACTACCACCCCACCAACCGCTGGGTATTATTTGGGCACCATTTTGCCGCCATTGCGGGTGCGGGACCGCTGATTGGCCCGGTTTTAGCCGCGCAATTTGGCTATTTACCCGGCGCAATTTGGATCATTATCGGCGCGGTTTTAGCCGGAGCAGTTCACGATTATGTTATTCTTTTTGCGTCGGTCCGGCACAACGGACTGTCACTGCACAAAATTGCGCGCGATTATATCGGACTAACGACCGGAATTGCTACCGCGATTGCGGTTTTATTCATCATCATCACCGCACTGGCGGGCTTATCAATTGTAGTAGTCAATGCGCTGTCCGAAAGCGCCTGGGGAACGTTTACCATAGCGGTCAGCATTCCCGCAGCACTCATTACCGGATTTTACATGAATATGCTACGCAAGGGAGCCGTGGTAGAGGCCTCAATCATTGGCTCGCTGATGCTGCTATTTGGCGTGTTTTTTGGTTACTTTATCCAAGCGTCTCCGGTCGCCGCCGCATTTACGTTTAATCGCCAACAACTGTCAATAATTTTGCCGCTCTATGGGCTGGCCGCATCCGTACTCCCGGTATGGCTGCTTTTGGTCCCGCGCGATTATTTAAGCTCGTACTTAAAAATCGGGACCATCGCAATGCTCGCCATCGGCATTTTTATGGTCCATCCCACTATCAAAATGCCAGCGGTCACCCCTTTTATTTTTGGCGGCGGACCGATTATTCCAGGGCGGGTATGGCCGTTTGTTTGCATCACCATTGCCTGCGGCGCAATTTCCGGGTTTCATGCGCTAATTTCTTCCGGCACTACACCTAAAATGATCAGCAATGAAAAAGATATACGAATCATTGGCTATGGTTCAATGCTGGTGGAAGGTTTTGTAGCTTTGATGGCGTTAATTGCCGCCACCTCACTAATTCCCGCAGATTACTTTGCAATTAATTGCAGTCCCGCGGTTTTTCAAAAGCTGGGAATGCAAGTTGCCAACCTGCCGGCGCTTTCCCAAATGGTACAGGAAAACGTCACGGGCAGAACGGGCGGCGCAGTATCACTGGCCGTAGGCATGGCGCAGATTTTTTCGGGCATTCCCGGCATGAAAAACCTGATGGGTTATTGGTACCATTTCATTATCATGTTTGA
Source organism: Candidatus Margulisiibacteriota bacterium (assembly GCA_041645285.1). Taxonomy (GTDB): domain Bacteria; phylum Margulisbacteria; class WOR-1; order JAHJIW01; family JAHJIW01; genus JBAZQH01. Next base: position 2,319 of record JBAZQH010000110.1, on the reverse strand, counting down.
GGCGCTGTTTATTTTAACCACCATTGATACCGGCACCCGGGTGGCGCGCTACATTACCCAGGATATTGCCGGAAAATTTATCAAACCGCTGGGTAACATAAACTGGATGCCGGGAGTAATTATCACCAGTTTAATGGTGGTTTCGGCGTGGGGATACCTGTTATATAACGGCGATATCGCTTCGATCTGGCCCATGTTTGGGGTTGCCAACCAGCTTTTGGCCTGCGCCGCCTTGACCATTGGCACTACCATCATCTTAAAAAATAACCGTAACAAATGGTTGGCCGGAGTAACCTTTTTTCCGATGTTATTCATGCTGGCAACTACGATTGACGCCAGCATTGAAAATATTTTCTATAACTACTTGCCCCAACAAACTTTCCAAGGCAACCTCAACGCATTGCTTTCCGCAATCATGCTGACATTAGTGGCAGTAATTGTAATTGATACCAGCACTAAATGGTTTTTTTATATTAAAAGCCACGGCATGCTGGTCAAAGCAATAGAGGCGGAAGAAAAAACCAGAGAAACGGACCCCGCATTGGAAATCGATATTTAAGGATACACCGTCCCGCCCTTAAACCCACTCGCCAAAAAAGCCGTATGGCAGTTAATATAATCCTCAATAAAACACGGCCGGAAATCACGCAAAACTTTTACCGTTTTAAAGTGCTGAAACAAACGGGCTCGGGTGAACTGATTATCTTCGCCAAAATACAGGATATCTTCTCCACTCTTCAATTGCGGCTCTCCCCAAATTGCGTACATTTTTTCTCCCCATTTGGGCCCGGCATCCAAAAATCCCAGTGTCAAGTAAGTTGGCCGATCCAAATAAAATTCAAGCATCGAGGCCGAAACGTTAATCTGGCAATAAACCTTTAGATCTGAGCTGATTTTATAGCGTAACCCAATATTTTCGCGATATTGCGCCTGGTGCAGCAGTATTCCGGGAGAATACCACAATAACACTGCCAAAATAACCAGCACTAAGCCCGCGTTGCCCACAACTAAACCCATCACAGATTTCCCGGTTTTTTGGAAATAGGCAACCATCAGGATAAAAATACTGACGTAAGCCACGCCCGTCCAGTGCGGCCAAGCATGCATCAACGTAGACAGGGCCAAAAACAAAAACCACACCGGGAGCGAAAAACTCAGTAAAAAACGATAACGCTCGTCTTTATTTTTAAATGCGAAAACCAGTGCCAGCGGGACAAAACACCATAAAAACGGGGAAAATTGCACAATTTGCAACATTGCAAAATCAAGCCAGCGGCTGGTCCAGGATTCGGGGGCGGCCTGCAATATCCTTTCTCCATGAAAGATTAGTGAGGCAAAATTATGCGTAATATTCCAATAAACCACCGGCAGCAAAAAAACTGCGGAAAGCAACAAACTGAAGTAAAATTCACGCTGCCGCAGCCAGCGGCGGCGCTCCTTTTGCCACAAACAAAACAGCACAAAGCAGGGCCAAAACAAAAGCATTGAATACTTGCTCAAAAAACCCAACCCCACCGCCAAGGCCAGCCCAATCCAGTTGAGTAATTTTTCATCTTCCAAAAGGCAGGCGGAAAAATACAAAGCCAGAGACCAAAATAAAAGCAGCGGCACATCGACAAACATGGTCAGCCAGATAATTGAAAAGTGCGGCGTGAATTGAAAAAGTAATGCCGCATAAAACGCGATCTTTGCATTGAACATTTTTTTTGCCGTCAGGTAAATGACTGCCGTAACCAGCAGGACCAAAATATTCAAGCCCAGGCGCAACGCCAGTAAATTTGCGCTTCCTAGTGTAAATAAATAATTAATCCACGCCACCATCGGCGGATGGTCAACGTAAGACCAATCAAGGTGGCGGGCCCAAACCCAATAATAGCTTTCATCCCCCGTGATAGGGAAAAGCGTACCCAAGAACAAACGCCCGGCGGTTAAAGCAAGCACGGTTAATACAAAAGATTTAGACATACTGGTTATCATTCATCCGGAGGAAAAACGGTTAACTCCTGGATACGTCCCTCGGCATATTTAGTTTTTGAAATAATTTCTGCGGCTTCGCCCCGGCTCATGCTTAAGGTGGGCACCAATAACTTGCCGGATAAATACTGCAGGAGTCCGGCGGCTTTGGCCGCAGACACGGATTTTGCTGCCCAGTGCCTCCCCGGCAGATCGGAAAACGGCGCGGCCTCAATATTTTCCGGCTCGGTCAACCCATCAAATCGGGTAATCACAATAATCCCCTCCACCCGGTTAATATTTTGCTTAGGTCTAAAGGTTTTATCGGGATAACCCTTAACCAGGCCCGCCTCCACTGCGGCTTTA
>JBAZQH010000109.1:0-3689 GCA_041645285.1 Candidatus Margulisiibacteriota bacterium | reverse complement strand
AGGAAGAAGCCGCGTCATAGCCATTCTCCCCGGCCGCCGACGGTCGGGGATGAAAGTATTCAGGCCGGGAAAAGTTCTGTCCAATAAGTTTTGACCCGATTATCCGGCCCTCTTTTAGAATTAGGGTTCCGTTAGCCTTTTCTTTAAAAATAAACTGCGCCATACCGGTTACCGCCAAGGGGTAAGCAATACCGGTTATGAAAGCAAAGATGAGAGTCGCCATTACAGCCCGATAAATAATCTGCTTCATCTTTAAACCTCCGTTATATCAAGTTTAACACTTTGAGAAGCATATCAATCAGCTTGATTCCGATAAACGGTACTACTACTCCCCCCAAACCGTAAATAAGCAAATTCCTCCGTAATGCAGCAGCGGCCGGCTGAGGCCGGTACTTAATCCCTTTTAAAGCCAGCGGGATCAGAGCCACAATAATGACAGCATTGAAAATAACAGCCGAGAGAATAGCGCTCTGCGGGGTAGCCAGCCTCATAATATTCAGCCTGCCCAGTTCAGGGAAAGAAGTCATAAAGAGGGCCGGGATGATCGCAAAGTATTTGGCCACATCATTAGCGGTACTGAAGGTGGTTAGAGCGCCCCGGGTCATTAAAAGCTGCTTGCCGATTTCTACAATCTCTATAAGTTTGGTAGGGTCGGAGTCAAGGTCCACCATGTTGCCTGCTTCTTTAGCCGCCATAGTACCGGAATTCATAGCCACCCCCACATCGGCTTGGGCCAGCGCCGGAGCGTCATTGGTCCCGTCACCGGTCATGGCCACCAATTTCCCCTCTGACTGTTCTTTCTTAATAAGTTCCATTTTGGTTTCCGGAGTAGCCTGGGCCAAAAAATCATCGACCCCGGCTTCTTTAGCAATGGCGGCGGCGGTAAGGGGGTTATCCCCGGTAATCATAACAGTTTTGATGCCCATAGCCCTGAGCTGGTTAAACCGTTCATGTATACCCGGCTTAACTATATCCTTCAGGTGAATGACCCCTAAAATTCGGGCATTTTCCGCTACAACCAGCGGTGTACCGCCGCTGTTGGCAGTTTTCTCCACGGCCACCGTTAGTTCCGGCGGTACTGTACCTCCTTGATTTTTAACATAGTCTATAACAGCCGCAGCAGCGCCTTTGCGATACTGCCTGCCGCGCCAGTCCACACCGCTCATTCTTGTTTGAGCCGTAAATGGTATAAATTTTGATTCTTGAAGAACAGTATCTTCTACTTTTCCGTTCATCTTTTCGGCTAGGGTAACAATAGATCGTCCTTCTGGGGTCTCGTCAGCCATTGATGAAATCAGCGCCCCATTTACCAGCTCGTTTTCTGTTATCCCCTGGACAGGGATAAACTCAGTGGCCATCCGGTTGCCAAAGGTAATTGTCCCCGTTTTGTCGAGGAGAAGAGTATTGACATCTCCCGCCGCTTCCACCGCCCGGCCGGACATGGCTAAAACATTTTTCTGGACCAGCCGGTCCATCCCGGCAATGCCGATAGCGGATAACAACCCGCCAATAGTTGTAGGTATCAAACACACCAGCAGAGCGATTAAAGTAGTCACGCTAACAGGCGTTTTGGCGTAAATGGCAAAGGGTCCGAGGGTAAAAACGGCAATGAAAAAGATCAGGGTTAAACCGGCCAGCAGGATGGTCAGGGCAATTTCATTAGGCGTTTTTTGCCGCTCGGCGCCTTCAACCAAGGCAATCATCTTGTCCAGGAAAGACTCCCCGGGGTTGGAACTGATTTTAACCCTTATCCAATCCGACAAAACCCTTGTCCCCCCGGTAACGGAACTGCGGTCCCCGCCGCTTTCCCGGATAACCGGCGCCGACTCCCCTGTTATCGCTGATTCGTCTACCGAGGCCACCCCATCAATAACTTCACCGTCTCCGGGGATAATATCTCCGGCTTCCACAAAAACAATATCACCCCTTTTAAGTTCAGGAGCGGAAATCTCTTTTATCGCGTCACCTGTGACCAGCTTCGCTTTGGTCTCCGTCTTGGTTGTACGCAGAGTAGCCGCTTGAGCCTTACCCCGGCCCTCGGCCATAGCTTCGGCAAAATTGGCAAATATCACGGTAAACCATAACCATACTGCAACTGCCAAAGTAAATCCAAAACTTTTCCCTCCGATATGTTTAACTGCAAAGTATGTAGTCAGCAGGGAACCTGCCCACACCACAAACATTACCGGATTTTTGAGCATTGTTCGAGGATTAAGTTTTTTTATGGAAACAAGCAGGGCTTCTTTGATAATTTTTTTATCCCAAAGGCCCCGGCCTTTTTTTCTGGAGCTCATTTCGAAATGCCTCCTAATTTAAAATCCATTTCTAAAACAACTTACCGCCCAACATCTGTAAATGTTCAAGGACAGGCCCCAAAGCCAGCGCCGGGAAGTAAGTCAGGGCTCCCAGAATTAATATTATACCGATTAACAGTGCTACAAACAAAGGGCCGTGGGTGGGAAATGTACCTTCATTAACCGGAACCGTTTTTTTGCCCGCTAAGGAACCGGCAATAGCCATGATGGGAATAATGGGTAAAAACCTGCCCATCAACATAGCCAGCCCCAAAGTTATATTGTAAAAAGGTGTATTGGCATTTAACCCGGCAAAAGCGCTGCCGTTATTGGCCGTCGCCGAGGTAAAGGCATAAAGTATTTCAGAGAATCCGTGAGCAGCGGGGTTTAGAATACTGCTGACGCCCAGTGGGATAATACTGGCTAAAGCAGTAAAACCTAATGTGCTCACCGGCAGGATTAAAATGGATAACATGGCCATCTTCATCTCCCGGCTCTCGATTTTTTTGCCAAGGTATTCCGGTGTCCGCCCAACCATCAAACCGGCAATGAATACGGCCAGGATAGCGAAAATCAAGATGCTGTATAGACCCGCGCCTACTCCGCCGAAAATGACTTCCCCTAACTTCATGTTTAACATGGAAATCATACCTCCCAGAGGAGTCAAGCTGTCATGCATGCCATTTACCGCGCCACACGAAGCATCGGTGGTAATGGTAGAAAACAGGGCAGAACTGGTGATGCCGAACCGCGCTTCCTTGCCCTCCATATTACCCCCCGGTTGAAAACTCGTAGCATGAGTATCTATGCCGAGATTGTTAATCAGCGGATTGCCGGTTTGTTCCGCGTAGATGACAACTCCGGCCCCAATCAGGAACAGGATGGACATGGCGGCCAAAAGCGCCCAGCCCTGCCTGGCATCCCCGACCATCCTGCCGAAGGTAAAGGTAAAAGCCGCCGGTATCAGGAAAATGGCCAGCATTTGCAGATAATTTGAAAACGGGGTAGGATTTTCAAATGGGTGGGCCGAATTGGCATTAAAAAATCCGCCGCCGTTTACTCCCAGCAGTTTAATTGCTTCCTGGGAAGCAACCGGTCCCTGGGCTATGATCTGTTTTGTGTTTTCCAGGTTATTTGCAGTTATATAAGGCGAAAAGTTTTGGATAACCCCCTGGGAAACGAAAAGTACCGCCAGTATTAAAGACAGCGGCAGTAAAACCCACAAAACGGATCTGGTTAAATCAACCCAGAAGTTCCCTACCGTTTTACTCATGCGTCTTATTAATCCCCGGATCAAGGCAACGACCGCGGTAGCCCCCACAGCAGCGGAGACGAAGTTCTGGAATGTAAGCCCCAACATTTGGGTTAAATAAGACATTGTACTTTCCCCGCTGT
>JBAZQH010000108.1:0-3700 GCA_041645285.1 Candidatus Margulisiibacteriota bacterium | reverse complement strand
TCGTTAACGAAGTCAAAATAACTGACACCTGCATTAAAACCACGCCAATCAATCCGGGCACAAAAAAGTTCATGGAGCGGAGATCCTGGTTATACCAAACGCGCGGGATCAAATTAATGGGAAAAGCCGGAGGGCTAACCACGCCCATCTGGTCCAGCTTGTTTTTTACCAGCTCGGCATTAAATTGCGTCCCGATCGTCTGAACATAGCCCGCGGCAGATTGCGCCCAGGTGGAGTCACTGCCGTCCATCAACGCTTGGACCGTTGCCGTTTTCCCTCCCCGGATCATTTGCCCAAACTTATGCGGGATATTTAGCACCACTTTCGCCTTTCCCCCGTCCAAAACCACCGGGATCTCGTTATCCGCATTCAGGCAGGAGACCAGATTAAAATATTTGTTCCGGATAAACCGGTCAATAAACGCGCGGCTTTCCACGGTTTTATCTCTGTCCAAAATGCTGATCGGCACATGTTCAACGTCCAGCGACGCGGCATAACCATACAAAATCAGCATAATAATTGGCATACCCATCATGATTGCCAAAGACATCGGGTCGCGAAAAAGGGTAATAAATTCTTTTTTGATTACCGCAAACAGTCGTCGTGCATTAAGGTTGCTGGATTTCATGCTTTGCCTTTCGCCATCTCCGCTTGTTGTTTCTCAACTAAAAACACAAACACATCTTCCAGTGACGGGAGGATTTTTTCCATCCTTTTTACCTGCAAGCCAGCTTGGGTTAAGGTTGCGCGGATGTCTTTTTCATATTTTGCGTCCTCCACCAACACGTGCAAAAAAATGCCGTACAAAGAGACATCGCGGCTAAAAGCTTGCACCCGCAGCGCTTCCAGCCCCTTCATCACCTGGTCAACCTCAATTTCAAAAAGCGTATTGCTCATTAATTTTGACTTTAAGTTTGCCGGTGAATCACACGCGATCAAGAACCCGGCACTAATCAGCGCAATCCGGTCACACATTTCGGCCTCGTCCATATAGTGGGTGGTGACCAAAATGGTAATCCCTTTTGCCGCCATGGCCTTAATAATCGCCCAAAATTTTTTGCGCGAAATCGGGTCCACCCCGCCGGTTGGCTCATCCAAAAAAACAATTTTGGGCTCATGGATAATTGAACAACCCAGGGCCAAATGCTGTTTGACCGAAAGCGAAAGGGTCCCGGTAATAGTATCTTTACTTTCGGTCAATTCCGCTTGCTCCAGGATTTTCTCCATCTGCTGCGCGCGCGTGGCACGGCTGGTCTGGTACATCCCGGCATAAAAATCAATATTTTCTGCGATCGTCAAATCATCGTAAAGACAAAATTTTTGGCACATGTAGCCGATGTTTTGCTTAATTTTTTGGGATTCTTTCCCCATCAAATACCCGCCTACCTTGCCGCTGCCGGAAGTCGGGTCGTACAAGCCGCAAAGCATCCGGATGGTAGTGGTCTTGCCGGCGCCGTTTGGGCCCAAAAACCCAAACACTTCACCCCGGTTAACCGAAAAACTGATATTGTTGACTGCGGTAAAGCTGCCAAACTTTTTTACCAGGTTAGTAACTTCAATTGCGGTTTCGCTCATGCTTTTGTCTCGATCGCTTTAATAAAAGCTTCTTCCAAACTTTTTGTACCATACCGGCGTTTAACTGCATCCGGCGTATCACACGCCAGCAAATGTCCTTCTCGGATCAAAGCAATTCGGCTGCAGCGTTCGGCTTCGTCCATGTAAGGGGTCGTCACAATAATCGTTACATCAGTCAAACCGTAAAGTATCCGCCAAAATTCACGACGGGAGATTGGATCAACTCCCAAAGTGGGCTCATCCAGCATAATAATTTCCGGCTTATGGATTAAGTTGCAGGCCAGCGCCAGTTTTTTTTGCATCCCACCCGAAAGGTTGCGCCCCCGGCGATCAGTAAATTTTGCCATCCCGGTAAATTCAAGCAGTTCCTTTCTTTTGGGAGCAATTTCTTTTTTAGGCACTCCGTAGATTTCCGCAAAAAAATCGATATTTTCACCAACCGTCAAATCACCGTAAAGCGCAAAACGCTGCGGCATATACCCAATGCGGTCGCGGATTTCTTCTTCCTGTTTGCGGACATCAAATCCCAAAACGTAGGCCTCACCTGAAGTTGGGGTCATCGCCGTTGAGATCAGGCGCATGGTAGTGCTTTTCCCTGCGCCGTCCGGTCCGACCAGGCCAAAAATCTCTCCCGGCTTAACCTGTAAATCCAATGCGTTGACCGCGACGTTATCGCCAAACTTTTTGGTTAGTTTTTTGGTTTCTATCGCGGATTGCATAAAAAGAGGCCGTCCGCCGGCATGCCGGGCTTTAAGTCATGGTCTGGGTTGGGAAGAATTACTTTTACCTTGTAAACGTAAGTCGTTCTTTCTTCCTGGGTTTGGATGGGCTTGGGGGTAAATTCTTCTTTGTCAGAAATATACGAAACCCATCCCATAAACACCTTGCCGGGATGGGAATCAACGGTTACTTTTACTTTATCGCCTAATTTCAGCTTGCCCACCAACATCTCTCCAACATAAAGATATAACTTTACTTCATCCAAATTGGCCATGGTTACAATTGGCGAACCGGGAACCACCAGCTCCCCCATTTCAACTGCCTTGGACAAAATTGATCCTTTGATTGGGGAAGGAATGGTAGTATAAGATAATTGATTCTCTGCATAGACCAACGCTGCCGCCGTCGCATCATAATTAGACCGTGCGTTATCCATCTGGTCGGCGCTGATTGACTGGGAGGCAAACATCTCCTGGTTGCGGACATATTCACTTTTGGCCAATTTATATTTTGCCTTAGCATTATCCAGCTGGGCTTGATAATCTTGTTTTTCAACTTCAACCAAGACTTCGCCGATGGTAACATTTGACCCCTCGTCAATATTTAATTGAATGATCCTTCCGGTAACCTTGCTGCTGACCACCACTTCCACCACCTCAATGGTCCCGGTCCCGCGCAATCCACCGCCTAAATACCGCATCAAAAAAAACGCCCCATACCCCGCCACAATTAAAACTGCCAACACAATCCCCGCTATAACCAGCCGTTTATTCATTTTTTCCTCCTAAGCTTTCCTCAAATATTCAGCTGCGGCCTCGGGGATCACCGCCACAATCGACATACCCGAGCCCATTTCAAACCCCGCCGGCGTCGCCACCCGCGGAAAAATCTTCAGGTTCCAGTGAAAATACTCCAGGTTGTTTTCCCGGAGCGGCGCAGAATAAATTGCATAATTGAAATCCGGGTTACCCACCGCACGGTAAAGTTTTTCTTATGCGTGCCAGTTCTCGGCAATGTGCATCGCTGGTGTTTTCAAAATTGGAACCGTGATTTTTAGGCAAAACCCACATCTCAAACGGCATCCGGGGAGCATACGGCACAAATACTACAAAATTTTCGGTTTCAGATACAATGCGCGTACCTTCTGTTTTCTCCATATTGATCAAATCACAGTAAAGGCAGGTGCCATTTTCATCAAAATGTTGGCTGGCGATATCCACTCGATTACGCATGGGATGCGGCATCATCGGCAGAGCAATTAATTGCGAATGGGCATGCGACAGAGAAGTTCCCGCCCCGCGGCCATGGTTTTTAAATAAAATAATGGACTCAAACCGCCGGTCTTTTGCCAACTCAACGTAGCGGGCTTTATAAGTCAGAAAGATGTCTTCAGCTTGAGAAACAT
>JBAZQH010000107.1:0-3772 GCA_041645285.1 Candidatus Margulisiibacteriota bacterium | reverse complement strand
TAAGCCGGTTTAAATCCCAATCTGAATTAAAAAATTATCTGGTGAGGGCCATGCAGGATACTTACCATTTGCGCGAAATTGAAATCGGCGCCGCGCAGTTGCGTGAACTGGAAAGGGTGGTCATGCTGCGGGTGCTGGATACCAAGTGGATTGAACAACTGCATAATATGGATACCCTGCGCGAAGGGATTGGCCTGCGCGCCTTTGGCCAGCGCGATCCCTTAATTGAATATAAAATCGAGGGCTATAATATGTATCAGGAAATGATGCAAGCCGCCCGCGAAGAAATCATCAATCTTTTATTCCGGGTGCAGATTGTCAACGCCGATGGATCGCCCATGGCTAAAGCCGAAGAAGAAATTATGCCCAAAAGAAGGGACGTCACTTACGGTGGTCCGGCCAAGGAAGCCAGCGGCCCAATGCAGCGCAAAACGCAGAAGGTTGGGCGGAACGATCCGTGCCCGTGCGGGAGCGGAAAAAAATACAAGCATTGTTGTTTGGGGAAATAATATGCTAGAGGACCTGAAGCCGGAATTAATTAAATTAAAAGAGAAGATAAATTCTCTCAAAGGATACCTCAACATTGACGGGCAAAAAGCACTAATTCAAAAACTGCAGGCCGAATCCTCGGATCCGAACCTTTGGAAAAACCCGGAAAAAGCAAAAGTAACTTTGCAAAACCTAAAAAACGCAGAAAATTTAATCGCCAAATATGAATATTTGCAATCCGCCGCCAGTGACGCTGCCGTCCTGCTGCAAACCGCGCAGGAAGAAGATGACAAATCGGCGGAAGCCGACTTAACCAAAGAATTAACGGATCTTGCCAAACGCGTCACCGCATTAGAATTATTTACTTTTCTAAACGGCCCTTATGATAAAAGCGACGCCATTGTCTCGATTAATGCCGGCGCCGGCGGTACCGACGCCCAGGACTGGGCCGATATCCTTTTGCGCATGTTCACCCGCTGGAGTGAGCAGCACGGCTACTTGGTAGAAATGCCGGATATTTCTTACGGAGAAGAAGCCGGTATTAAGAGCGCTACCTTGATTATTAGTGGCGAATACGCTTACGGATACCTGAAATGCGAGCGCGGCATCCACCGGCTGGTGCGGATGTCGCCGTTTAATGCTGACGGCAAGCGGCACACGTCGTTTGCTTCGGTGGAAGTTATCCCCGAAGTAGACAACGAAATTAAAACAGAGATTGACCCCAAGGATTTGCGGATTGATACTTTTCGCGCCTCCGGCCCGGGCGGACAAAACGTCAATAAAGTCAGTTCCGCCATCCGGATTACGCATATCCCGACCGGAATTGTCACCCAAAGCCAATCTGACCGCTCCCAGCACGCCAATAAAAGCTCAGCCATGAAAATCTTAAAAGCTCGGCTCTACGAGTGCATGCTAAAAGAGAATAAGGCAAAAATCGAGGAATTGGTAGGGGAGAAAAAAGACATCGGCTGGGGCAACCAAATCCGGTCTTACGTTTTCCAGCCGTATACCATGGTCAAAGATCACCGCACCGGATTTGAAGTGGGGGATGTGCAAAAAGTTCTAAATGGAGATTTAGACGGATTTATGGAGGCCATGCTAAAAAGAAAATAGGTTATAGAAATGCAAAAGGAGTTTATATGAGCCAACGTACCAAAAACATCTTATCCTTATTCTTGTTGTGTGCAATTTTAGTCGGCCTGGGTCTGGCGGCGGAACGGGCGTTTCTTGAATCGCAAAGTTATACCGTGGAAATTGCGGTGGATTACGACGACCTGCAAAAGCTGTCCCTTTTGGATAAGGTCTCTGGTGCTGAAGTAATTTTTAAATTAAAAGGCGCCGGCATGACTTCGATTGGCCTGCCGGAGCAAACCATAGATTCGGCGCAGGAAGCCGGCAACCTGGTATGGGCGCCGGGCTATGTATTGCAAAACACTGCAGAAAAATCCTCAGGGCTGCTCTCGCACCTGGTCCCCAACCCCAATCGCTCCTACAACTATATTCATGCCTTTGATTTGTCTACCCAAGAAAGAGTATTTAATGAACTAACCAATCTTTTAGGCACCGGAGAGGTTTGGCTGACCGGAACCGTCATTGTGGTTGACCATCTGGCCGAAGAATTAAAAACTTTCGGGATCGGGTTTGATCCCAAAACCATTGCTTGGTTAAAAAACCAGGGATTTTATGTCATCCCGCGCCTGTCCAATAACCCATTCTACCGGCCGTCATCCATTGAAAACAAATTTTATTTGTTAAGGAAAAACCTGAACGCCAACTGCATAATCTTCGGCAAAGAGGAAGTACTGGGTTATCCAAACTACCTGCCGTCGACGGCACAGGCATTGAAGAACTTTCAACTAAAATTCGGTTACGTGGAAATGATCCAGCAGGACGGGGACCAGGGCCTGGCTCGCCGGATGGGGGACCAGATTGTGAAAGTGCAAAGCATCCCGGCCGAAAAAATAATTGAAAACAAAATCGACAAAAACCAGGCGATCGTGCGTTTTTCACGAGCAGTGAAGGAACGGGGAGTGCGCCTGCTTTATATCCATCCTTTCTTTAACCTGGAACCGGCCCAAAACTTTGTGCCGTATAACCAACAGTACCTCAGCGAATTATCGCAAGAAGTCCGCGCCGCAGGTTTAAGGGTAGGGGAAGCCAGCGCCGTTCAGCCCTTCAGCTTAAACTGGGCACTGGTGCTAATTCTCGGATTGGGTGTTTTTTCACTTTGTGTCGCCTTGCTGAAATATTTTGCCGAACTGGATGACAACTTAGTATATATGCTATTCGCAAGTTTTCTCTGTTTAGAGCTGGTGACCGCCCTGTCCAGTGGTTTTTTAATGTTGCAAATCGCCCTGGCTGCCCTGGCGGCAGTCGTCGCTCCTACCTTTGCCATCATCTCTAACTTTAACCCGGAGCCCGCCGGTTATTCACTGCCCAAAGCCATCCAAATTTTCTTAAACTGTGTGGCCGAAACGCTTTTAGGCATTATTCTAATCATTGGCCTTTTGGCCGACTCGCGCTTTATGGTTGGAGCCGAATTGTTCCGGGGTATTAAAATTGTCCTGGTACTGCCGGTTTTGATTGTCATTGCTTATTTCTTTTATAAAGATGAATACGGCACCAACCTCAAGGAAAAGCTAAAAACTTTTTTAGCCCTGCGGATTGGCGTAGCCACTCTCTGCTGGGCCGGGCTGTTTTTGGCGGTATTGGCTTTTGCCGTTGCCCGTTCCGATAATTTTATCCTGCCGGTCTTTGGCGCAGAAAAAATTTTCAGAGAGATCTTGGAAAAGATCATGTTTGTCCGGCCCCGGATCAAGGAATTTTTAATTGGCTACCCGTTTTTGTTTTTGGCGGCGGCCTATTGCTTAAACCGCCACAAAAAATGGCTCTGGCTGCTGCTGGCACTGGGCACTATCGGATTAACTTCCCTGACCAATACCTTTTGCCATATCCATACCCCGCTGCTTTACTCGGTCTTGCGCTCAATCAACGGGATGGTTTTGGGATTAATCATTGGAATAATTATGAGTTTATTTTTCATACGTAGAGATCAACAAAAAGGTCAATGAAAATACTTTTATTTGGTTATTACGGCTTTGATAATCTCGGCGACGAGGCAATCCTTAAAGCGCTGATAGAAAATATCCCCCGTTTTATTCCCTTTGCCGAAATCACCGTGGTTTCAAAACAACCCCAAAACACCCAGGCAACTTTCGACATCAAAACGGTCAACCGCTCCATTCCGGACATCCGGGCCGCAATCAAAGCGTGTGATGTTTTT
>JBAZQH010000106.1:0-3796 GCA_041645285.1 Candidatus Margulisiibacteriota bacterium | reverse complement strand
CTTGCTGATTTTTTGTCCTGCGTAGGTCTTAGAGGTAATTATTTCCACTGCTGCATTGGGGTGCCGGAGTAAAATACTTAACAGGGCTTCCCCGCTGTATCCCGTAGCGCCGATAATGCCGATTTTGATTTTTTTCATATTAATTTTCTCCGGTTAAATTATAGCATACCTCAAAAAGCATGCCTATTTTACCACCAGTCCGCCACAACTCAATGATACCGCTTCACCTCAAACCTGAAAAGCTCCACCGGGCAATCCGCGGCAATGCCGCCTTTGAGGCGGCAAATTTCAATTTGATGATCCGGCGTCTCCACTCCGGGCAAATCCGGCAACAACAGGCCGCGCCGCGATCCGGCCTTTACAATTACGCCAAAGCGTTTGGCATCCAATTCGCTTTTATTTTTTACCGGTTCCGGTTCGGTCAAAACATCCACCGAAATTTCAATCGCTCCCAATGCTTCCTGATGCAGCGGTGAAAAACGCGGATCTTGGAAAGCGGACTCCAGCGCATTGCGGATAATTTCTTCCGCAATATTTTTGGTGGTGGGGGCAAAAGTACCAATGCATCCGCGCAGTTCCCCCTGTTTTTTAAGTGAAACAAACACTCCTGCGCGGCCGGCCAGGGCGGCAGGAAGGGGAACGGGAGGGGAAATAATTTTTCCCGTTTTGAGATAAGTTTCAATGGCTGAATAAGCTAATTTAACTTGGGGACTTTTTGTCATTTTTCATACTCCGCAACCATATATCCTACCCCAAACGGCCCTTCATATGATAAAACCTGCGGGCGGAAATCTTTGCCATCCAGGGCTCCTAACAGCATGGCAATTGACCATAAAGCATCCTGTCCTGCCGCATCCGCCAGCTCTGGATCAAAATCTAAAATACCAGCCACGTCATTCTTTTTAACCAGCGCTACCAGCGCCGCATCAAATTCTTTTCCGCGCGGATGGAATCCAGCCGGAGCAGCCTGGGTTAAGCGATGCGACATGTCCGCGCTGGCAATGACCGCAATTTTTTTGCCGCTGGCTTCACATACTTTTGCCAAAAGCTGTCCAAACGCAAAAAGCTCTTTCAGCGGGCGAAAAGCTATGGCAATCGGCAGGATCGGTTTTTTTAAGGCCGCGTTCAAATAATGCAAAGGCACCATCAAGCCGTGGTCCAGCAAATTTTCGGAAACCTGGGAAGCCAAAACATTGGCAAACCGGCATTCTTTTATGATTTGCATGGCCAGGGCGGAATCGCCCTTATAAGAATATCTGGTTTTGGGGCGGCCAAACTCAACAAAACTCCCCTCAAACACGTGTGCCGCGTAAATCGGGAAAGACACCTGCGAAACCAGGCCGTGGGGCGTGAAAACAATAATGGTATCAACCGCTTGGGCCGTTAAGTCCTCTGCCAGTTTTTCCATGGCCGTTTTGGTGCTTTTAATTTGGCTGATATTTTTCCCGCCGATGTCGGGGACCAAAATTGGGGGATGCGGCGCAATGGCGCCAAAGACAATTGCCATGCAATAATTTCTCCTCGCAAAGAAATCATAATATAAAGAAAGGGCGTTAGCAAGTTGGGGGGGAAGCCGGCGATAACCGGGAGTATCCATAATTTTCGGTTTTTAATAAAATAAATGTAAATAATCTGAAATTTTACTGTGTTTTGACCGAAGAGAATGGTGAGAAGGAAATAATTTTAAGCAAGGGGACGGATCCAAATGGGGAAAGAACCAACTTTAATTTCCGGCGTACCACCAGCATACCAGCCATACTTAAGTACGGCTGCCGCCAGCCTTGCCTCCTGCAACAGCCCAAACCGGCAAATGCTGGTAAATCCAGAGGGGGTACAAACTGCGGCAATAGCGTATTGCCAAGATAACCCGGCCGAATGTGATGCTTTCATAAGCTATTTTGTGGACGCCGGCGTATACAGCCGAGACCTTATCAATATTGATTTGAGCGCCAACCAGGATTTGCTTTGCCAGATCAAAACCAAAGCTGGCTCTTATGTCACTTTTAATGAAACCAAGCTTTATCTGGCAATTGTTGCCTGTAAAAAACATGGCTTCACTAATGCGCAAATTGTAACGCTGTTGGCAAGAATTGCACTCGCAGGCAGTGATGCTTGCGATGCCTTGATTGCTTTCTTGGAAAACTCACCAAAAAACGGGCTGAGCAACCAGCAGATAGTTGATTTATTATCAACTCTATTGGATCAAACATTTGGAGAGAGAAACTTTGTTGCTACATTAAAAATTCTTCCCGCAACCATAAATTCTTGTAAAAAAGCTAATTTTTCGAATGAACAAACCGCAAAATTATTAACTGCCATTACACAAGCGGCCGGAAAGCGAGGCGACGCCAGCAGTGACGGTTATGCCTCCCTGGCTTCGATTATAGATGCTTTTGTAAAGGAAGGGGTCAGCGGTCCTTTGCTATTTGAGTTTCTTGAGGATACTATTCGACATGGACAAGGATGGATTAATGATGCCTTATCCGCTTTGTCGGAAGCGATTAAAATCGGGCTGAATATTAATCAAATTAAAAGCATATTTAATCAAATCTACGGCCGGCCAGGTGGAGAAGCATATCAATATTTAACTGCAGCTTTGCAAGCTTGTCAGGAAGCGCACTTGACCAGCGCTCAAACGACACAACTATTGGGTAAAGCTACTCGATACGGCTATGAATTTCTTCCGAGCATTTTAACTTCCGCCACAAGCAGCAATATCACGCTCGATGATTTAAATGAAATCATGGAAAATATCGCGCAACTGGGCTCGCCAGAAAACAGACACCTTTTTGCTACTTTGTCTCATTTTTTTGAAACCTGTCATGCCGTCGGATTAAGTAGCGCCCAAACCGCAAAGTTAGTGGCAGATTTAATAGGGAAACCGGGCTTCTTATTTACGGATGAATTTTTCCCTGGGCTTGGGGCGGCCTTGATTGCTTTGCATGATTTCGAAATTAACGGCGATGAGCTTATAACTTTGATCATGGAGATTACTCCTGGTATACCTGCGGAAGCGGCGGCAACCGGTTTGGTCTTGACCCCCAACTACCGGTCGATCCCGATTGTTTGCAATGCCTTTAAGCTTGCAAATTTTGAGAAAAAGCATGCGGTTGAATTATTGCGAAAAATCTACGCGATTGCTGGGAGAAGTAATGATGAGGCACAAACGGTATTTGCTTTTATGTTAGAAAATGGTTTCAGCGAGGAACAAAGCATTAAATTGATAACTGACATCGCCAAGAATACCAGGGAAGGCCTTATACGAGGAGTCCCGTATGACGGGGGGAGTTTTTGTCAGGTAACCGTTTCTACTGGCCAAATCTATCAGTTAATTCCAGATGCGATAACCGCTTGCCGCTCTGCTGGATTAACCCCCGACCAAACAATTGAGATATTAGGCAATAAATATTTTGCGGAGGCGGCAAAATATGTTGAGCCATATTCAATTGACAGCTCTTGCCAACACCTTCCTGAAATTTTAAGTGCTTGCCAAGCCAATGGCTTGAATGCCGAAGAAATTCATAGTTTATTTGAAAAGTTGTTTGGGTTAATAGATAAGGAGTTGAAAGCCATTTATTGCCAAACATCAGGAAATTCTGACTATGTATATATATCGCCCCCGTTTGCCTTCGAAATTATTACTCGCATGTTGCCGGAAGCGATAAAGGTGGCTGGAAGTGCGGGATTAACCGGAGATCAGTTTATTTCGCGCGTTTTGAATTTGGTTAAAGAACAGTATCAAGCCAGTTTAAAAGAATAAAGTTGCTTTAGTAACAAACTATGCAGTACTGAAATC
>JBAZQH010000105.1:0-3851 GCA_041645285.1 Candidatus Margulisiibacteriota bacterium | reverse complement strand
GCCAACTCTTTGATTTCGTGGCGCAAAATCACAATCACACCGTACATGGCAATAAAAAACGGCAGGACATAAACCCCAATGCCAAACCCCATCCGTAAAAACTGCTTTACCAGGTAAAATCCCACCGCGCCGGTAGCCGAAGACATATTAGACACCAAAATAAAAACCGCCACCGCCAAAAGAAAAATCCCGACTGAATCCTGCTTAAACTCGTGGCGAATGGAAGAAGATTTTATGCTTTTTGGATTATTACGGATATTTTTTTGAAAGTTTTTACGGGACATTTGGAAGTAATCTTAGCATAAAAAAAGGCAGGCGCCTATGCAGCCGCTACTATTCGTAAAGTTGGCAAGGCACCGAGAGAATGGGTGGCGGGGGCGTTAGTTATGAGGACCGCAAATATGGCAAGGGACGGGAGGAAGGGGTGGCAATGGGACATTCCCTAAGCGAGCCTTTTCCAATTCTTCATAAAACTGAATAATCCTCCCTGCCGGGCCCGCATATTTTGCTTGTTGTAAAACCTTTTCTAGTGGCATGTTTTGGATATTACCAATCTTCATGGCCCCATAATAACAAAGATAAACATCACCAATATAATCAACAAAAAGCGTAAGAGGCATTTCTTCTTCGCGCATAGATTTTAAAATTTTAATTACATTACATAAAGTTGTTTTTCTAACATGCGCCGGCAAATCCCTTCCCGCACCTAATGGAACCACCTGATCAAATCTGCCATTGCTGCGCACCATTGCCAAAGCCGTTCCCCGCTCATTGGCACTATAATGGGTAAACTTAAGCGTCCCGCTTGACGAATCAAACAACCATGCGTGTGTTTCTACCCCACCCCTAGCTAATTTCTCCCCAATCCCATCCACCAATAAACGCGAAGCTATGCTTAAATCTGACAAACTAGACATTTCTCCTATACCAAACCCCGGATACTGTTCAAGGTGGTACCCGCCGGTACCAGAAACATCAAACGCACTAACTCCCAAATCCGTTAAACGACGTAAAATAGCATTAACCTTATCTTGCCTTTCATCAAAAAATATCTTTCCATTAGTTTGCAGTTCAATTTCTCCGACCGCCAAACGGCCGTCGGCTCTTCTTTGGCTGATTTCCCCTAAAAGCCAATAAGCATATCTCCTGTCTGCTAATAATTCGCCGCCGGTCAAAGTTATCTTTCCCACAGCTGCAGGAAAATGATCTAAAACCTGTAAAATATCTGCCCGGTGCGGCGTAGCGCGCTCCGGTCTAGCGCTACGACAGCAATGCCGACAACGCAAATTACAATTTGATGTGGCGGACCACATTAAGTCGAGTAACATAGTATTTTGCCCTACATATCTATCGTCAAAATGAAGGAAAAAAATCAGTTTTTTTGGAGGGAAAATTACCGCAGCCACACCATCACCAGGACACCGGCCACAATACAATAGTAGGCAAAAGCGCGGATTGAAGTACGCTGGATAATTTGCAGGAAGATTTTAATTGCCAGCATGCCCGAAACCAGTGCGGCCAAAAAACCCGCCAAAAACGGCCAAATACTAACCCCTGTGGCACCGGCCTCAACCAAATCTGCGGCTTTAAAAACCCCTGCCCCCAAAATGGCCGGAACCGATAGCAAAAACGAAAACCGTGCCGCAAAATCACGCTTTAAACCCCGCAGCAGCGCCACCGAAACCGTGGTGCCGGACCGCGACAGGCCCGGCGCAATCGCACAACCCTGGCCCAATCCGATTAAAATTGCGTCCAAAAACCCAATCTGGAATTCGTCTTTTTTGGGGCGGCCAAACCACTCTGCCACCAAAATTATCGCCGCGGTCAACAGCAAAAAACATCCCACCGCAAAAGCTGAACTAAACAGACCTTCAAAAAAATCTTTAAAAAAGATGCCCATCAGGCCGGTGGGGATGGAGGCAATGATAATCAGCCAGCTCAAACGGAAATGCTGCCCCAACACATAGGCTTGCGTACGTAAAATTTTAAACGCCTCCAGCGTGCCCAAGGTCCAGCCAACGATTAGTTCCCAGATATCGCGCGCAAAATAAATAATGACCGCCAGGACCGTAGCCAGATGCAGCAGTAAATCAAAGGGGACGTTCTCTGAAATTCCCATCAAACGCTGGAAAATTACCAGATGACCCGAAGAAGAAACCGGCAAAAATTCGGTGAGCCCCTGGACCACCCCCAACAGGATGGCCTGGAAAATACTCATCTGCTTTTGCCTTTATACCAAAGCACTAACAGCGGGCTAGCCACAAAGATGGAAGAATACGCGCCCAAAACAAATCCGATCAATAACGTAATTGAAAAATCACGCAGGGTTTCGCCGCCAAAAATCAGGAGGCAGGCCACCATAACCAATACGGTCACAACCGTATTGATGGAGCGGGCCATGGTCTGCATAATGCTGTCATTCACCAGTTTGGAAAAACTAATTTTTGCCGAACCCGGTTTTTTTAGGTTCTCGCGGATACGGTCAAAAATAACGATGGTGTCATTGATGGAATAACCTAAAATAGTCAAAATTGCAGCAACAAATGTAGTGTCAATATTGCGCCACATCAGCGCCAACATCCCGGTGGTAATAATGGCATCATGGTAAAGCGCTAAAATGGCGGCAAAGGCAAAAACAAATTCAAACCGGAAAGCCACGTAGCTCGTAATTAAAATTGAAGCCGCCACCAGCGCCCAAAATGCCTGGGTACGCAGCTCTTTGCCAATCACCGGGCCAATTACGTCGGCTTCCAAAAGCTCAACTTTGCCAAATTTGGCCTGCAGGTCGCTGATAATGTTTTGGTAAATCTGGCTTTCAATCGGCTCGGTGCGGATGGAATAATCCAGTTGTCCGGTTTTTTGGATAACGCTTTGCCCCAAGCCGTATTTATCCATGATTCCCCGGACGTCGTGCGCCGACACCTCTTTTTCAAAACGCACGGTCAAAAGTGTCCCGCCGGTAAAATCGATCCCAAAGTTCATAATTTTCCCGCGGGTTAAGCCATTGTATAAAAGGGTCCCCAAGCTGATTAAAATCAGCGTGGTGGAAATAGTAAACCAGAGGTTTTTTCGCCCAATAATGTTCATTTGTACACCAACTTGCTGTCTGCCGACTTTAAAATTTTGCTATCAACCAGCATATACATCAGCATTCGGGTCACGGTAATGGCGGTAAACATAGATGCCAAAATACCCACCGTCAACGTTACCGCAAAACCTTTGATGGTGCCGGTGCCTAACCAAAACAGCGCCACTGCCGCCATAATGGTAGTTACATTGGAATCCAAAATGGCCGAAAAGGCCCGCGTGAAACTGGCGTCAATTGACATTTTTAAGGTTTTGCCCTCGCGCAATTCTTCCTTGAGGCGCTCAAAAATCAGGACGTTGGCATCTACCGCCATCCCAATAGACAAAAGGATACCGGCAATACCCGGCAAAGTTAACGTGGTATGGATCAGCGCCAGCAGGCCAAAAACCATGACAACATAAATTGCCAGCGCCACATCCGCCATCATCCCCGGCAGGCGGTAATACATAATCATAAAAGCCACCACCAACGCAAAGCCAATCAAGCCGGCAACTTTACTGCGGTCGATGGAATCCTTTCCTAACGTAGGGCCCACGATACGGGTTTCCACTACTTTTACCGGTATCGGCAGAGAGCCGGCTTTAAGTTTTATTACCATATCCTGTACTTCTTCAATTGAAAAACTGCCGGAAATTTGCGCGCGGCCCGAAGGGATAGGCTCGTTGACATTGGGAGCGGAAATTACTTTTTTATCCAACAAAATGGCCAGCGGCTTGTTGACGCTGCGCGCCGTGACCGTGCCAAATAAATTGGCCCCTTGCGA
>JBAZQH010000104.1:0-4064 GCA_041645285.1 Candidatus Margulisiibacteriota bacterium | reverse complement strand
CATTGAAGAAAATATCGCGATCACAAAAAGCAGGACTATGGCGATTGAGGTTCCGTCCAACTAAATCACTCCCATCCGGGAAGGGATGGATCCAAAATAGGCCTGCTTGATCTTATCCAATCCAACGTCCAGCAGTTTTTTTCCGTCGTGCATGACCAGCATCCCCACTCCCCCAACTTTCCCAATAATCTTAAATGGGACATGGAAATTGGAAATTTGGGAACGCAGTTCAAAAATATCATCCGGGTGGAGAGAAACTACAATGCGCGATTGTGATTCCCCAAACAGCAAGGCATCCGACCGGATTGCATCATTTAAGGTTACCGCCAATCCCTGCACCCCATTCTCTGCATAAGCCAGGCATTCGGCCAGAGCTACCGCCACCCCCCCATCAGAAACGTCATGCGCCGAATGCACAACACCGGAGTCAATTAAACTCAAGCACGCCTTTTGCAGCTCAAGTTCGTGGCATAGAATAATTTGCGGCGGCTTACCGATTTTTAGGCCATGCACTGTTTGCAGGTATTCTGACCCGCCCAAATCCTCAAATGAAATCCCCAACAAAACAATGACATCGCCCACACGCTTGAATCCCATGGAAGTATGCGGACGCTCCTTGCCATCCTTGGCCGCGATTAGACCCAGCATCCCCACCACCGGGGTCGGCATGATGGGCACGCCAAAACTTTCGTTGTAAAAGCTAACGTTGCCGGAAATGACTGGGATCCCCAACATTTCACAGGCCTTACACATGCCGCGCACTACCTGATCAAACTGGTAAAAAATTTCAGGTTTTTCCGGGTTGCCAAAATTTAAGCAGTTGGTCAGTGCAATGGGCTTGGCTCCGGTGCAAACCAGGTTGCGCGCCGCTTCCGCCACAACAATTTCGCCCCCCACAAACGGATCCAGGTAACAGTAGCGGCCGTTGCCGTCCACTTTCAGCGCAATTTTATTAGCCGTTCCTTTGAGCCGCAACACCGCCGCATCGGCGTGGCCCGGCAGAACCAGCGTGTTGTCCTGCACCATGTGGTCATATTGTTCATAAACAAAATTTTTATTGGCAATATTCGGAGAAGCCAGCAAGGTTAGCAGCTCGTGATTATAAACCCCCTTTTTCCTTTTAATTTTTTTCAAATTTAATTTTTGCGCCTGCTCCAAATATTCCGGTTTTTTGGATGGCCTTGAATAAACCGGCGCCTTATCCGCCAGGGATTCGGCTGGAACATTGGCCACGGTTTTGCCGCCAATCTTAACTTTTAAGTTTTTATCTTTGGTCACTTTACCAATTTTTACGGCATGCAAGCCGTACCGGGCAAACAGTTTTTTTACCTTGGCCTCGGTCCCCTTTTCTACCACCACCAGCATCCGCTCCTGCGATTCGGACAACAGAATTTCATAGGCCGACATACTTTCTTCACGCAGGGGGATTTTTGCAAGGTCAATTTCAATGCCCACCCCACCCCGGGAAGCCATTTCAGAAGAAGAGCTGGTTAACCCCGCCGCCCCCATATCCTGCATCCCCACAATGTAACCGGTACGCACCAAATCCAAACAGGCCTCAATTAACATTTTTTCAGTAAAGGGATCGCCCACTTGCACCGAAGGCCGCTTACTTTCAGAATTTTCATCCAATTCCACCGAAGCAAAAGTAGCACCGTGGATGCCATCGCGACCCGTCGCCGAACCAACGTAAAGCACCGGGTTGCCAATTCCTGCGGCCACGGCCTTGACAATTTTGGTCCCAAACTCTTCTTCCTGGATTGGATGTTCGGGCAGCAAGGTTGACTCACTTAAACGCACCACTCCCACGCACATGGCATTTACCAGGCAATTGCCCGCATAACTCTCATCGAAGTGGACTTCACCGGCTACCGTGGGCAATCCCAGACAGTTGCCGTAGCCCGCAATGCCGGCCACCACTCCCGAAAACAAAAAACGGTTATGCGGATCAGTGAGCGGGCCAAAGCATAATGAATTTAATCCGGCAATGGGACGGGCTCCCATGGTAAAAACATCCCGCACAATTCCGCCGACTCCCGTCGCCGCTCCCTGGTACGGCTCGACCGCCGATGGGTGATTATGCGATTCAATTTTCATAGCAATGGCCAAGCCATCACCAATGCTGACGATCCCGGCATTTTCTCCAGGACCCTGTAAAACATGCGGCCCTTTGGCAGGAAATAATTTTAAGAGGGGTTTGGAACTTTTATAAGAACAATGCTCTGACCAGAGCACCGAATACATGCCCAGCTCAACCAAATTGGGCTTGCGCCGCAGAATTTTACAAATGCGCTGGTATTCTTCTTCGGTTAAACCATGTTGGGCAATGACGGCTTTATCAATTTTTACGTTTTTGTTGGTTACCACCATTTAAGAAAATCCCCTATACCGTAGACACCGCTTCCCCTTTTCCTAAGCCCGTTTCTTTTTCTTATCTTCTTCCGTAACCGCTTTCATTGACAGGTTGTAGCGCCCCATATCATCAATTTCCATAACCTTTACCCAAACCTCATCCCCCAGTTTAACGGCATCTTCCACCCGGGCAATGCGCTGGGGGGAAATTTGGGAAATATGCACCAGGCCGTCTTTGCCGGGGACCATTTCCACAAACGCGCCAAACGCCATGAGACGCACCACTTTGCCGAAAAATACGTCGCCGGGATTAATTTCCATCGTCATCTGGGAAATGATATCAAACGCCCGCTTGGCTCCCTCGGGATCATTGGAAGTGATCAAGACGCGGCCGTCGTCTTCAATGTCAATTTGCGCGCCGGTTTCTTCAATAATTTTCTTGATTGTTTTTCCGCCGGGACCAATGACCAGGCCGATTTTTTCCGGATTGATTTTCAAGATTGTGATGCGCGGCGCATATATTGACAGGTCAGTACGGGGAGCGGAAATAATTTTCAACATTTCATCCAATATTTTCAGGCGTGCCACTTTGGCCTGGGTCAGCGTGCGCTCCACAATTTCCATGGTTAAGCCATCGATTTTGACATCCAACTGGATCGCCGTAATCCCGCGGCTGGAACCGGCAACTTTAAAATCCATGTCTCCCAGGTGATCTTCCAATCCCTGAATATCAGTTAAAGTAACGGCCTTATCACCTTCGGTGATTAAGCCAATGGAAATACCGGTGACCGGGGTCTCAATCGGAATGCCGGCATCCATCAGTGCCAAAGTACTGCCGCAAGTAGACGCCATAGAAGTTGATCCGTTGGAAGATAACACCTCCGAAACCAAACGGATCGTATAAGGAAAGACCAAGTTATCCGGCAGCACCGGAATCAATGCCCGCTCGGCCAGCGCCCCGTGGCCGATTTCCCGGCGGCCCGGCCCGCGCAACGGCCGCACTTCTCCAACCGAAAAGGCCGGAAAATTGTAGTGGTGCATATAGCGCTTGGTTTCTTCTTCGGCGCTCAAGCCGTCTAAAATTTGCTCTTCACCGGCCGACCCCAGCGTAACCACAGTCAAAACCTGGGTGGAACCGCGGGTAAAAATGCCCGAGCCGTGGGCGCGGGGAAGCACCCCGACCTCAAAATGCAGCGGCCGGATATCCTCGGCTTTTCTTCCGTCCGCGCGCTGTCCCTTCCGCATCACCATATCCCGCATTATTTTTTTCTCAAGATTATCCATGACCTCGGCAATATCAAAGGGATATTCTTTCACCAAATTTGCCAATGTGGCGTCACCCGTCTTTGAAACTTCCGCCAAATGGTCAGAAATGATTTTCATTTCCGCCATCTGTTTTTCACGGTCAGTGATGGTGAGGGCCTTTTTAATTTTGTCTTCCGCCGCCGCTACCACAAATTTTTCGATTTCGGCATGTGGCGCGTAAAGTTTGAACGCCACTTTTTCTGCGCCCACCATATCAATAAATTTACGCTGAAATTTGACAATTTCCCCGATTTTGGCCAGCGCCAAATTACAGGATTTGAGGACATCTTCTTCACTGACCTGTTCGGCGCCGGCTTCAATCATCACAATTTTTTTCCCGGTACCCGAAACTACCAGGTCCAAGACACTCTCTTTCATCTGGTCCACCATCGGGTCCGCAACCAAAC
>JBAZQH010000103.1:0-4337 GCA_041645285.1 Candidatus Margulisiibacteriota bacterium | reverse complement strand
CGCGTAGTCATTCCCGGAATCGCATCCGAATCGTGAATCACGATGGGCACGCGCAACACCCATCCTGCGATCAGCACCGGCACAGACACATATCCGCCTTTGCTGAAAATCACGTCGGGATTGAATCGTCTCACCGCAAAAATTGCCTGAAAAATGCCAATTTTAATTCGAATGAGATCTCGCACATTCAACCCGATATTTTCCCAATCGAGGTAGCGGCGCCACTTGCCTGTGGCAATGGCTTGATAAGGGATTCCCCATTGCTTGGCCATGGCCCGTTCGGGGCCGATTTTAGATCCTAAATAGAGGCAATTTTTTCTTGAAAATTTTCCGTATTTTTCTTGCTCGACAGACACAATCACCTGCGCCACTTTCTCCGCCGAAGACATTGATGTAAATTTTTTCGACAAAAAATTCGCCTCCCCCTCTCGAGTTTTGAGATCGAATTTTCCCCCCATTTTCTCCAAGGCTTTAAGTACGGCGATATGCGGCAAAACGTGACCCGCCGTGCCCCCGCCACTTAACAGGATGCGAAGCTCGCGCATTGGTGTATTGTGAAATATTAAGAAGCACTGCCGCGCCCACCAGCGACATCACCATGGAACTCCCCCCATAACTCACAAACGGGAGCGTGATCCCGGTGACGGGAAGGATGGCGATGTTGACAGCGATGTTGATGAAAGCCTGAAACGTGATCCACAGCGTGATTCCGGTGGCCGCGAATTTGGCGAAATTGTCCGGGGCGTCCTCTGCGATCCGAAGTCCGCGATACAAAATAATGCAGTACGCCAACACAATGAGAATGGTTCGAATGAATCCGATTTCTTCCGCAGACGCGGCAAAAATAAAATCATCGGAGGCTTGGGGCAACCAATACGATTTTTGAATGCCTTGAGTCAAACCTTTTCCCCAAATTCCTCCGCTGCCCACCGCGATTTTAGCTTGTTCGGATTGCCAACAATAACTTTCTGCGCATTCCTCGTTTGGGCTGAAATAAGCGCCAAATCGGTCGTGCAAGCGATCAATACTTGAAATGGCCACCAATGAACACAACCCCGCGATGACCACCCCGAGAGCAATGTGTTTCCAATTCGCTCCGGCGATAAAATACATACTCGCCGCGATCGCGGCAATGACCAAGGCTGAGCCCAAATCCGGCTGCAAAATGACGGGCACCATCACCAAACCCGATACCACGCAAAACGCGATGAATCCTTTATTGAAATCT
The DNA here is from genome assembly GCA_041645285.1 of Candidatus Margulisiibacteriota bacterium. GTDB lineage: Bacteria > Margulisbacteria > WOR-1 > JAHJIW01 > JAHJIW01 > JBAZQH01. The sequence continues at coordinate 3,109 of JBAZQH010000103.1, read as the reverse complement.
TTGATTTCCCCTTCTCGTTCTTTGCGGTCAAACCAGTGCGCAAAATAAAAAATCAACGCGAGTTTGGCGATTTCCGTGGGCTGGATGGATTGAAGCATCGGGATATTGGGAAGCGAAAGCCAACTTCGAGCAAAGGTATTGTAATCGTGACCGAACAACAGCACCGCGATGAGCAGTGAAAATGCGAACATAAAAAAAAGCGTCGAAATTTTTCTCCAAAATTGATAGTGAACCTTAAGCAAAACCACGAAAATCAACACGCCGATGGCGATGCGCATGGCATGATTTTTAAGCACCAAATAACAGTCCACGCCGTCACTGCCGCAATTGGGGTAATCAATGCCAGAGCCGGTGAGCTGAATCGACTTGGGCACCCCGATGCTGGTGATCATGATGAGGCTGAAAATGAGCAATGCAAAAACGGTGACCAAAAGTAAATGATCGATGGGGTGCGTGGGGGACTTGATGAAGTTAAAAAAGCCGGTTTTGGAACGTTTGCGGAGGAGAGGCATGAGGGAAGAAAAATGACTAATTTACGAATGACCAATGGAATGAGGGATGCGGGAAAAATTCGGAAGAGAAAAGACAGGAAAAGCGCTGTCATGGTGAGGAGCCACAAAGTGGCGTCTCGAACCATACATTCACGAAGGAGTTAATAGAAAAGGGAGAAAAAAATGCGGGGGATAGGACACTCACTTCGTTCGTGTCTGGCCATTATTTGATGTGAAAAGTCTGCACGTGCAGACTTTTTGAATGTTTGAACATATTTAAAAAAGCCTTCCCAAATTTAAACCAATTTGCAGGCGATGTCGACCAAGAAAAATTAAGCGGCGAGATTGGTTGAAGTGTTGGCGGTGGGGGTATTGGTTGCGGCGGGTGCTTGTGGAGTTGCTGAAGCTACGGGTGCGTTGCCAACCGCGGGTGCGGCATGAGGAGCATGAGCTTTGGAAGCAGCCTCTCCATGATGGCCATGACCTCCGGTTTCGTGAGTTTTTGGTTTTGCTCTATGTCCGTGAACAACTCCCGGAGTGGAGTCGGGTTGAGTGGCGGCGGTTTGGACTTCTTGTTGCGCGGTAGCCAAGGCAGCGGTTGCCTGTGGAGCGGCGTGAGCAGCTTGGCCATGGTCACTTTCAGCAGGAGCATGCGCCACACCCTTTGCCCCAAAAGCACTGGTTCTTTGAGTTGTAGCTGGAACAGCAGCAGTTGTCGGAGTTGAAATTGGAGCGTGATCCGATTTAGGCGAAGAACTCCCTTTCCCCCATCCTACCGAAGTATCTAACCGATGATAATGATTTTTAAAAAATCCTTTTAATTTCCCAAACGGAGCCCCTACAAGTTTTACTAATCCTTTAAAAAGGGATGGTACAGCCGGGACAATCCCATGCTCAATTGGAGTAAGCCCTTGTTCTTCATCCGGCTTAAGTCCTGTAATGTGTTTTAAGGTTTGTGCTCCACCCATCACTACATCCGGGATTAAATTACGCAAGCCTTTGACTCCGTTCCACAAGGCTTTGAAGGGAGTAGTGAGAGCACCTCCTATCCCATGCCAAAAAAACGATTTGGCGGCATCTTTCCCTTGTCCATGAACAAGAAGTTTCCCTGTATTCCATGTCATGTTTGTAACTGCATCAATTTCTCCTGCAACCAATTTTCTTGGCATGGCGCCCAAGTCGTCCCATAATATATTTCTACCAACCGTTTCTACCCCCCCAGCCCACATCGTTTCTGTTACTCCTTTAACTGCTCTTCGAGAACCTTCTATGACATCATCCAATGCATCTGCCGTCTCTCTTACCACTTGTCCGGGATATTGAGCCACTACAGCAAGAGCATTTGGGAAACTTTCAGTCACCACCCTTTGAGTCCCTTGCAAAAGAGGGGACTTAAATGTGTATTGGGGATCCCCGTTCGTTGTTTCCCGATAAATGAGTCTCTGCGGTTTAAACATGGCTTAATTTTAGCATATTTGTAATCTTTTGGCAACCCTAACCATTCTTTTTTTGCGTAAAATCTCGTTATGCTGGGATCTGTGATTCTTTTTGGCGAAATTTTATGTTGAAAAAATCGTACTCCTACATCGTGCTCACAGGCCTTTCTCTCCTGATTGTGTGGACGGATTTGTTCACCAAGCATGTGGCGGAAACCGTGTTCAGCGTGCAGCCGGTAACGCTTTTTTCGGGCGTTGAATTCATTTATTCAAAAAATACCGGCATCGCGTTTGGCCTGCCGTTTGGAGGAATTTTTCTCCTTATTTTGACCGCTTTTCTTATGCTTGGATTTTTGGCGTATGCCGTGAGCAAACTGGATTTGAAGCGGTGTTCTGTTACAATAATGGTAAGTTTAATTTTGGGCGGCGCTCTCGGCAATTTCATCGATCGACTTTCTCTGGGATTTGTCCGGGATTTTATTCGCATCGGGCCATGGCCCACGTTCAATATTGCGGATTCCGCGCTTTGCATCGGACTGTTTCTTCTCTTTTTATCCTTGATTTTCCCTCCTCATGACACTCCTTCTCGACGATGAAAATTTGGCCTCAACTACTTCTTCTGAAACAACACCAACCCCCGAGACCTCCACTAGCGATTCCCTGGCAAGCGGCAAGCCCCAACTCGGCCCCCGTCCAGTCTCGATGTTCGCGATTTTAATGCGAACCGTGGGCGGATTGGGTGGCGGAATTATGGGCGCTGGCGTAATTTTTGTGATTGCGTTGTTGGGCTCCGGCATCTTATCCACGGCCTTGGATGAAGTGGGTGGCACGCCTTCCCCCCTATTTGTGTTCGTGTTTTTGGCCATGATCTTTTTGGGATCCACTACTGCGAATTTGCTCGGCTCTTTGTTCATGGGATTTGGCGATCGCGAGCATTATTCGAGTGTTGCCACGAGTTTGTATCAAATCTTTTTTGCCAATGTGGCGATTTTGTTTGTCGTGGCTCCGGTTTATTTGATTGTGGCCGGGCTCGATCTTAATCTCGGCATGCTGGCGTCCGTGGCCGCGTTGCAGGTGGTGGTGAGTGCGTTTGTGAGTGCCCTGATTTTGGAAATCATTGCGAATCACCGCTACGCGTTGGTTGGGGTGTACAGCACGATGCTGTCAGTGTTGGTGAGCGGG
>JBAZQH010000102.1:0-4346 GCA_041645285.1 Candidatus Margulisiibacteriota bacterium | reverse complement strand
GAAAAAATTACTTAAAAAATACGTGTGAATCCACATAACTTTCGGCTAAAGCCCCCAAAAATTTCAAGTTTGAGCCAAATTATTTTTATGCTATAATAATCCCGTATTTTTAAGGAGGAACCTATAACATGAAAGAAAAAATTCATCCCAATTTTGGGCTCACTAAGGCCCATTGCGTGTGCGGCAAGACGTTTGAGGTGGGCTCCACCGCTAAAGACATCAAGCTGGATATCTGTTCGGCCTGCCACCCGCTGTTTACCGGCAAGCAAAAGTTAATGGACACCGAAGGCCGGGTCCAAAAATTCCAGAAAAAGTACTCCGGCATCAAAGTCAGCACCACCAAGCGCAAAGCTAAAACAAAGAAGAAAACCACCGCCAAGAAAAAGTAGTTACTATGCCGGAAAACCAGCTCGCCATCGGCGGACAAGCCGTCATTGAAGGGGTTTTGATGCGCAGTCAAACTGCCTGGGCAGTAGCCGTGCGCACCCCTGACCACAAAATTATCATCCAAAAAAAGGATGAAATACCCTGGACTAAAAGATATAAAATTTTGGGGCTGCCCATTGTCCGCGGCGCCGCCACATTAGTTGAAACCATGCTCCTGGGCATCAAAGCTATCAACTACTCAACTAACCAAAGTTTGCCCGATCCCAAAGAGAAACTCAGCAAAAACGAACTCATCTTTTCCCTATTGGTAAGCTTTGCCGTGGCCATCCTTTTGTTTATTGTTACCCCGGCTTTTATTTTTGCCAGCTTAAAGGGGCTGGGAATTAATACTATTTTGCTCAATCTGATCGAGGGCACGATCCGCCTTTCGATTTTTCTTATCTTTCTGCTGGCAATTTCTTTTATGCCGGATATGCGGCGGGTTTTTGAATATCATGGGGCCGAGCATTTGGCGGTGCACCTGTACGATAAAGTCAAAGACAAAAACCAGTTAACCATTGCCGCCTGCCGCCAATTTAATACCCAGCACCCATCCTGCGGCACTAGCTTTATCATGGTGGTACTGGTAGTCAGTGTCATAGTATTTTCTTTTCTAGGCCGGCCCGATCTATTGGCTCGCGTCGGCTTAAAGCTATTGCTGTTGCCGTTGGTAGCCGGCATCGCCTATGAAATCATTAGAGTAGCGCGCCGCCCAAATGCCCCATTCTTTTTTAAAATTTTAGTGGCGCCGGGGATGTGGCTGCAGCTCATTACCACCCGCAACCCGTCGGATGACCAAATTGAAGTTGCCCTGGCCGCACTGAAGGAAGTCATATAAAAACAGCAATTAAATTTAAGGGATCAGCATGAGCATCATCGAAGACAAACTTAACCAGATTGAGCAAAAATACCAGGAGCTGGAAACCAAGCTGGCCGACCCAGCCGTTTCCACCAACCGCGAACAAATCCAAAAATTCTCCAAAGAGCTGGCGGATTTAAGGGAAACCGTCGAGGTTTTCCGCCAATACAAAAATGCACGGGCCCAAATCAAATCCGCACAGGATCTTATGAAAGATCCCGAAATGCGCGATCTGGCCGAATCCGAAATCAAACAATTGGAAACCACCCTGCCCGCGTTGGAAGCCCGGCTGGAATTTTTAATGGTCCCCAAAGACCCCAACGACGAGAAAAATATTTTCCTCGAAATCCGCGCCGGCACCGGCGGAGAAGAAGCCGCACTTTTTGCCGGTGATTTATTCCGCATGTACAACCGGTTTGCCGAGCGCCACGGGTTTAAAACCGAAGTCCTGTCGGTAAACGACACCGGACTGGGCGGATTTAAAGAGGTCATTTTAGGGGTCTACGGCAAAGGCGCATTCAGCAAATTAAAATTTGAAAGCGGGACCCATCGTGTCCAGCGCGTTCCTCACACCGAATCCAGCGGACGCATCCATACCTCGGCGGCAACCGTGGCCGTTATGCCCGAAGCCGACGAAATCGACCTGAAAATTGACGAAAAGGACTTGAGGATCGATACCTACCGCTCTTCCGGCCCCGGCGGGCAAAACGTCAATAAAACCAGCTCCGCAATTCGGATTACGCATATTCCCTCTGGACTGGTAGTGGCCTGCCAGGAAGAACGCTCACAGCACCAAAACCGCGCCAAAGCCATGTCCCTTTTGCGTGCCCGGCTGTTGGAGTCGCAGGAAGAAAAACAAGCCAAAGAGCGGACCGAGGCCCGCCGCATCATGGTGGGCTCCGGCGACCGCAGCGAAAAAATCCGCACTTACAATTTTCCGCAAAGCCGGGTGACCGACCATCGCATTGGATTTACTTCACATAATTTGCAAGGTATTTTAGACGGCCAGTTGGATGATATCATCGAAGCGCTGGCGGCGGCAGATCGGGTTGCTAAACTGGAAAAGATAAAATGACCTCGCCACAAAAATGGACCATCAAATCAATCCTCGACTGGACCGCCGATTACCTTAAAAAATTCAATATCGAGTGGCCGCACCTGGAAGGCGAAATCCTGCTCTCTTACGCCCTCGGTGTCAAACGCATTGAGTTATATATACAACACGAGCGCGTCCTGACTGACCCCGAGCTGGCTAAATACAAAGCACTGATTTTGCGCCGCAGTAAACATGAACCAATTGCCTACATCGTTGGCACCCAGCCCTTCATGTCGCTCGAGCTTGAGGTAAATCCCAGCGTATTAATCCCCCGCCCCGAAACCGAAAAACTGGTTGAATGCGTCCTCGATTTAGCCGCAGAAGTTTCATTATCCCCTGGCCAAAAGCTAAAAATTGCTGATCTTTGCACCGGTTCAGGCGCAATTGCCGTTTCTCTTGCAAAATACCTGCCACAGGCAGAAATCACGGCAACCGATATTGCTGACGCCGCACTAACCTTGGCCCGTCGCAACGCCGAAAAGTTTAATGTCGCCGACCGGATCACGTTTTTGCAAGATGATCTGCTTAATACACAACTCACAACTTACAACATTCTGGTTTCCAATCCTCCCTACATCCCCATCGCTGAATTACCCAAACTAATGCCCGACGTGCGCGATTTTGAGCCTGTTTCTGCTTTAGATGGCGGTCCGGACGGCCTGAAGTTTATTCACATATTGATTGAAAAGAGCCCTGCCCTCATAAAACCCGGTGGATATCTAGTGATGGAAATTGGGTTTGACCAAAAAGAAAAAGTTTTGGAATTATGCCGCACGGCGGTTGCCGGCCGCAATTTTAAAGAAACCAAAGTTGTTCCCGACCAGTTTGGGAAAGACCGGGTGTTTGTGGGAAAAGTGATATAATTAAATCCAACCATGTCTCAATTATCCGCCAATGACCCTTTTCAAGTGGCCTGTCATCAGCTCAAACAGGGAAAAGTAATCATTTTTCCTACCGAAACCGTTTATGGGCTGGGCTGTTCTATCAATTATCCCGATACCATCCAATCTATTTACAAACTAAAAAGCCGCGATCCAAAAAATCCTCTGCAAATTCTGGTTTCCAGTCTTGGTCAGTTGGAGGCCCTTTGTAAAGAAATTTCACCGGAAACCCGCGCATTCATTGAAAAATATGCCCCGGGGCCATTTACTTTTTTGCTGTATAAGTCCGAAGAAGTGTCAAACCTAATTACCGCCAATTCAATCAAAGTTGGATTGCGCATCCCGGACCACCCCATCGCGCTTAAGTTAATTGACGAATGCGGGCCACTGGTTTCAACCTCCGCCAATTTATCCGGACAACCACCCGCCATCAACAAAAATCTAGCGCAGGCCAATTTCCCCGAGCTTTTCCTTATCGCCGGCGGTACCACGCAGTATCAAGCCGCCTCCGCGGTTATCGATTTAACTACCCGCCCTTTCCAAATTTTGCGCCCCGGACCAATCGATATCCAACTATAACCACCACCCCAAAGATACACAGGTATGCAAACCAGTCACCAAATCTTAAATACAATGTCGGTTGCGGCAAAATTCCAATTTCAACATTGGCGCAGGCCATTTTGCCAAATGGAATTTGGGTCATGGCTTCTCCGTAAGGAGAAAAAATCACCGACGGCCCCAAATTTCCCAGATGAATTCCATAACCGCCGTTTTCAATTGCACGAAATACCATGTAGCCCAGGTGCAACCACGGCCAGGCCGTATCGCCAAACCAAACATCATTGGCTAAAACCACCAGGAACTGCGCACCCTCCCGCCTTAGCTCCCTCGCCATTTGCGGCAAGAGCGACTCAAAACACAGCATCCCCCCTACCGCCGGCAATTTTGGGCTTACCCGCAGGGGCCGCAGCTCCCCGCCTTTCGTATAATTTTTGCCCTCAAATTTCGGGAAAAGTTTAACTTTTACGTAGCGGTCCCGCACCAACCCTAATTCAGACAACACGATAATCGAGTTTTGCATCCC
>JBAZQH010000101.1:0-4764 GCA_041645285.1 Candidatus Margulisiibacteriota bacterium | reverse complement strand
TGGGGGGGATGGAGGCCATGCAGTTGGCGGTGGCTTTCCCTGATCGGGTTGAAAATGTAATCCCGATTGCCACGACTGCGCGGCTCTCCGCACAAAACATTGCGTTTAATGAAGTTGGACGCCGGGCAATTCTCCATGACCCCAACTGGAACGGTGGTAACTATTATGATAAAACACCGCCTAACAATGGATTAGCGCTGGCGCGCATGATCGGGCACATAACGTATTTGTCCAATGAATCGATGCACAAAAAATTTGGCCGCGAGCTGAAAGGCGAAAAGCAGTTTGAGACCAATTTTGACGAAGCGCAGTTTCAGGTGGGAAATTATTTGCGCTACAAGGGTTTGCGCTTTACCGAACGCTTTGACGCCAATTCTTATTTGTACATTACCAAGGCGGCCGATTTGTTTGACCTGGCGGATGGGTACCCATCGCTCAAGGACTCATTAGCACGCGCAAAAAATGTAAAATTTTTGGTAATTTCATTTGGCTCGGACTGGCTGTTTCCGGCCGAGCAATCGCTGGTAATTGTGGATGCGCTAAAAGATTTGGGCGCGCACGTGTCGTACAAGCACATTGATTCCACTTACGGGCACGATGCGTTTCTTTTGGAAACGGATGAGCTGACGGTGGCAATCAAGGGCTTTTTGGATGCGCACTATAAGGAGAAAAAATAATCATGCCTTGGAAAGAGCGGGTAAAACCCGATTACGACATTATTCACAAATTAGTTGCGCCCAATGCCCGGATTTTAGATTTAGGGTGCGGGGATGGGACACTACTGGAGGGGTTAATTAAGGAGAAAAATGCGCGGGGGTTGGGGATTGAAATCAGCAGTGACGGCGTCAACCGCTGTTTGGCCAAGGGGCTGGCGGTATTGCAGGTTGATTTGGATAAAGGGCTGGCCGATTTTGCGGATAAGTCGTTTGACTACGTAATTTTAAATATGACTTTGCAGGTGGTGCGCAACCCGCTGTTAGTGGTGCGCGAAATGGTGCGCGTTGGCAAATATGCAATTGTTGGTTTTCCCAATTTTGGCCACTATAAATTGCGCCTGAGCTTTGCTTTGGGCGGCCGTATGCCAAAATCCAAGACCCTGCCGTATGAATGGTACGATACGCCCAATATCCGCCTGATGACCGTCAAGAATTTTCGTGAAATGTGCGGGAAAAATAACATCCGGATTTTGCGCGAGGTTTACCTGTCCGAAGCCGGCCGCAATGTTCCTCCTCAGCTGGCCAACCTCCTGGCGGCCGAAGCGGTGTTTTTGCTGGAGGCAAAAGCTTAGGCGGCTTGCAAAAAAGGTGTAATTTTTCCCTGGGTAGCCGGGTTATATTGCGCGACCAGCCCCAAAAAGTTTGCCGCATTTCCCGCCAGGACTTTTGCCCGATCTTCTTGGGTTAATCCTAACTGGTCAAATAAACGATTGGCGGCGCGCAACGCCGCGACCGGGCTGGAAAACGGGTAATCACTGCCAAAAACTATTCTTTCGATTCCAATCTTTTCAATCGTGCGGGACAGAGCAGAGATTGCGGTGCCGGCAAAGAAATAATCGTAGCGCCCGTCGTGGGCCAGCAAAGAAGGGTCAGTTCCCCCTTCCTCTGCTGCCATCTCCGGCGGAAAGGTAAAGGCTAAATCAAGATAAATGGCGGGGTGGTCAACCAGGAAAGCCAGCTGATTTTCGGTTAATTCTGCTCCACCCAGATGGGCCCAAAGCATGGGTGCCGCATCTTGGGAAAAAAATTGCCGGTAAATTGGAATTAATTTTTCCGGAGTTGCGCAAAACCCCTCTAAGAATGAATTAATTCCCGGGTGTGACCCCATGTGCCATTGCGTAAAAAGCCGTCTTTCGGCTAGAGCTTGATACAGGGCAAACATTGCGGGGTCCGATGGATTAAACATTTGTAAAAGAGAGTGCATTTTTATACCGATGAAATTTTGGCCAATGAAATCCATGGCGGCGGTCAGCGCTGCTTCTGTGGCATGCGGATAAAGGGTGCCCAAAGAAATGAAGTTGCCGGGAAATTGCGCTTGGATTTCGGCGTGCTTAAGATTTAGCGACGCGACCAGATTTGGCCGAGTGGCAACCGGCACAAGGATGGCGCGGGTTATGCCGGCGCGCGCGGCGGTAGCTGAATAAGCTGCGGCATCAAAGTTCCCGTCAATAATGTCCTTTATGAATACGCCAGGTATGAAAATCCCGCCTTGTTCAAAGCGTGCGCGCGAGCGCATGTTTGCGGCCACTTGTCCGCTGGCTTTGCCTTTAGAGTAGAGGTGGACGTGCGCATCAATTACTACGAGCTTGGATGGCATTGATTTGACCTTCCTTAAATCTTTATCGTTCACCGAGCAGGGAAATTTCATGGTATTTTTTAAAATAATCCAGATGCAGGGTCGCGTGCAAAAAAGCTTGCGCGTCCCGCTAAGGATTGCAGAAAACCCCGAGTGGATATGATAAAATATACAATATGCAGAAAAAAGATAGCCATGCCTATCAACCCCGCCCCCTAACTGCGGCACAGCGGGCGCGTAAAAAGGAATTTACGTCTACCCCCATAGCACAAATTGATTTATCCCACACCATCTCCATCGCCGATTTAATGGAGGCCTTTGCCGGCATGTCCATCCAGGCGCGCAATTTGGGCGAGTGCGCGCAGGTATTAAAAAATCTTTATGCGGACAAAGCCCGCCCTACGGTCATGCTGGGGTTGGCGGGGCCTTTGATTGCCGGGGGGCTCCGTAAAGTTATTCGCGATATGATTGCGTACGGATTGGTGGACGTGGTGGTCTCCACCGGGGCCATCATTTACCAGGATATTTACCAGGCGCGCGGGTACCAGCATTATAAAGGTTCGCCTGACGCTGATGATGCCAAGCTCCGCGACTTATTTATCGACCGCATTTATGATACTTACGTGGACGAGGAAAAATTTTGGGAAACCGACTGCTGGATTGGCCGGTTTGCCGATACCCTTTCCCCGCGCGGTTATTCCAGCCGGGAATTTTTGGCGCTGCTGGGTCAGCGGATGCTGAAAGACAAAAATCTACGCGACGAAAATTCCATCCTTTATACCGCGACCAAATTAGGGGTTCCGATTTTCTGTCCGGCGTTAAACGACAGCAGTATCGGGATTGGCCTGACCGAGCACTATCACCGCGCCAAAAAAGAGGGGCGGCGGCCGATTACCATTGACGCCATCCGCGATAATTACGAAATTACTCAAATTGTGGTGAAATCCAAAAAAACCGCGGCGTTTTATGTGGCGGGAGGGGTGCCGAAAAATTATATCAACGACTCAATTGTCATGAGCTATATTTTTGGCAACCAGAGCGGCGGGCACGCTTATGCTTTGCAGGTTACCACGGACGTGCCGCACTGGGGCGGATTATCCGGTTCAACGCTGAAAGAGGCAACCTCGTGGGGAAAAATTAGCAAAACCGCAACCCGCGCGATGGCGTTTGTGGAGCCCACGGTTTCATTGCCGCTGTTGGTTGGTTATTGCTTGCAAAAAAAATTGTATAAAGGCCGCCGCCGGATTAATTTGCGGTGGGACGGCGACCGGTTAAAGGGGGAGATTTAGATGGAACCATTTTGGGTAGCATTGCTGCTCATTGGCCTTTCCGAATTTGGCGACAAGACCCAGCTTTTGACACTTGGGTTTGCGGCGCGTTTCCCGTTTTTTGAGGTTGCCGGCGCCATTGTGTTAGCTACGGTTATTTTGCATTTTTTGGCGGTGGTGTTTGGAAGTTTCATGGGGAGCGCGATTGAGCCGGTTTATATTAATTTGATTTGCGGCTGCTTGTTTGTGGCTTTTGGCATCTGGGCGGCCGTCCCGCGCGGGGACAACCAGGAAGACAGTAAATTTAAACTGCCGCCGTTCTGGCTGATTTTTGTTTCTTTTTTCCTGGCAGAGTTTGGCGATAAATCGCAATTGGCGACGGCCGCGCTGGCCATGAAATATAATGCGCCGATTTCAGTGTTTTTGGGGGCAGTTTTGGGGATGGGATCGGTGGCGGTGGCGGGGGCGTGGGTTGGGTCCTGGCTAAAAAATAAGGCCGCCGAAAGAACGGTTAACTTGCTTTCCGCGGCCCTGTTTATTATTTTTGGCGTGCTGACAATTATCCAGCCGCTGTTTTAAGTTTATTTTGGTGATTCGCGTTGTAAAGTATGCATTTGCCAGCTAACGATTCCGCCGCCTTCGCGAAGAGCGGGGGTAGCATCCGCAAGTGCCCGATTTGCATCTAGATCTGACTCGATTGCGGCAACGGCCACTTCAGGTTGAATTTTTTCGGGTAAATAATAGTAACCGCAAGGTAACTCCCGTGCGCCCTCCCAGTCAGCCAGTAGGCCGCCAATACTTTTGCCGCTGGTTAAATCTCTAACAAAAAACGTGGTCTCCCTTTTCTCCAAATAAAACGCTCCGGTCGCGGTGAGCCCAAAAGGAAAAGCTCCATCTTTATAACTGTGGGTTGTACCGCTTAAGCTTGCAATGGGCTTGGGACGGGCTCTTTCTTTATCCTCGGCAATTTTTTGGCGTTCAGCGGCTAAGCTGGCATAAATTTCTTTTGTTGACATTGGGACAGAAGATATGAGCGAGCCGCGCCCGGTTACTTCAAAAGTTGTCCGGCCATCCGGCAGTTCAATGAATATTGAATTATTTGGTTGTCGGGTGAGGATCGTCCCATCCGCTAAGGCGGTAACCGCGGCATGGGGATTAAGGATGGTTTCTACGTAGTCCCGGTATGGGGTGTCATCCGGCATTT
>JBAZQH010000100.1:0-4941 GCA_041645285.1 Candidatus Margulisiibacteriota bacterium | reverse complement strand
GTAAAAGGCCTGCTGGGATGGAGCCAGAACAAAGGCATTGCAATTGAAAATGCCGCTGACCTACAAAACTTAAAACTCTCTGCACGCGCCGCCGTGGGAATTTTAGCTCAAACCACCCAATCCAAAGAGCATTTTAAAAACATGGCCAAGGCCTTAAAAAGCTTAGTAAAAGATTGCCGGGCGTTTGACACCATTTGCATGGCTACCGCCAAACGGCAGGCCGCCGCCACCCAAACCGCGCAAAAGGTTGATGTCATGCTGGTAATCGGCGACAAGATGAGCGCTAACAGCAAACGGCTGACGGAGCTGTGTCTTAAGAGCGGCACGCCAACCTACCAGATTCAAACCGCGGATGAGCTAAATCCAGCCTGGCTGGAAGGGAAAAATCGTATCGGCATCACCGCCGGCGCCTCCACGCCGGACTGGATCATCAAAGCGGCCCTGGATAAAATTAAATAGGTATACTATTTCAATGCGCAAGTTAATCATTTTCCTCTTTGCCTGCGGGTTAATAATTTGTATTCTTTATCCGCCGGCTTTAGCGGAAGAACCAATCGGCTCCCCCGAGTTGATCTGCCCGGCGGCTGCACCCAGCGCAATTTTACGGGGGGCCCGCCATAAACTTTACCCCAACTACTTGCGCTTGGTTTTTGACTTTTCTAAAAGTCCTAATTGTACGGCCACCGCCACGAATGAGACATTGCTAATTTCAATTGAAAATTCCCATGCTACCAATGATGCTTTAAGCTTTGTTGAAATCGACGACCCGCTGGTAAATTTTTTCCAGGTTTTACCTGACGGGCCAAACCTTAAAATAATCGCGCCTTTATATTATCCGGTAAAATGTAAAATCTTTACCCTAGTTGCCCCGCCACGCCTGGTAATTGACCTGGGTCGCGATTTTGAAAAAATTGTTTCCCGCCAGGAAATTCACAAAGGGATCGAGCTGTTAACAATAAAAAGCGGGTACGGCGGCAAAATTTCTACCGCCCATGCCCTGCTGGTAGATTTAAATACTAATCAGGTTTTGCCGGCGCTGGCCAGCAAACAGTCAAAGTCATGGATGGAAGTACTGTCGGATATCTTTATGCCCTGGAACCGGGACAGCCGCAAACCATTTTATCTGGCAACCGTTTCGCAAATTGCCAAACAAAACCAAGCCCGGGCCGCCATCAACGGCACTTATTTTTCCAGCTACGGCTACCCGTTGGGAATTCTGATGACCAACCACGAACTTATTTCTTATCCGGCCTTTGATCGGACCGCGCTCATTATTACCGAGGATGGTCACTTTTTTATTGACAATTTATTGATCAAAAGTAATTTCCGCACCGAAAAAGGATATGTCTATAACATTACCAACATTAACTCGCCCCGCCCCGCCGAAGGCATTACCCTTTATACCCCACTTTTTGGTGAAAAAACCAGTACGGCTCTCAATGGTTTTGAGATTACCATCATTAACGGAATGGTCAAAAAAACCGGGCTCGGCAATTCCACCATCCCGCGCGACGGTTACGTTCTCTCCGTTACCGGCTCTTTAGCCGAACACCTGCCGCAAAATATCCGGATCGGGGATAAAATTGATGCCACGCTGGCCCTGGTTCCCTATAATGAATCCATCGCTTCCTCCGTCAAACATTTGGTTGGCGGCGGCCCGCGCCTGGTTAAGAAAGGAACGTCTTACATTTCAAAATATGCGGAAAGATTTAAATCAGATATTGCCCGCGGCCGCAAAGCCCGGTCTGCAGTAGGGATCTCCAAAGATAATCGTCTGCTTTTATTAGCCGTTGACGGATTGCAAAAAAAGAAAAACGGCAGCAAAGGCACGGCTGCCCAAAGTTGCGGAGCAAACCTAGAAGAATTAGCCAGATTGATGCTATTCCTTGGCGCCTGGGATGCAATGAATTTGGATGGAGGCGGATCCTCCACACTGGTAGTAAACAATCAACTGGTCAATCAACCATCAGACCGCCTGGAGCGCAAAGTAAACAATGCGATTATTGTAAAAAATCGATAAGCAAATTCGCTTAATTTGCTTTTCCCGCTTTTACAAAGGCGTCATGGAAGGTAACAATTTTAGCCGGAGCTGGACTTTTAAAGCCCTCCAAAGGCTCGCCGACCCGCTCACTGCTAACAATTGTATAGCCCTGGGAAGCGGCTGGCTTTACCACTAAATTATAGGTCTGTGTAACATAGTATACCATCCTATAGTATACGACAGGAATTTCCCGCTCAAACTGAGTCGGATCATAAAACTTATAGCGAATTTGAACCGGCACAGAAATAGAACCATCTTCATTGTTCTGTGCCTTAAGAACTGCAATACCTTCTTTTTTGCAAACCAGAGATTCCTTTTCATAAAACACCTGGCTGGCGGGAACTTTCAAAATATCTTCAAAACTTTTTTCATTAGATATCAGCGTCGCCACCAATGCTTTTTGTATTCCCGCCGCATCCGGCAGCTGCGGGGAGGAGGAGGTACCTTCTGCTCCATAAATGGCATCAAAACCGTTATCCTCTAAGTTTGGCATGGCCTCAACCGCGGCTCTTCCCATTATTTGACGACTGATTTCGTTTGGATTGCCGGATGGAATACAGTATTTGTTGCCCCAAACTCCATTCTGCTTGACCGCCATTACGTTTACTTTCCTTTCTTCCTTTATTAAATCGCCACTGCTGCCGCGGGCATAAACTACCGTCAGATTAAACTCCATCTGGTCCGCGCTGATCCTTTTATAGCCACTGGGCTCCGCCAACTTCACGGAATAAATCTTTTTAATGTTGTACGCGGCGGAATTCAAAGCCATCGGTGAACTCTTTAAGCAGGTTATCCCAATCGCCAGTAATTGTTCCGGCGAGATCGCAGCGGCTCCCTTTACTTCGGTTTTATGGAGATAAAATTCCCGGAAGGACCAATTGTCTTTGGAGGAGCCCGCCGGACGATAATAAACGGCACTGCCTTCAGATACTACATACGAACCATCTTTCGCCTTAGGATGGGTTACCACAACCCAGATCCGGGCTTCGTCGGGTGGCTGCAGCTGACTAACCGATTCACTCCACGAGGTCTCCCATGCCGTACCGGTTACTTTTACTGCAATCGCTTCTCCCTTATAGTCCCCTTTTACGTCGGAAATAACTTTACTACTTGACGGATACGCCAATACCAAGGAAGCAAACATAAACAGAAACATGCCGGCCAATATCAACTTTTTCATTTTTTCCCCTCCTTAATAATTATTCACTAATTTATCGCTTTGGGGTCCTTGGGCGGCGTCATATCTTTAAAAAATTCTTCAAAATCGCGGGAGAGCGGCACTTGGCCATCCCACCGGCCCAATAAACTCTCTTTTCTTTCAATAATAGTTGATGGGATTTTGGTGACGCCGTAAAACGCACCTTCGGCCAACCCATCCACCGTTTCCATGTCGTGGAAAGTTAAATGCACCTTATCTTTTGCATCCCATCTTCCTAAAAAAGTTTCAAATTTTTCCAGGGTGGTTTTACAGTATTTGCACCCGGGCTTGCCAAAAATCTTAATTGCTAAATCTTTTTCCGCCGCCCCACCGGCTGGTCCTAAATTGTTGACTGGCTGTTCCATTTTGTTTGCTCCTTTTTTCAGCACTGATCCCTTATTCCTAAATCTCCCCTTTAAACCTATCCCTCAACTCCGCAATTTTACCCTTATTCCACCCCGGAATCCGCGAAAAGTAGCCGGTAATCCGGGTAATTCCTTCCACCTCCGCCGAATTGCAAAACGTGCATTTTTCGTGCAAACCACGCGTAGTTTTACCACAACTATTGCAGGAAGTAAACTCCGGGGAGAAAGCAATTTGGGCATTAAGCGTTTGCTTGAAGGTTTTTTCCACAAAATTGGCAATGGACTCTGCCGCCGGCTGCGCCTCACCCAACCACACGTGCGTCAGGGCGCCGGCATCAATCAAAGGATGAAACAAACCCTCATCGCGGACGCGGTCAATCGGGTTCATGGGACAAGCAATATTGAAATAAGTTGAATTGGAATAATATATTTCACCAGTGGCTAGGTTACCTTTGACCGTTCTTTGGGCCTGCGCAGTATAGTGTTCCATATCTAACTTTGCAAACCGATAAGCCGTGGATTCGGCCGGGGTTTGCTCCAGCACAAAGTGCATGTCATATTTTTCGGATAACTCTTCGCACTTCAGCTTCATGTATGAAACCACTTTGAGCCCAAATTTGACGGCTTCCTTGCTCTCGTGCAATTCCTGGCCAAGATGAAACTGGACTAATTCGTTCAATCCCAAAATCCCAATTAAAAAGCTAACCCGACGCATCCGCAAATACATTTCATCGTCGCGTTTCATAGTTAAAAGTGAAAGCGGCCCGGACTGGCCTTCGTTTAAAAGTTGGGTAATAAATTGCTTTTTTTGGATATGCGCGGCCGCGGCCGTTTTCAATAATTCTTCAATAATTTCAAACAACCGGTGGTCCGCGTGGTTGGCCAGGTAAGCGGCGCGCGGCAAATTCAGGGTAACATTTTGCAGCGCCGAATAGCGCATCCGCCATGGTTCTTTGGCATCCTGCAAGTCACTGTATTCCAGTTTAAACGAAAGCCGGCAGCATTCCGAAATCTTGGCGGTTTCGCCGCGGTCAAAGATAAAATAAGTATTGCCTTTGTCCGCCGCCACCGCGCAAATCAGATGCAAAAATTCTTCGTGGCCGGGCGATTCAAAAAATTTCTCGGTCATGTGCACCAGGGGCTTGGGGAAAAAGAACGGCCGGCCGGCCCCATCCCCCTCGGCATACACCTCAAACAAAGCTTTAGCAAAGGCCTGTGATTCCTTTAAATATTCGCCATAGGTCTTACCGGTATATTTTCCGCCCGGGCCCATCGCCGGAACTTGCTCAAAGTGTTTGGGCACCTCAAAATAAATATTCAGGTCAGAAAACAGGCCC
>JBAZQH010000099.1:0-5103 GCA_041645285.1 Candidatus Margulisiibacteriota bacterium | reverse complement strand
TCTTTCCTAAAGGTATGATTCTATCTAATCGCACTAATCGCATGTTAATTATCTCCTTTTAACGCACCTATATTCACTTGTTTGTCGGCTGTTGAAGCGGAAAATTTCACATTTTAGAGAAAATATTTTATCGAGTTAAACAACTCACACTCTCAATATGCGGCGTATGGGGAAACATATCGATTGGCTGGACGGCTTTCAATTTATACCCGGCGGCGATGATTTTCTTGAGGTCGCGCGCCAAGGTCGCCGGCGCGCAGGAAACATAAATAATTTTTTTGGGCTTAAATTTTAAAATCCATTGGATTGCCATTTCTGTACACCCGGCGCGCGGCGGATCCAGCACTACAATATTCGGGTGCACGTCCATCTTTAAAAATTCCGGCAGAATATCTTCAACTAATCCCTGCCCATAACGGACATTTTCAATATTATTCAGCTGCATGTTTTCTTCGGCATCTTTGCACGCCGCCGGCATTTCTTCAATGCCGTACACAGTTTCACAATGCGGCGCCAGATACGCGGCAATGGTCCCCACCCCCGCGTACGCATCTAAAACCACATCGCTTTTTCGCAAAGCCGCCATTTCCAAAACTAAATCATACAAGTTGCCAACCTGCGCACTATTTACTTGATAAAACGAAGGAAAGCTAACCTTGAATTTATACTGGCCGCCACCCTCGCCCCCGCGCAACGAACTACCCAATTGCTCAAAATAATGGCCGCGGCCCCAGAGCAACTTGTTTTTTTCACCTAAAATCACATTGGTCGCGGACTGGTTGGCGCTGGCTAACACTCCCACCACTGCCGGAAACCGCTTTCTAATGTCCGCGATAATCTCATTCTCAAACGGCAGATTCTTGGCATTAATCACAAACCCAACTAAAATTTCCCCGGTAATACTACTTCCCCGCACAATTAAATGTCGTAAAATGCCAACTTTTTCTTCTTCATCGTAAATCGCCACTGCATGCTCGCGAATAATATTTTTTATGCCCAACGCCACCCGCGTCAATTCCGTTTCCTGCACAAAACATTCTTCCATATTCACCACCCGGTGCGTACCCGCCTGGTAATATCCCATTAAAATATCGTGGCCCAATTTTTTAAGCGGCAACTGAACCTTATTGCGATAATACCAGGGCGAAGGGGATGGCAAAATTGAACGAATGAGCTCGTGCTGAATGCCCGCCGTTTTTCCCAGCGTATCACAGATAATTTTTTGCTTATATTTTATCTGCGTATCGTAGCGTACATGCTGGAGAGCACAGCCGCCGCATTGAGGGTAATGTTTACAGCGCGGCTGGACGCGGTCGGGCGAGGGTTGAATAATTTCTTCAATTTTGGCTTCTGCAAAATCCTTTTTGGCAAAGGTGATGCGCGCTTTAATAACATCGCCAACCGCCGCTCCTGTCACAAAAACGGGAAAGCCGTCTTTTTTGGCCAGGCCCGCCCCACCGGCGGCGATTTCGGATATTTCTAATTTGACCACACTGCCTTGATTAAACATGGGGGTATTATAGCGTAGATCGGATTTATATACCTGAGGGTTATCAAGGCCGCAGCCCGGCAATTAAGCTAATTTTAGCAATTCTTTAACGTGCCTGCCCGAAGCTACTAGATGACGCGCTTCTAAAATCCTGACACCAGACAAATTGACTAAAGTAAAACTCAAATGCATTTCCGGCGTTCCCTCCGCCCGGGAAAAGTCAACGCTACGGATACGCGCGCCAAATATCATTGCCCGCGCTAATGCGCCTTGGGTAACATTTCTCCAATGTTTCTCGGCATTGGAGGCCAAATTCAGCCAAAAATCTATTTCATCCACCGGATGACGCAATACTGTGGCACCAGAGTCCACCCTTTCCTCCCTTTCCAACCTCATAGCCGGCGCTAACAATGTTTCGCAAAGGCAATTTAACAATTCAGCAGTATGTTCAATTCTTTGCCCCGCGAGGAAGAAGCGCTCTTCCGAAACAACCATAGTATCATGCTTCAGCATAATCGCGGCTTCGCAACCCAAAAGCATTTCCACCGGTTCCGCGACAGTCGCAAAAAAATTTTTCTTCAATGCTACTTGGGTTGCAAAAACACTACCCAATCCCCTAACCGTATTAACTATCCTCAAATTTTCCGGTTCCATCCGATACATTTCTTCTAACGCTTGTCCCTGCCATTCACGACCAATCCGCAGTTCCTGCCCAAAACGGTTAGCAAAAAATATTCCGTTACCGGGGGCACGCAAGGTACCTTGGATGGCAATAGCATCTAATATTGTTTCTAAAGCTATTCCGGATCGTTGTGAACTTTGCACTAAACCATCTGCCAAAGCAGTGGGATTCATTCCGCAACTTCGCGCCAGACGTGTAATCCTTAAAGAAAGCGCCAAAGTCCTTTCATCAACCACAGCATGCCCGCTTGGCCCTCTTCCTAGCATCAACAAAACCTGATTCCCTCCTCTTCTCGGTGGTGGCGTTCCTCCAATTGGCATAAAACAGTTCCTTTCTTTATTAAAAAGAATGAAATACGTTGAAATACGTTGCATCTCTTTATCTGCTTAAACCGCAAAAAATTTCAGTAATCTTGCTGGTTTTTTTATAAAACATGCGGCTAAGTACAGCGGGTCGGCCAAAATTTCAGCGCTGGAAAAACCCTGCCCAGTATTGTAAAATATCACCTCTAACGCGGCCCCATCGTCTAGGGGTTAGGACATCAGCTTTTCAAGCTGACGGCCGGGGTTCGAATCCCCGTGGGGCTACCAAATTTTCCAGGCAGCTTTAAAGGGGGTATGCATGAATAAACTCTGGCAATACACAAAAGAATTATTTACTTATAAGGAAAGAATTGGCAGATTAAGATATTTTGTTAATTCCCTGTATACTTGCTCTGTCGTGACAATTGTTCTTACGCTATTATTATTAACCATTGGGATTTTGCCGCTTTTAATAATAATGCTGCTGCCCTCGTCTATGGCAATAATTATTGGCAACGCATATTCAATGCTCGCCTGCGGTTGTTTAGCGTTAGTCATACTTGCTTTACTGGCTTTAAACATGCTCAAACGGTTGCATGATCTGGGAGTGGATGGCAGAATGTGGCTGTTATTACCATTAGCAAATATTGTTTGTGTGCTACCGCAACTCTACTTTCAGGTTGACATTCTCTGGCTTTTCTTGCCTATCAGAGTAGCCAATTTGATTTTTGGCTTATTTTTATTATTCTGGAAAGGCACGGATGGGCCAAATAAATACGGCGAAAAGCCAACGTGGTAATCCGTCTTCCCCGCCATTAATGACCCATAATTTATTATTTAACACCTCCAAAATAGTAATTTAATACTATGTTATAATCAACCAATGCCAACCAAATTTATTCTGGCCTCTGCTTCACCGCGGAGAAAAGCCCTTTTAAAAAAAATCATTAAGAACTTTCGCGTAGTAAACAGCGGAATAGATGAATCCGCGCTGAAAGCAACTTCGCCAGTCGGGTACGCGCAAAAAGCCGCCCGCATAAAAGCCCAAGCCGTCGCCGCTAGACATAAAGATGCCGTCGTCATCGGTGCAGATACCATTGTGGTTTTAGGTAAACATATTTTGGGAAAGCCGAAAAATTCGGCGGATGCCCTCCGCATGCTAAAAAACTTAGCCGGCAAAACTCACCAGGTCATCACCGCACTCACGGTTTTTTTTCCAAACGGGAAAAGCATCTCCCGCATCACCCGCACGAAAATTAAAACCAATCAAATCTCCGACCAAGTTATTCGCACTTATGTCAGCTCCGGCCGCCCGTTAGACAAAGCCGGGGCCTATGGTATACAAGAAATCGAAGAACTTTTTGTGGAAAAAATCAAAGGCGATTACGATAATGTAGTGGGATTACCGGTTAAAACACTGCAAAGGATGTTAAAATCCGCCCATGTCTAAAATCATTTGGAAACCCGGCACATTTATTTATCCCGTTCCCGTAGTTTTAGTTTCCTGCGGGGACAAACCAGAAAATTATAATCTCATCACCATTGCCTGGACGGGAACCATTTGCTCTGAACCTGCCATGACCTATGTTTCGATCCGCCCTTCTCGCCATTCCCACCCCATCATTTCCCGCACCGGCGAGTTTGTCATTAACCTCACCACCAAAGGGCTGGCCCGGGCAGTAGACTACGCAGGGGTAAAATCGGGAAAAGATATCAACAAATTTGCAAAATTAAAACTGACACCCGCCAAAGCACAGAAAGTATCCGCCCCGCTGGTTAAAGAAAGCCCGGTCAATATTGAGTGCCGTGTTACCGAAATAAAAAAACTTGGGACCCACGACATGTTTATCGCCAAAGTGCTGTGCATCCATGCAGACAAAAAATATATCGATACTAAAGGGGCTTTCAACTTTCAAGCTACCGAGCCCATCTGCTATTCCCACGGAAAATACTACGCATTAGGCGAGTACCTCGGGCATTTTGGCTATTCGGTCAAGCAGCAGAAATAATTCATCCATGGTTTGGATGCGGCAAGTTGCCGCGCGCACGGCCGCGGCATGTTTAAAACCTTTTAAATACCAAAGCGCTACTTTGCGGCCAATCCCAACCTTACTGCGCGGCGGCAACAATTTATATTTATCCACATAACTTAAATGTCTTTTTAAAACCTCCATTTTTTCTGCAAATGAAGGTTCCCGCAATAAACCGCCGGAAGTAAGAAAAGTTTTTATTTGCCGAAAAATCCAGGGATTGCCCAGTGCCCCGCGCGCCACCCATACCCCATCGCTGCCGGTCAACTCGAGCATTTCCTTTGCTTTTTGCGGAGAGAAAATATTCCCGGAAGCAATCACCGGAATTTTGACATTTTCTTTAATGGCTTTGATCGAGGCATAGTCAATTCCGCCGGAATAAAGCTGGGCTTGGGTGCGGCCGTGGACAAAAATTGCCTGTGCGCCGGCTTGCTCACACTGCCGGGCAATGCCAACAATTTTATCAACGTCACGTTTGGCGTACCCGATGCGCAGCTTAACCGTAATCGGCAAAGCCAGCGCGGCCGCTAATCGATCGATAATTCGGCAGAGGATTGCCGGGGTTTGCAATAAATATGCACCTGAAAATTTTTTGATTAC
>JBAZQH010000098.1:0-5144 GCA_041645285.1 Candidatus Margulisiibacteriota bacterium | reverse complement strand
TGTGGCTTTTGCCAAAAAGTCGGGGATTTCGGTGGGGCCGGGGCGGGGGTCGGCGGCGGGGTCAATTGTTTCGTACGCGTTGGATATCACCACCGTGGACCCGTTAAAGTTTGGCCTGCTGTTTGAGCGGTTTTTAAATCCGGAGCGGATTACCATGCCCGACATTGATATTGATTTTTGCATTGACCGCCGCCAGGAAGTGATTGACTACGTCACCCAAAAATACGGCAGCGACCATGTAGCCCAGATCATTACTTTTGGGACCATGGCGGCGCGGGCGGCTATCCGAGACGTAGGCCGGGTCCAGCGGATGCCGCTTCCCGAGGTGGATAAAATTGCCAAAATGATTCCCTTTGGGCCCGGGGTGACAATTGATTTTGCGCTGGAGTCGCAAAAAGATTTGAAGGCGCTGTATCAAAAGGGTGCGGCGGTAAAAAAGCTAATTGATACGGCGAAACACCTGGAAGGTAAAATTCGCCACGCTTCGGTCCATGCCGCCGGGGTGGTAATTTCGCGCGATCCTTTGACCGAATACTGTCCTCTGCAAAGAGTTTCCGGGAACCAAATTGTGACACAATATTCCATGACCGACCTGGAAAAAATCGGGCTGTTAAAAATGGATTTTTTGGGCCTGCGCAACCTCACCATGATTGCTTATGCCACTGAAATTATCAAACGGACGCAGGGGATTAACCTGGACATTGAAAAAATTCCTCTGCAAGATCAAAAAACCTATAACCTGTTGTGTGACGGTGAAACGATGGGAATATTTCAGCTTGAATCACGCGGGATGCGCGGCTTGATTAAGGACTTGAAGCCGCGCGTTTTTGAAGAAGTGATTGCGCTTTTGGCGCTGTACCGGCCGGGGCCGCTGGAAAGCGGCATGGTTGAGGATTTTGTAAAACGCAAGCACAAGCAGGTTCCGGTGGTTTATGATTTGCCGGAGTTAAAACCCATTTTGGACGAAACCTACGGGGTTATTTTGTACCAGGAACAGGTCATGCAAATTGCCAGCCGGGTGGGCGGGTTTACGTTGGGCGAAGCGGATGTTTTACGCCGCGCCATGGGCAAGAAAAAAGCTAAGGAAATGGCGGCGCTGAAAGAAAAGTTTATCGACGGTGCCGTCAAGCGGGGCGTTTCCAAAAACAAAGCCGCACACTTGTTTAACTTGTGCGAAAAATTTGCCGGCTACGGTTTTAATAAAAGCCACTCTACTACCTACGCGATCATTTCCTACCAGACCGCATATCTGAAGGCCAATTATCCCAAGGAGTTTATGGCGGCGCTCTTGACTTCGGTCTCGGGCAATACCGATAAATTGGTGACCTATATCTCTGAATGCGCACATATGCATATTCCAATTCTGCCGCCATCCGTAAACGAGAGCATGCGCAATTTTACGGTAACACCGGAAGGCATCCGGTTTGGCTTGTCGGCGGTTAAAAATGTGGGGGAGGGCGCGCACGAAATTATTATTAGTGAACGCAAACAAAACGGGCCTTATCAAAGCGTGGAAGATTTTGTGTCCCGGATGGACCTGCGGGTTTGCAACAAACGGGTGCTTGAAAGTTTAATCAAATCCGGCGCCATGGATTGTTTTGGCTTGGGGAGAAATTATTTATTGGCCGCGATTGGCCCTTTATCTGAAAAAATCAGCCGCGCGCAAAAAAATACCAACCAGGCGCAGACGGCCTTGTTTGAAATGTCAACCGTGGCGGATGTGTCATTAAAAGATCTGGGCGCCGACCTCAAAGTTGAAGAGCACACTCCCGAGCAGCAGCTCCGCATGGAAAAAGAAATGCTGGGTTTTTATATCTCCGGCCACCCCTTAAGTAACCTGAAAGAAAAACTGGAAACGCAGGTGACGCTGCGCTTGGCCGATTTGCCTGACAAGAAAGAGGGTACGCAGATTGTGGCGGGGGGTATTTTAACCCAGTGCCGCCGGCTGACCACCAAGAGAAAGGAAGCCATGCTGGTGGCGATCCTGGAAGATTTATCGGGGGCGGCGCAGGTAGTGGTGTTTCCCAAATCGTTTGAAAAATATGCGCCGCTTTTAGGGGAGGACCAGGTAGTAATTATCCGCGGCAAAGTTAATCGAGACATGCGCTCTGATGAATTGAATATCGTAGTAGATTCGGTTGAATTGCTGGATGCATACGAAAGCCGCCGCACTTTATTTTTGGACATGGACGGGTTATCGGACGCGGATAAATTGTCACAGCTTAAGCAAATCATCAGTGCAAATCCGGGCCCCGATCCCATTTTTATGCTGGTGGATGGTAATATGGTGGAGCCGGGTGATGATTGTAAGGTTACGATTTCACCGGAACTGGTGCAGGCGCTGGAGGACCTTTTGGGCGAAGATTATGTGCGGGTTGAGATAAAGTCATTTAAAAAAGAATCATCACCCGCACCGGTTGAGGAAATGGCGGCGTTTTAATTGAGGAGGTAAATATGGATATTTCAAAATTAAAATTTGACGAGAAAGGCCTTATCCCCGTTGTCGCCCAGGATTATAAAGACGGCACGGTTTTAATGCTGGCCTGGATGAATAAAGAATCTCTGGAAAAGACGCTGGCTTGCGGTGAAATGGTTTACTGGAGCCGCAGCCGCAAAGTATTGTGGCATAAGGGAGATACCTCCGGCCATATCCAAAAAGTTAAAGAATTGTATTATGATTGCGACGCCGATGCCCTGCTGGCTAAGATTGAGCAAGTGGGCGATATTGCCTGCCATACGGGGAAGCGGTCCTGTTTTTTTAATAAGATATTAATTTGACTGTGGGGTATATCTTTTTCCGGTAATTGCGGAATGTAATATTTGTGCCGCTTCAATAACCTCTGACAAAGGATAGCGAAGTTCAATTATCATTTTTAACGCGACAGCCGCAGGCATGCCTAAAGTTAAAATGGCTGCTTCTGCTGCGCCTCGTTTTGCCGTATTCCCTCCACCGGTATATGATGCAATTAACCTGCTTGCGTGAACAAATCCTTCGTAACCAGCTCTGTCTGCGGGGTCATGGGCTATGTGTGCTAAAGCGTCTCCAACTGATTCCCATCCACCAAATTGCATCGAGTATGTTATAAATAATTCATTTTGTAATGCTCCGGTGGCCTCTTTGCCTCCAATTCTTCCTAATGCCCAGGCGGCATCCCTTCTTAAGTTAAAATCTTCTTCTCTATTGGTAAAGATTGTGACTAGAGCAGTTACTGCGGTTTGATTTCCAATTGTGCCTAAAGCTTTAATTGCATCTTTTCTGGCGTCAAGTAAGACGCCAGGATACTTTTCTGAAAGCACTTGCAATGTTGGTGTAGCAGTAACTTGATTCAAGATACCTAAATAATGTTGCCTTAAACTATCCATGCCGAGTCTTGGCAGTAAAGCGCCGGCAATTCCTGCTAGTCCAACATTAATCCGTCTTTTTAACCCTGTATTAGGTAACCATTGATGCATTTTTCTGTTTACAAACCATTGGTCAACTCTTGTTAGCTTATCCATTCCCATTTTACGTACCTCCTAAAAAATAGTTTTCAAACCTCTCACAATTATTTATCGTTAGAATGAAAGGGAAATTTCACTTTTTAAGGGAAAATATTTTGCCTTAAACTTGCAATTTTTTTAGATAAGTAACGATGAAAAGCCATAGGAAAGCAAAGCAAAAGTTCAATTCAACAAAACCAGAGGAAGGAAGAATATGGCAATGAGCTTAAAGGTTAAAGACGGAGTTAACCGTCCTAACTCGGTTATTCGGTTTGCCGCTGCTTATCTCCTCCCGCCATGGTTGGTTAGGCAATCCACCGGCAGGAACGTGGTTAGCTTTTATCTTTTGGAATTAGCACTTAAACCGGAGATACATGATCGGCCGGATATTATTATTCAAAGAAAAATCGCCGCCGCGCGTGCGTTAGGGCATTTTAGTTCTGCGGTTGCCAAGCGGTTTTTGCCAGACACCATAAGAGACGAAACGTATTTTATGGTGGTAGCGGCAGCGGCCAAGGGGTTGCGAAAACGTATAAGAAATACAGCCGAAGCCCCGTATGCGCGCGAGGAGCTGGCGGCATATGTTTTGCTGGCCCCGTTGATTGATCCACAGCGACAGCTTTCTCCTGGGCGGCAGATCAAACAATTTAGAAAAATGAAGACACTTGGTGCATTGGCTTTTCCGGCGTTGCGGGCTGCCTTACGTTGCAAAGATGTGGACGGGGAACGCCGGGTCAACGTGATTGCTGCCTTGCTGATGGAGTCCGGCATAATAAAGGTTGTGGATGATCTGGTAGCGATATGGCATGGATTACAGGATGAAGAAGAATTGCGTGAAGAATTTTCTCGCAAGCTTGATTTCACGGGAGGCCTTATTAAAAGTAAAGTTGAAGCAAGCATTGTGCCGGCAAGCTAAGGTGAAATTTGCCCTCATTTTTCACGCTGTGATAGAATATCTCCCTAATGCCCAACGACAAACTCATCATCAAAGGCGCCCGCGAACATAACCTGAAAAATGTTGATCTGGAGTTGCCGCGCAACCAGTTTATTGTTTTTACCGGGCTTTCGGGTTCAGGAAAGTCATCACTAGCTTTCGATACTATCTATGCGGAAGGACAGCGCCGCTATGTAGAGTCACTCTCGGCTTACGCCCGCCAGTTTTTAGAGCAGATGCAAAAACCGGACGTGGACTCAATTGACGGTTTGTCGCCGGCAATTGCGATTGACCAAAAATCCCCATCGCGCAACCCACGCTCTACGGTTGGAACCGTCACAGAGATTTATGATTATCTCCGCCTGCTTTATGCCAATATCGGTATTCCGCATTGCCCCAAATGCGGCAAAAAAATCAGCCGGCAGACCCCAGACCAAATTGCAGACCAGATCATGGCTTCCGCGTCAGGCAAGAAGATAATTATTCTGGCGCCGGCGGTGAGGGGACGTAAAGGCGAATACCGCGATTTATTTAAAGATTTTTTGAAGGACGGGTTTATCCGCGCGCGGGTTGACGGCAAGGTTGTTGAATTGGAATCTCCGCCGGTTTTGGATAAGAAAATCAAGCATGATATTGATATTGTAATTGACCGCGTGACGCCTGCCGCCGGCCGCAAGCGGCTGGTGGAATCAATTGAAACAGCATTACGTTACGGCAATGGCATCGTACA
>JBAZQH010000097.1:0-5157 GCA_041645285.1 Candidatus Margulisiibacteriota bacterium | reverse complement strand
AAGCAAAAAATAGTATTTTCGATTATGTAGAAACGTTCTATAATCGGGAAAGGAGGCATTCAACGCTTAATTATCTGTCACCCTGGAATTATGAACAAAAGTTCTCCATGGTGACATAAAAAAGTGTCCATTTTATTGGGGGAAGATCAATATGCCTCGCGGAAACAACCGACTGTTCTACAAGTAATTTACGACTTCACAAAAAGAACCCTTGCCCAATTAATTCAAAAAATAGTATCATTAAAATAAGATTACAGAAGAAGAAAAATGAATAAAGATAAACTATATAATTCCTACCTAACCGAGCTACTCTCTTGGAACCAAAAATTTAACCTTACCGCCATCACCGACCCAAAAGATATTGAGATTAAACATTTTGAGGACTCGCGCACCGTTTTGCAGGCAATTGATCTAATTGATCAAAAAGTAATTGATATCGGGACCGGGGCGGGGTTTCCGGGAATCCCGTTAAAAATTGAGCGGCCGGAAACAAAACTGACGTTGGTTGAAGCTACACGAAAAAAATGCGAATTCTTACGCCATCTCGTCGATAAACTATCCGAAATTGACCCGCGCTTAAAAGACATCGAAATTATTTGGGGACGGGCTGAAAAGTTAAATCAAGACCCAAAATATAGCGGCAAATTGGATGTGGCGGTGACGCGCGCAGTAGCAAAACTGGACAAACTGATTGAATATGCCCTGCCCTTTTTAAAACCTGGCGGGATATTTGTGGCAATGAAGGGGCCGGGGGTTGAGGAGGAAATTGCCGCCGCAAAAAAATCCTTGGTTAATTTTGGCGGAAGGATTAAAAAAATGCAAGGTCTGGTTTTGACAAATCAAGCGGCCCGGAACTTGATAGTAGTAGAAAAATCAGTCGCGAGGCATGCGGTCCGGTAAAACTTTGTTATTTGCTGGAATATATGGCGCCGGGCCCGTCCTTGCTTTCTACCCCGATAACCTTGTGAGTTGCCGGGTCATAATTATATCTTTTCACTCCACTAGGAAAGGTCAAGCCAAAGACTTTCGCTCGCGGAAAAGCTTTTTCAAACAAGTTGACCATATTTTGCCCCTTTTCTCGCCCTTGCCCGGTTGAACAAGAGTCTAAAACAATCACCGATCCCTCCGGCACGTATTCTGATATGGCCTGCAGTTCCGCCAAATCAGAAAGGTCAAAAAAGAACTTATCATAAACTTCACGGGGGACCGATTTTATGGGTAAGCTTGCCGTCATGGCACCTGACTGACCATGCATTCCAATTACCCACAAGATATCCTTTTTTGATGCATTGGCTTGGCGCACCGCCGCGGTCGCCACATCAGTTGCAAATGTTTCAAAATACAATACGTTATAACCCTGCTGTATTAATTCGTCGATCTGATTTTGTTCAAAGGCGCCGTTCCAATCGTCTTTGGTATAAGTTATAACGGCCAGCGGCCGTGAGTCAGCAACTCCGTTACGCAAGTTATCAAGATTGGTTAACACTTCCTGCAAATCCTGCACGTAGGAAAACCTCCAGGGGAAATCAATGCCATATTCCTGAATGGCCCGTCGGCAAAGCTCAATACTTTTGTCCGCGACCATAAGCGGCAAGGCATCTAAAATAAAGGTGCGGTCGTGCCGCAAACTGGCGTCAGCAAAATAAAACGCATCATGGTTACCCTTAATTGCTTTCAGCATAAAACTGCGATCCTGGGCGTATTTTTCTGCCCAGGTTTCAGATAAAATTTTCGGATTTTTCACGGCCGCCGCAAGCATAAAATCATCATCTTCACGCAAACAATCCGGAATCGGCGCATCCGGAAATCTGGCCACGACTTCCAGCCAAAAATTTTTATCTTCCGCCAATTGTTCTCCTGTGAAGTTCAAAAACTTCACATGCAACTTCGCCTCCTGCAGCATAAAATCCGGGTCATTCCTCAGGTTTTCTGAAACACAGTCAGCCGCAAAAGGATATTTTTGCAATAATGACAAAACATAATCCGGGTTATTCCAAAGATCTTCAGTAGTTCCATACTCAAAAATATCCAGAGGCACATCTGCAACCTTGATTTTGCCCCCCATCACCCTTAGGGCATATTCAACAAAAACACGATTATTCTGCAGGCGGTCGCTGGCATATTTTAGCGGATTATCCAAAGCATCTGCATTCGACATCGCCAGCAAAACAATATAGGGATTGTCCCTGAACCTTTCTGATGCATATTCTAAAACTTCCCCGGAAGGGCCAAACTCTAATCCGCCAACCTCGGGTTCATGGAAAGCCAAGGCGGCAATTACAATCTCTTCGTTATCTCGAAGTTGAGGGGACAAAAATACTATCGCATTCGCACGCTGTTTCACCGCGGCCAAAGCAATGTCCAGATCATCCCTCATCAAGGAGGAAAGAAATTGAATGAGCATTCCCCCTCTCGGCTTTTGCAGTATAGAAATAATCCCTGCCTTATCATTTCTGGCTTCCAGATTCTTCATTGCCGACATCATTGCTTCCTCCATGTTGGCAACGGATGAATATAAGTTGAGCAGCGCCAGTGCCCGGCCATTTTGCCGCACCGCCGCCAGCACTACGTCCGGGTCGTTCTGTAATCTTTCAGAGGCAAACTCAAGCAGTAAACCATTTTGCTCCACCGCCGCCAGCATGTATTCCTTGTCATCGGACAAAGCTTCTTCAATGTATTGGTCCAAAATCCCAATCTCTTCCGCGCCAAAAACGTCATCCCCGTCTTGCGCGGCAATTTGTTCCAGTTCTTCCAGCGAGCAGAATTCAATCCCCAACTGTGATAACTGGGCAGACAAAGAGGCCGCCGTAATATCATCATTAATCTCTAAATTAACCACCCCACCACTTATGCTCCCCTCCCCCAACTCCTCTGCTTGAGTCACTTCTCCGGGATTATAAATTATTTTGACCAGGCCGGCAGGCCGAGGATCAATTCTAGCCATTACAATATCGCTCTCTTTCATTAATAATCGAAAATCGGCGATTAAATTAAGCGCATCCGGCCCAAGTTTGTCGTCCTCACGCAGGTCACTTAATAGTTAATCGTAGCGCAAACGTCATTTCTTGCATAAATTATCAATAAAAATGTTATAATAACGCCGTTTTTAAGGGGATAAACTTGGCCACCATCATTGCAACCGTAAACCAAAAAGGCGGAGTGGGAAAAACCACTACTACCGTTAACCTAGCTGCCTACCTGGCGGCGTTTGGCAAACGCGTCTTATTGATTGATATTGACCCGCAAGGTAATGCCACTTCCGGAGTTGGCATTGACCGCACCCAGATTTCCAAATGCCTCTACGACGTCTTAACCAATGACGTTCCCGTGGCCGAAATTATTTTAAAGACAAAAATCTCCGGCCTCGATTTAATTCCCTCCACCCCGCGGCTGGCCGGCGCCGACGTTGAGCTGGTGAACGAACCAAACCGTGAATTTAAATTAAAATCGGCCCTGGCTGCAATACAAGACCAATACGAAATTATCATTATCGATTGTCCCCCCTCCCTTTCTCTCTTAACCGTCAATGCCTTGACCGCCGCCCACGAAGTCATCATCCCCATTCAATGCGAATACTATGCTTTAGAGGGAATTGGACATTTAAACAACACCCTTAACTTGATTAAGCAAAGCTTAAACCCCGAATTAAAAATCAGGGGGATTGTGCTGACCATGTTTAATGTCCGAACCATTTTGGCCGAACAGGTTGCCGAAGAAACCCGCAAATATTTTGGCGATAAGGTTTTTGAGACTATTATTCCGCGCAACATCCGGCTGGCCGAGGCCCCCAGTTTTGGGCAACCCATTTTGTTTTATGACCCGGCGTCAACCGGCGCCAAGGCCTACGAAAAGCTAACAAAAGAAATGTTGGGAGAAGAACTTTTAGAAGAAGCAATAACCGCATAGGAGGATAAACCATGGCAGTTCAACGCAAAGCACTCGGCAAAGGACTCGGAGCATTAATTCCTGAAGGGTCGGTTTTTACCGGCGGGAGGACCATTGTTAATATTGATATCAACCAAATTGTCCCCAACCCGCGCCAGCCCCGCACCACCTTTTCAGAAGAAAGCATTGCCGAATTGGCCAATTCACTGCGCCAATCGGGCGTGGCCCAGCCGGTTTTGACTCGGATGCGCGGGGGCAAATATGAATTAATTGTGGGGGAGCGCCGCTGGCGAGCCGCCAAACAGGCGGGACTAACCGTGCTTCCCGCAATTGTCAAAGATTTCAGCGACGAAGAAGCGCTGGAGCTGGCCATCGTTGAAAACGTACAGAGAGAAGATTTAAATCCAATTGATGAAGCCGATGCTTATCACCGCCTGCAAAATGAATTTAACTTAAGCCACGACCAAATTGCCGAAAAAGTGGGGAAAAACCGCACGACCATTGTCAACTGCCTGCGTCTATTGTCTTTACCCGCCGAAATTAAAGACAGCTTGAAAAAAGAAGAAATTACCGCCGGCCACGCCCGCGCCTTGCTTTCGCTGGATAACCCCGCCGACCAAATTCAGCTCTGGCAAAAAATCAAAGAAAATTCATTGAGCGTAAGAGATACCGAAACCACCACCTCCGCTATCACCAAAAAGCACAAAAAAACCACGCGCCGCAGCAAGTTAACCCAAAACGCCGAACTGCGCGACGTGGAAGATAAATTGACCACCGCGCTGGGAACAAAAGTAAAGGTTTTTGGCACGCGCGACAAAGGTAAAATTGAAGTTAATTACTACACGCAGGAAGATTTGGAAAGAATTATGGAGCACTTAACCCGGGCCTAAGCGCCGGCAACTTGCGCCGCAGAGTAATCAAGAAATCAAGCTTCCCGCTGGGACATCTTTGTCGACCGCCAAAAGCGTTAAAGCCGTCTTGTCCACATTTGACGCCGCTAAAATCATGCCGTGGCTGGTTACTCCGCGGATCGTGCGCGGTTCCAAGTTTGCGATCATAGCGACCTTTTTCCCGACCAACTCTTCCTTTGTATACCAGAGCTTGATCCCCGCCACCACCACCCGCTCCTCCCCGCAATCCACCGTCACCTTATAAATTTTATCCGCACCTTCAATATCCTCCACGGCTTTAATTTGCGCCACTTTCAATTCCATTTTTTTAAAATCTTCAAAGGCTACATTTTCCATCGCACCCTCCTATTTATACGCCTTC
>JBAZQH010000096.1:0-5183 GCA_041645285.1 Candidatus Margulisiibacteriota bacterium | reverse complement strand
AAATTGCGGCACCCACGCCGTCGGGCTCAAAGGCCTGGATAATTTTCAAAACCTTGTCCACGGTGGGGCGCGAAACTTGCAGTTCTTTTTCGATTTGTTCGCGTACCGCGGGGTAATCCTGTAAATATCCGTCGTTATTTAAGGCGCCAATTAACTTTTCTGCAATTTGGCATTGCAGCGGGGGCAATTTTTCAAGGGTCAGCTGGTTCAGCAGATATTGCGGGAGTGTTTGTTGCGCGTTCCCGACATTTTCCAGCCCAGGGAGGGCCTTAAAATCAACTTCTTTTTTTATTTTTTTGTTGGAGTTTAAATACTGCACCATTTCCAAAAAATCATCTTGGTGTTCAACTTCCAGCATCACATTTTCTTCGGATTCTTTCTGGATTTCGGCCAGCAGTTCCTGGTAGGGAAGGTTGAGCAGCTTGAGCATGGTCAGCATTTTGGGAGTCAGGGTCAGCTCCAGCGTTTGCCGGATCTGGGGAGATAATGTTTGGTTTAATGAAAGATCCATGGTTTTGCCTTATAATTTTGATCCCGTTTATTTTATCACTTTGCAAATGGCGCGGCTATCGATCGCGTTAGCCGTCCATATCTGATATTGCGGCAGTTGCTGGATAACCAAGTCCACCCTGGTTAACATGCTTAATAAAATTTTCAACCCTTCTGCGTTGCAGCGCTGATTTGACAGAAGTAGTTACACTTAAAAAGAGAGTGTCGTCTGCCGTAATATTTGAAGCCGCACTATAAGGGACTCTCGAAGTCTCGGGGCATAATATTAGCCGAAGAGCATTTCCGGTATCATTTATTGCATCCACTTCTCCTCTTTTGGTGTTGGAGAAATAATAAACTACGAATTCAATCTCTACCTCCGGGGTATGGCTGTCCGGAGAATTTGTGATTCGATCAAATCTTATGAGGTCGGCAACAATTTCTTCCGCAGAAACCGTGCCGGAACAAACACGTTCCCAAAGCATGGCGGGGGTTGTTCTCTCGGTGAGGATTTGCGGAACCAGTTCCTGCCAATCACTTAATGAAAGGTGATAAGGTTTTAATGCTTCAGTCATGGCCGCTTCCGCGTATCGTTGGCGGATAATTGGCTCTTGTGCTTCCAGCCATTCCCTTAAGTGACGCCGGGCCACTGGATCCTGCATATGGGCAAGGTGGTCGCCGAAAATTAACTCTGCTTGTGTGGCGAGGGTTATCATTCCAGGCTTTTTTCCTGAGACTTGGGTATCGATTGCCGCAGAAGGTATGATTGTGGCCCCGAAACGATTCCCCTCAGGAGCCAAATGCATTCCGGTATCTCCTCCGCCAACAATAAAAGCTACTTCTCGAGCAGTTTTTCCCGGAGGCAGGATGGTGGAGACAGAGTTGGGAACATGATTGCCGACTGTAACTACGGTAACTTTAGAGGCCTCGGTCAATTGAGCTAGAATATCAAAACGACCTTCGGGTGAATGACTAGGGTCGAGCAGTTCCCATAAATATGGAGAATTAAGCCAAGGCAGGTTTGGGGGCGTGAATTTTCCAGCGTGATAAGCGGTTGCCATTAGGCCCCGTTCCGCAACTTCATGCATTGGTTCGGTTCGAGCTATGACTTTTACAATTACTGTGCCTTGCGGGGTGATTACTTGGATAGCCGTGTGCATTGATTGATAGCCGTTTAGATTGGCGTCAGCCACGCGGTCCTGGATTCGTCCATCGCAGGGATGAATTTCGATATCCGAAATATTTAGTCTATGGACAATATCAAATATAATATCGGAGCAAGCGGTATCCTCCTGGACAATTATCTGCAGCATCATGATGTCTTGGTCGGGATTGATGGGGGAGGGTTTTCCGGTTTCTGCTTCATGGTGTTTTTCGATTAAGTGCATTTCATAAGGAGTACGGAAAGTTCTCCTGATCTTCAATATTTTTACTGTTCCATGGGGATGTTTTTGGGCGGCAAGCCGAATACCATCTTCGAGGGTTTGTAAAAGGCCCGCATATTTTTCTCTTGTTTCGTGGCGAATGCGCAGCAGCCTTTCGTATTGGTTGTTTGGTGAAGCTTCCTCAACCCTGCGGAAGGCCTCATTGGACAGTCTTCTGGCGGCCAGCATACACCCAAAAAGATAAGCCGGCGGATAAAGGTACTGTAAAGTGGCTTCTCCTTTTTCCTTATATTTTTGCCGGGTTAATCCCTTTTCATGTAGCACACAGCCTCGGTCCGCCGCCGCCAGCAAAATAACCCGCGGGTCAATTAAGGAATATAAAATTAATTTAATTTGCGAAGAAATGAGGTGTTTTTCCCCAGGATGTGCCGCAATTTCTTTTTGGTAACGTCTCAATAAGGTTTGTATTGAGTGAGGGATTTGCGATAAGCGTTTTTCAATTTGGGCCAACACTGCGCTGATCTCAACTGTTTCATCTGAGATTTTAGTTTTTGCATCTACCAGAAAAGCAATTTCTTCACCAAAGTCAGCTTCCAGATCAGCAATTGAATAAGGGCCGTGAATTGTGCCCTCTTTGCCGGCATCTTCCACTACATCGTGCAGTTTGGCGGCGGTCAGCAAAGTTCCATCGCATTCGTGCATGACATCGAGCAGCAATTCGCAAGTTTCACAACCATGGAGAACGTCCGCTTTCTCATGGTCGCCTTTCCTGGTTCTTCCTTCAAGATAATAGGTTGCCACGCCATCGGCAAACATGGCTTGGTGACGACTAAATCTTTCTTCCCCCCGTGCGGCGGCTGGCGCGGCGCGATTACAAAAGTCCAGCAACCGTTGGCGGTGTGGACTGCCCAAGGCAATTTTGACAAACAGAGCTTCTCTTAAGACCTTTGCCGTAATTGGGGGCCGTACAAAAGTGGGGTTGGAAGGGGCCGCTACATAACCTACTGTGGCTGTTGATTTTGCTGACGCAGAAGCACAACCTCTGCAATGTGTAATTGAGGTTCGACTTGATCTGCTCGGCCTGACAATTCCTGGGAAGCGTACATTTGGTACCATAAACTACCTTCGCCAAAAACTTGCGCCGATTTCACATTGAAGCCCGGTTTTTTTGGTGATATAATCAAAAATTATTAAAGCCGCCGGGGCGGCTTTTTATGTTTTTCTTCGATCGGGCTCATGACCCGAGAGAGAACTTTGAATATTTAATAGATTTCCAAAAAGGCGGCGAAGAAAATACTTCTGTTCCCGCTCGCGGGGTAGAGCAGCCTGGTAGCTCGTCGGGCTCATAACCCGAAGGTCCTTGGTTCAAATCCAAGCCCCGCTAGCGGGAAATGGTGAGGTTTAATCGCCGCCTTTTTGGCGATGAAGTTTTAGCTCGTCGGGCGATAACCCGAGCGGTTCAAATCCGAGCGTAGCGAGCCCCGCTAAACGAGTCGCAAACCGCGCGCCCAATCCTCTACCGCAGCGATAATCTTTTTCGGATTTTTCTTGATAGGCAAATTAATTTCTAGCGCGCCGATGAATTGGTTGTCCGGGAGCAGATTTTTCATGTGTTGTAGGGTGTGTCCGGGAACGCCTTCGTGAGTGCAAAACAGCCCGATTTTTTTGCCGATGATTTTGTTTTCAGAAAGAAAAGTGCGCAGCGGCGGTGCAAAGGTAAAGGCCCAAACCGGCGTGCCAATAATTAAGGTGTCATAATCGTTCGGGTTTTTATCCAGCGGCAATAGCGTGGGCGTTTCCCGCATTACCACTTGCCGGCCGCCCCATAAGTATTTCATGAAATTACCGGCATTGATTTCTTTTTGGGGTTGGATTTTTAAAATGTCGGCACGCAAGATTGCGGCAATGGTTTCAGCCACAAATTGGGTGTTACCTTCGAGAGAATAGTAAACGACCAGGGTTTTAGTGTGCATATAAATTCCTCCAATCTATTAAAAACGGGAATTCGGTAAAATTAATTATAAAGAAAAGTGAAATTTATTACAAATTATGCCGAAAGTAAAGGGTTGAAGGGAGGAACTAAAAATGGGACTACGTACTGCACTAATTAGAAAAGATGTCGGTTTGATTTTTTTTGCTCGCAGCGCGAATCGATTGGTAAGAGCTGCCGCCATGGAGCGATTGCGGCATGAGATACAAACTAATTTACCCAAAACCGCTGCCCGAGGGACATTTTTACCGATATTTTCGCTTCCAGAAAATTTGCGCATATTGGGGATATTAAAGCAGGAATTTGGGATCGATAAAACAATGAATATTGTATTGGGTAAGACCCAGGTTCAACTGTTTCGCCGAAAAGAAAAAGAGAGCTGCCAAGACTTTACTGTTGTTTCAGGTGAAGGCAACGCTCCTGATTTTAACCCCGCTTATAAAAAAACATGGACCGATGTTTTCTACGCGCTTGAGTTTGCAGGAAGGCGTATTGAGTTAAGTCCTCCGATTAGCATTCAACGGGAATATTCTTCGCTATTTGTGGCGGGGGAAGAGTATTGGGCTAGCCCAACGCATGTGTTTTTTCGTTAGTTTTTACTATACAATTGTGGTATGCGCCTAAATCTCCGCGTGATCCCCAACGCCAAACAGAATAAAATTATCGAGGAAAACGGCCGCTACAAGGTTTACTTAACGGCACCCGCCATTGAAGGCCGCGCCAATGCCGCCCTCATTGATTTTTTGGCCGAACATTTTAAGGTGAAACGCCGGCAGGTTAAAATTATCCACGGCGAAAAAAGCCGGGATAAATTGATTGAAATTCTTCTAAAATAACCCCTCCCCAAACTGAAATTTATTGCTGACTTTACCGATAAATATGTAGGAGAGAGATATTATGCAAGACACAGGAATGGCAAATAATAGTGGTTATGCCGGTGGCGGCGGTTACGGCGCCCCGCGTTATAACCCTACCATGAGCAAAGAATCAATCAGCCAGTATTATCGGGCGGATGTGGCGGTAATTGCCGGCAAACCCAAACGCATTGATGGCGACCTAAGCTCAATTGAAAAAGACAAGCCCGGCCAATTTGTCAATCTTTTGCACCAACTGTTTAAATCAGCCGGCATGGATTCTTAAGTAAAGTTAACTTTACGGGAAGCGAGAGTGGTTTTATGGACCGCCAGAGCGAAACCAACGTTATGCAGGCCTTAAACCAGTTTGCGGTTGCCAGTTATGTCCAGCACCTCTTGATTGCGCGCTACACCAAAATCACTTTGTTTTCTGCCATGCCTTTCACCGGAGCGGCCAACGTTTCC
>JBAZQH010000095.1:0-5188 GCA_041645285.1 Candidatus Margulisiibacteriota bacterium | reverse complement strand
TGGGAAAAAGGGTTTCTTCCATGTAAGCCACCGCCCGGTGGGATAAGCTGTCGGAGAGGCGATGGTGCAGATCCGATTGCTGGGCCAGCTTGAAGTCATCGTAAGCGTTTTTGTACCGGCCCTGCAAAAAACGTGCAATCCCGCGGTAGTAGGCCGGCAAACCCAAGGAGGCCCTTTTTTCCCGCGACTTTTTTATCATGGCGTCGTAAATTTGTTCGGCTTCGAGGTAGAGGTTATCGTTTAAGCATACGTAACCGATGCAATGCCACGGATTTAACAGGGGTGATTCTTTGGGGTTTTGTTCCGGGCTCACTCTTTCCAGGGTATTGAGGATTGCCGGGAGGTTATTTTTAATCCAGTTTTTGCGGGTGGCATAGGGAAGTTGGTTTAAATGTATCCAGGTGTGTTCCTGGTTAGGGTCCAGCGGGATATTTTGCAGTTGATAGGGCATAATAAACTCACTCGCTCATTTCAAACGCTTCCATTATACCTTCGGAAAGTGTCGGATGGGCATGGATGGTTTTGGCAACCTGCTCAACCGACAGGTTATTTTGTATGGCCAGGACTGCCTCGTGGATAATTTCTGCTGCATTTTCACCCATGATGGTGACGCCGAGTATTTTGCGGGGTCCGGCTGACTGCGGCTCGGCCATAACTTTGATAAATCCTTCTTCGGCTTCCATGGTTTTGGCGCGGCCGATGGCGCGGTAGGGGAGTTTGGAAATTTTTACGCTGCGGCCGGCCTGGTTGGCGGCAGTTTCGGTTAATCCTACCCGTGCAATTTCTAATAAGGAAAAAATGCACCAGGGAACTGCGGAGTAATCCATGGTTTTGCTTTTGCCGGCGCAGTTTGCGGCCGCGACTTTCCCTTGCGCCATGGCTACATGCGCCAGTAAATATTTTCCGGTGATGTCGCCAACGGCGTACACGCCCGGCAAGTTGGTTTCCATTTTTTCGTTAACTACAATGCTGCCGCCCTCAATTTTAAGGCCGGATTTTTCAAATTCCTGGGTATTTAAGCGCCGGCCAATGGTGATGAGGGCTTTTTCGGCGCGCAATTCAACGCCGTCGGATAGCTTGGCGGTGACACCGTTATCTTTTGCTATCGATTCAATTTGCTTTCCGCAGTAAATTTCGACGCCCAGTTTTTTAAACATTTGGGACAAGGTCCGGCTGATTTCTTCGTCTTCTGCCGGTAAAATGCGCTCCAGTGCTTCGATAATTGTGACTTTTACGCCGCAGAGGGACAAAATACCGGCAAACTCAACTCCCATCACGCCGCCACCCACCACCAAAATACTTTTGGGTAATCTTTCCAGATTTAAAAATGCGGTGCTGGTTAAAATGTCTTTTTCGTCAATGTTGAAATTTTTAATTAGGGCCGGTTCCGACCCCGTTGCCAGGATGACTTTTTCGCAGATTAAGGTTTCGGTTTTGCCGTTGGTAGAAATTTCAATCGCATGCGGTTTGCCTGCCGCTAATTTTGCCTCGCCACGAATTAAATCAACTTTGGCGTTTTTAAGCATGAATTCAACGCCTTTGGTTAGCTTTGAAACAATTTGGTTTTTGCGCGCCAGGACAGCGGCATAATCAATTTCAACTGATCCAACTTTAACACCAAATTTCCCGGCGTTATTTATCTTTGCAAACAATTTGGCGGATTCAAGGATGGCTTTGGTGGGGATGCAGCCGCGGTTTAAGCAGGTGCCGCCTACCTGATCTTTTTCAACCAGCGCAACTTTAAGCCCCAGCTGTGCGGCTTTAATTGCGGCAGTGTAACCCCCCGGTCCGCCGCCGATTACTATTAAATTATATTTTGGGCTTAGCACAAAATCGATTATAAACTATCTGAAGCGGAAGATGCAATTATCCGCGCAAAAAAATGTAAATATTTGCAAAAATAACGGCAGGTTAATTTGAATTTTTTTTTGCGTTCACACGATATGGAGGGGAAAGGAGGCAAAGAGAAAATGCTTGCCGCAGGCAGGAAATTAATTTAAAGATTGCAAGGAAAGGAAACAACCATGAGAATAAATCCATTAATCGCAGCAATATTATTTCCTCGAGTTGCCAATGCCCAATCTACCCAGCCCAGCCCGCCACCCCCTGCGCCGACGACCCCAACTGTTCTGCCGCCGGTTACGGTCACTGCCCAGGAGGATACTGATGACGAGAGGGGGGCGAGGGGGGTAAACGCGCAGGTGAAGATAGATCCACTGCCAGCCGGAAGCACCGTTACCATAACGGGATCCAAGAGTTTGGGCCTGGGGTGTTCTGAAAGCAACGCTGATTGTGGAGATCGTGTTTTTACTGGAGTCAATAAAAAACCGGTTGCCCCTGGAAAAAAATCCACGGTAGAGTTTAATGTAGCACGCCAGCAGCAAGGAGATCGGGAAACTTTAGTGAATAGATATACCGTTTATGTTAGGGATGCAAATGGTAAAATTATCAGCCAACAAGAAGTAACGGTTTTGCCACCGGCAGATCATTCTAACGATGATTAGTTGGAATATTTGACTGAAGAGTTAATACAATAATTCTATTTCTTATATTTTAACTCATAATACGGCCTGACCCTAAAGCCGATGCCCAATTCATTGGCAATGCGCTGGCAGGCGGCTTTGTCGATGTCCGGTAAATCTACAACGGAAAAAGTTACGGCGGGGATATGATTTTTAGCTTCGCGGGCAAACTCCAGCAGGGCGGGGTAGGCCTTTTCCCCGTAGGTGGGGCGGCAAATTGCCGCGTATTTTTGTGCGTTTTCGGCATTCAAGCTGATGTGCATTTCATCGACCAGTCCGTCTAGCTCGGGCAGGATATTGCGCTGGTGGAATAAGTTAGCGGAGCCGTTGGTGTTAATACGGATTTTGGGACTACGCGCCGCGCTGCGGCCGGTCTCCCGCGCCGCCGCAATTTTTTTACAAAGCGATTTTACCAGCTCGAGCCGGATTAGCGGCTCGCCGTAGCCGCAAAATACAATTTCATCGTATTGGGTTGGATCGCCGATTTCTTTTAATAGTTCTTCTTCGGTGGGTTCTTGGGTGAGCCAGAGGGGATGCGCGCCGTTGAAAATCTTGCTGATATAACGGATACAAAATGTGCACTGGTTGGTGCACCGGTTAGTGATGTTTAAGTACAGCGCATTGCCGATTTTGTAGGTGAAGGCGGACATGGGATAATTATAGCATCAAAATGAGTATGGCCCTTTCTGCTCAGCATATTAAGTAATGATGCTCGGCCATATACCCCATTTCGCTCGGGCCCGAAACTCCCTCGATCCGATCGGGGTCAAAACAGTCGGTCCCTCCAGGGGTATATGTGCCTCGCTTCACGAATCTTTTTGCTTTAGGGCATCTGGATTCAAGATAGTTTATTTAAAATTAAGATTGACTCAGCCCGTCCTAAGTAATACAATTCATTAAAAAGTAAAACTACCACACACAAAAATTTTTGGCGTGGAGGTAAACTAGGAGGAAATATGGTTACCAAGCTTTCTACAAAAGGGCAAATTGTGCTGCCGGTTGAGATGCGTCGAAAATATAACCTGGCACCGGGGTCACGCGTTGAGCTGCTGGATGTGGGCGGGGAAATTGTGGTGGTGCCGTTGACTATTGACGATCCGATTTCGGCAGCGCAGGGGATCCTGCACAGGGGTAAATCCACGCGGGAAATAATGCGCAGTATCCGCAAAGAGGAAGAAAAATTTGAAAAGCAAAAGCAAGGGCAAAAATAAACATCGATATACCCTGGATACTTTTGCGGTGCTGACATACCTGAAGGAAGAGCCGGGCTGGCAAAAAGTAAGGGACCTGCTTTGGGATGCGTTCAAAGAAAAGCACGCGCTTTTCTTGAGTACGGTTAATTACGGGGAGATTTATTATATTATTTACCGCGAAAACGGAGCCGCCCTAGCCGACCAAATTATGTCTTATCTCCGGCTCTGGCCGGTTAAGCTGGTTGCCGCCAATGAGGATTTGGCTTTGGTGGCCGGTCGGATGAAGGCGGAAAATAAAATTTCTTATGCGGATGCCTATGTTATTGCCACGGCGTTAAGTAAAAGGACGGCCATTGTCACCGGCGACGCAGAGTTTAAGAGTGTGCAAGATTTAATCAAAATTGTTTGGCTTCCGAGGAATAGGTAGCGGGCAAAGCCAGCGCGGCACGCAGTTCTGTGTCAAATTTGTCTGGAATTTCTATGCAGGATTTTATTAGATGGCTGCGTAAATTGCGCAAGAGGTTTGCGCGCGCTCTAACTAATGCCCGCGCGTTTGGAGCAACTGCCGGATCAGTCTCCCATGCCGCAATAATTTCAGGATGAACATTTAAACAAGAAAAAGCCATGTTTGCCGCGGCAACTAACTTTTCAAGTAATTCCCCCCTACGCAACAAAATGAATAGTCCTTGGCTGGTTTCCCCGCCAAGAGATAAGCGCGATGGAATACGGGCTGCGCGGGCGTCGATATAGCGCAAACGATGAATGCCGTACATATATTCTAAAGATCCTTTATTAGATGCGGCGGGGCTTAAAAAAAAGTTGTATGCTTCTTTGGCAATAGGCAGCATTGCTGGGTAAAGGACAGGATAACTTTGATGCAAGGCGTGGATCACTATCAGTAATTCTCTGCAAAGTGCGGCGGCGGGATCAAGGCCGATTGCAGCAGTGGATAATGTAGTTAAGAACGACATTTCTGGAGCCAATGCTTTTACTCTGCCTTCTAACCATATTTTGGTTTTTGCGGGTAGCCCTGGGGATTGGAGTTTTGCGCCAGGAGATTCGGCAGCCGATGCGGCATCGGTCCCTACGGGAGCGGCCGAACGGCGGGAGCGGTGTAATCCGTATAGCGCCACTGGTGGTTTTCTATATATTCTTGGCATGCTTTCTTATCGTGCGCAGTGAGGGAAAATTTCACGGGCGGGGAAAATTATTTAGGAGATTAATTTACTCGTAGTAATAAGCTTTTTGTTAATTTCGGGGAGTTTATGTTTGTATTTATTGACGTAGTATTGGGCCAACTCCAGGCTGTCAATGGGCGGCAGGCTGCGGTCTTCCGCTTCAATGGCCAGGTTGATTTCAACCGGCGGCTTCGGTTTTTTTGGTGTTTTTGTTTCCATACATAGGTATTATCGAGGTAAGTGAGGGAAAACTTGCATGGTTACAGTGTTTTTTTCAGCAGCGTATTGACCATTG
>JBAZQH010000094.1:0-5191 GCA_041645285.1 Candidatus Margulisiibacteriota bacterium | reverse complement strand
GATTAACCGTCATGCTTCCCCCCACACCCTGCGGCATACTTTTGCTACGCATTTACTCGAGCGCGGCGCTGATTTACGCACTGTACAGGAAATGCTGGGGCATGCTAATATCTCTACGACCCAGATTTACACCAGCGTCAGCCGCGAGCGATTAAAAAAAATCTATACGCAAGCGCACCCGCGGGCTTAGGAGCATAAAAAGTGTTGCATAGTTTGGAGTCAGCGGTTATTTTAATTCCGGTTATTCTAATTGTGATTGCGGTCCACGAGTTTGCCCATGCTAAAGTAGCCGATGTGCTGGGTGATCCCACCGCCCGTTATGCTGGCCGCCTGACATTAAACCCGATCAAACATCTGGATCCGATTGGTTTTTTGATGCTGTTAGTGGCGGGTTTTGGGTGGGCAACGCCGGTGCCGGTCAACCCTTACAATTTTGCCAATCCCCGCCGCGGCATCCTTTATGTCAGTTTGGCCGGGCCGCTTTCCAACTTTTTTTGCGCCTGGGTGGTCG
Organism: Candidatus Margulisiibacteriota bacterium; assembly: GCA_041645285.1. GTDB lineage: Bacteria > Margulisbacteria > WOR-1 > JAHJIW01 > JAHJIW01 > JBAZQH01. Next base: position 4,680 of record JBAZQH010000094.1, on the reverse strand, counting down.
GAACAATCTTGCGCCTGGTACCCGCTGCCGTCTGGTGGGGGCTACCGGCGCACTTTTATTTTTTAAAAATGGCCTTGGACTATTTTGTTTGGATCAGTTTGGCGCTAGGGGTATTTAACCTTATTCCCGTACCCCCTTTGGACGGTTTTAAGATTTTGGAAAACTTGCTTCCGCCGTCAGCTTACCATATTGCCGAAAATTTGAACCGCTACGGCTTTTTGCTTTTGATTGTAGTAATCCTGGGCTTCCAGCCGGTATTGTCTGCCATCATCTCACTGCTTTTTAAACTATTAACAGGAAGCTGATAAGTTTGACGTACGTAAAAAATGAATCGTTTGCGCAGGACATATGCCCCCGATGCGAGCGAAGCTGCTGTTTGAGGGCCGATTCCATCGGCCCGAGTTCAGCGAGCGAGCGGAGCGGGGCTATGTCCGAGCAAAACTACCGTCGTTGCAACACAAAATTATCAGCCTACTCCCGCTTTGGGATGAAGCCCGGCCTGGATCGGATTAAGCGACTATTGGATGGGCTAGGCAACCCGCAAAAAAATCTCAAGGTAATCCTGGTGGGTGGAACCAACGGCAAGGGTTCGGTTTGTGCTTACCTTTCTAGTATTTTGACGCAAGCCGGCTATAAAACGGGTCTCTATACTTCTCCGCATTTGGTTGACTATAACGAAAGAATTAAGCTTAATAACCGGGATATTTCACCGCGCGATTTTGCCCGCCTTTTTGCGCGGGTGCAAAACGTAATCCGGGTCGCCGCCGTACCGGATCCCCCCACCGTATTTGAAATTTTAACCGCCATGGCGATTTTGTATTTTGCAGAAAAGAAAGTTGATTTAGCGGTATGCGAGGTGGGGTTAGGTGGCACCTTTGATGCCACCAACATATTAGATCCATTATTTTCTGTAATTACGAATGTTGATTTAGAGCATACGGAAGTGCTGGGTAAAACTCTAAACAAAATCGCAAAAGATAAAGCTGGCATTGTGCGGCCCGGCGCTTGGCTGGTGACGGGTGACGATAAGGCGGTGGTAATAAAAACGTTCAGGAAAATTTGCGAGCAAAAGCAGGCGCACCTGGTGATAGCCAGCAGGTTGCGGGTCTCCGCTACTGGCCAGCAGCCTGCGGTCTTTGGTCTTCGGTCTAATTATCAATCCCAAAACCTGGCGGTGGTTGGGGCTTGCATAAAGCTGCTCAAAAAATTTGACTACCGCGTTTCTAATCAAGCCGTAAGCTCAGGTGTCAAACACACTTTCTGGCCGGCCCGTTTTCAGATTTTATCTCGTAAACCAATGGTAATTCTGGACGGTGCGCATAATCCGGCGGGAGTCAGGCATCTGATCCGGGCGCTCCAACAATCTGGTTATTCGCGGCCGGCGGCGCTGGTTTTTGGGGCAATCAAAAATAAAGACACACGGCAAATGCTTAAGGTTTTGCTGCCCCATTTTGACGGGGTGATGATTACGGCTTTTAAGTATCCGACGGCTTTGCCGCCGCGGAAAATTTTGCGGCGAGTTATGGCAATGCCAAACGTGCCGGCTCAAATCAAATTGTTTTCGTCACCGCTATCAGCACTGCAGTTTGCCCGCCAAAACCAATATGCAACCATCTTAGTTTGCGGCTCGCTTTATTTGGCGGGGGATTTGCTGGAGCACCTTGACGGGACCGCGCCAAATATTGTAAGATAACAAAAATGGGACTCTGGAGATTTATTAAGGGCCTGTTCATCACCGTTATTTTATTATCCATTATTGTTGCTAGCTTTTGGATAAGTTTTTCGTTGGGCAGGAAAATTTTAAGTCCGGCGCAAGAATATAAACCGGCGCCGGAATATAAAACCGAAGAAAAAACGCTGGAGCCAGCGCCCACGGTTGTCAATGACGCAGAACTCAACCGCCTGGCCCAACAGATGCTGAATGAATCACAAAAAAGCCGGAAAGGCGGCATCATTATTGATGGGGAGCCGGTCCCGGAAAATGAAATCAAAACTTTTGCGGAATAAGCACAGCGCCTAAAAATTATTATGGAGGAGGAAAAACATGTCTTTCTACGATAGAATTTTCAGCCGGTTTTCGCGGGATCTGGGGATCGATTTGGGGACGGCCACCACGCTGGTATTTGCCAGGGGGGAGGGCATCATATTGTGTGAGCCGTCAGTAGTAGCGATTAATAAAGACACCAATAAAATTGTGGCGATCGGCAACGAAGCCAAGGGTATGCTGGGCCGCACTCCCGGCAACATTGTAGCGGTACGTCCCATGCGTGACGGCGTCATCGCCGACTTTGAAGTTACCGAAATGATGCTGCGCCACTTTATCGGCAAAAGCCATGGCCCGCATACGTTTGTCAAACCGCGGATTGTGGTGGGTGTCCCTTCGGGAATCACCGGAGTTGAGAAACGCGCGGTTCTGGATGCGGCCATGCACGCGGGCGCCCGGGAAGCGTATTTAGTTGAAGAGCCAATGGCGGCCGCAATTGGCGCCAACCTGCCGGTGTCGGAGGCGGCGGGATCCATGATTGTTGATATTGGCGGAGGGACCACCGAAGTTGCGGTTTTGGCTTTGGGCGGCATTGTGGTTTCAAAGTCAATTCGGGTGGCGGGGGATGAGATGGACGAAGCCATTATTTCTCACTGCCGGCGCAATTACAACCTGTTGATTGGGGAGCGAACCGCCGAGCAAATTAAAATTGATATTGGCTCGGCTTATCCTTTAGGGGAAGAGCGGACGGTTGAAGTGCGCGGCCGCGACCTGGTAACCGGCTTGCCCAAGACCCTCACTTTAACTTCTTCCGAAATCCGTGACGCTTTGGCTGACCCGGTAACCACGGTAGTGGATGCGGTGCGCATGACGCTGGAAAAAACCCCGCCGGAATTGGCGTCGGACATCATGGACCGCGGGATTGTCATGGCGGGCGGCGGATCACTTTTGCGCGGCCTGGATAAGCATTTAAGCCAGGAAACCGACATGTCGGTTTATGTGGTGGATGATCCCATTTCCTGCGTGGCTTACGGCACGGGCAGGATTTTGGAAGAGCTGGATACGTTACGTAAAGTATTGATCATGCCTAAAAAATCGTCATTTTGATTCGTAATTTTTGTCGTTAGATTTAAGCCGTCAATAAAATATGGAATCCTCAGCATTTAAAAAATATCTTACTTATGTATTAATTATTGTTTTCTGTATAGTTTTTATCAATCTCCCCCGCATCCGGGATAATTTTTTAATCAGCGGGTTTCGCTCTGCTCTGATCTCGGTGGTTTATCCGGTGCAATATGTTGCGCAGGCCACCTTAGCGGCAACCTTTGGCCGGGCGGCAAACCTGGCGCAGTTGTTTGGTGCCGCCAGCGAAAACTCCAAATTAAAACAAACTGTATCTGAACTTAAAGCACGGTCGGCGGCTTACGATTCTCTGGCGGCGGAAAATACAGAACTGAGGCAGGCGCTGGGTTTTTATTCCCGTAACCAGTATGGTTATCGTTTGCAATCCTGCAGGATTGTGGCGGGTGGGGCCTCCAATTTGTTTTCCGCGCTGTTAATTGACCGTGGGGCCCGGAGCGGCCTGGTGCGCGATTTGGCGGTGGTTTCAGAAAATGGTCTGGTCGGCAAAATTGATGAGGTTTTTCCGTATACCGCACGGGTGCAATTGGTGACCGATCCCGGGTTGTTGATTTCGGCCCAGGTTGGACGCACCCGTGATTTTGGGGTGGCGGCGGGCTGCGCCCAAAACCGGATCCGATTGCTCTACGTTCCTTCTGCTGCGGACGTTAGGGTGGGGGACAGCGTAGTTACCAGCGGCCGCAGTGATATTTTTCCCGCCGGCATATTAATTGGTAAAGTTGGCAAGGCGGACAAAAACAACTATGATCTTTTTCAGACCATATCCATCAATCCGGCCGTGGATCCAGCCAAATTGGACATTGTGTTTGTGGTCCGGAGCAATTGATGCAAAACTTCAAGTTGTTTTTGTGGTTGTTATTTTTCTTTCTGTTGCAAAGTGTCATTTTGCCGCGTTGGGCCGTGCTGGGCGTTAAGCCCGACCTATTTTTTGTTATATTGGTGATGGTGGCGTTTACCCAAGGCATTTTGCCCGGCATAATTTTCGGGATGTTTGCGGGCCTTTTACAAGATTTTCTTTCATCCGGCCTGTTTGTGCATACCATCGGGCTGGTGGTCTGGGCGTGTGTCGCCTCGACAACCCACCAAAGTTTAGCGGGAGAGGGTGTTTTTGGTTTGTTAAAATTAGTGGCTTTACTGACTCCCTTGTATAATATTTTTGGTTTTCTCCTGCTGATCTTGATTTATCATTATTCTTTTACGGCGGGTTCAATGTTTTTCATCGTCGTGCTTTCCACAATTTTCAATGTGCTGGCGGCAGGTTTGATTTTTCCAATATTGTCCCCTTACCTTTTGCCGGATGGATTCCGGGTTGCTAAAAAAGATGTGATTACTTACTTTTAACGGGCACGGTTTTGGTGCGGTTAGCGCGAGGGCGCATAATAATATGGACAGAGAAACACAGTTTAGGATTTTCACCGGCATCTTGGTCGGCGCTTTTTTAATCCTGTTTTTACGCCTGTTCCAGCTGCAAATCATAGAGGGTCCCAAATATTCCCTGCTGGCGGAGGAAAACGCCGCCAAGGTCATCCCGATCTTTGCTCCGCGCGGTATTATTT
>JBAZQH010000093.1:0-5299 GCA_041645285.1 Candidatus Margulisiibacteriota bacterium | reverse complement strand
ATTACCGAGGTTAAGATTGACCGTTCGATTAATACCCTGAAAATTACCCTTTACGTTACCCGTCCCGGAGTGGTCATCGGCCGCGGCGGCTCCGGTTTAGAAGAATTAAAAAAATTAATTACCAAACAATTAAAAATCGACAAGCAATCCGGCAAAACCCCTAAATTTGAACTATCCGTGATCGAAGTTAAAAACCCGGACTTATCTTCCCGTTTGATTGGTTTAAGATTAGCCGAACAGTTAAATAAACGCTATCCCCACCGCCGGGCCGCCGCCCAGGTGATGGAAAAAGCCATGGCCTCCGGCGCCAAAGGCATTAAAATTCTTTTTTCCGGCCGCATCGGCGGCGCGGAAATCGGCCGGAGAGAAAAATTTATTTCCGGCAGCATTCCTTTAAGCACGATCCGCTCGAACATTGACTACTTCCAACAGCCGGCTTTTACCAAATACGGCTACGTCGGGATTAAGGTCTGGATTTATAAAGGAGAGGAAACCGTCAAATAACTATGCTCCAGCCTAAACGTCAAAAATACCGCAAAAGCTTTCGGGGCTCGATGAGCGGTTTGAGCCAAGCCGGCTCAACCTTAAACTTTGGCGACTTTGGCCTCAAAGCCCTGGGTCGGGGTTGGGTTACTGCCCGTCAGCTTGAAGCCGCCCGGAAAACCATTGCCCACCACACCAAACGGGTCGGCCGGCTGTGGATCCGCATTTTCCCGGACAAACCCTACACTAAAAAAGGCGCCGGAGTCCGCATGGGCGGCGGCAAAGGCGAGGTGGAAGGCTATGTTTGCGTTGTCCGGCCCGGCCGGATTATGTTTGAGTTGGCCGGAGTTCCCGAAGCAATCGCCATTGAGTCATTCCGCTTAGCCACCCAAAAACTACCGATAAAAACCAAATTTGTCAAAAAAATTAATCTATGACCACCAAAACCGACAAACTCACTCTGCCCCAGTTACAGGCCAAACTGGTCAAGTTAAAACTGGATCTGAAGGTTAACAAGCTTAAAGACACCAGCCAGCTTAAGAAAACCCGCTATCAAATTACTTTATTGAAAGCAAAATCTTTATGAAACAACTCAAAGCTACTGTTTTCAGTACCAAGATGCAGCAGACCGTCGTGGTCCAGATTACCCGCCGTTGGACTAGCCCGCTTTACCAAAAGACAGTCACCAGAAAGAAAAAATACCTCTGTGATAATCAGCTGGAACTTAAGCCCGGCGACAAAGTTTTAATTCAGGAAACCAGGCCAATTAGTAAGCGTAAAAAATGGAAAGTTTTGAAGAAAATATAATTATTATAAAATTTATAACCGTTATAACCATTATATGATCCAATTAAGATCAATCTTAAACGTCGCCGATAATTCCGGGGCCAAAAGGCTTAGGGTGATTCTGGTTCATGGCGGTTCCCGGAAACGTTTTGGCTATCTGGGCGATCTGGTTACCTGCTCGGTTTTTGAAGCCAGCCCCAATGCCCAGGTTAAAAAAGGCGAGATTGTCAAAGCCGTGCTGGTCCGGGTCAAAAAAGAACATGGCCGCCCTGACGGTTCTTACATTCGTTTTGACGACAATGCCGCCGTCATCTTAGAAAATGTGGCCACTAAAGAACCTAAAGCCAGCCGGGTTTTTGGTCCGATTGCCCGGGAAATAAAAAACTTAGGCTACAATAAAATTGCCTCTTTAGCCCAGGAGGTGCTTTAACTTATGAAATTTAAATTAAACGACAATGTCAAAATAATCTTAGGTAAAGACCGGGGTAAAACCGGCAAAATTGAAGCAATTTTAGCCAAAGCTGATCAGGTGGTGGTTAGCGGCGCCAATATGTATAAAAAGCATGTCAAAAAACAGGGCGACAAACAGCCGGGCGGCATTATGGATCTGGCGCGGCCCTTAACTTTATCCAAAATCGCCTTAATCTGTCCGCACTGTCATCTTCAGACCAGAATCGGTTTTCAGGGGGCCAAAAAGAAAAAAGTCAGAATTTGTAAAAAATGTCAAAAACCCCTATGAACCGTTTACAGGAAAAATATTTTACCACCATTATTCCCGCCCTTAAAAAAGAGCTTAAACTTCAGCATGACTTGGCTGTTCCCCGAATGAAAAAGATTGTTATCAACCTGGGGATTAAAGAAGGCGCCGGCGATAAAGGCGTGGCTAAAAAAATCAGCGACTATCTTAGTTTAATTGCCGGCCAAAAAGCGATTGTCACCAAAGCCCGTAAAGCCGAAGCCGCCTTTAAAATCAGGCAGGGTGACCATATCGGTGTCATGGCCACTTTAAGAGGCGACCGGATGTACGCTTTCTTAGATAAACTGATTTCTCTTGTTTTGCCGCAGGTACGTGACTTTAAAGGCGTCAGCCGGACCAGCTTTGACGGCCGCGGCAACTACTCGCTCGGTTTTAAAGAACAGATTATTTTTCCGGAGATTAGTTATGATACAATCGACCAGACAAGAGGTTTTCAAGTGACCCTGGTTACTTCTGCCGCCGATAATCAGACAGCCTTAAAATTACTGGAATTATTAGGTTTGCCCTTTACAAAGTATGGCCAAAGTTAAATTTTTTAACAAACAACTAAGAAAACCAAAATTTTCTTCCCGTAAGCAAAACCGCTGTAAACTTTGCGGCCGCCCCCGGGCCTACCTGCGGCACTTTGGTTTATGCCGCTTATGTTTTCGGGAATTAGCTAATAAAGGCGAATTGCCGGGAGTCACCAAAGCCAGTTGGTAAACAAAATATGACCGATCCGATTGCCGATCTACTCATCAGAATTAAAAATGCCCAGGCCGCCAAGCATAAAACTACCCAGGTGCCTTACTCCCGCCTTAAAGAAAGCTTGGTGAAAATTTTAATTAAAAATAACTACTTAACTGACTATAAAGTGGACGGCAAAAAACCGGCAGAAAAAAACTTAAATCTTACCTTAAAATATGTTCGCAAACAGCCGGCTGTCGCTCAAATCAAAAGAATTTCTAAGCCCGGCGTCCGCCACTATGTTAATCAATTCAATATTAAAAAATTGACCATCGGCCGGGGCCTGGTCATTATTTCCACCTCCCAAGGTATGATGACCGCCAAAGAGGCGAGAAAGCAAAACCTGGGCGGCGAAATTATCTGTAAAATTAATTAACTTATGTCCAGAATTGGCCAACAACCTATCATTATTCCTCCCAACCTTACCGTCACCATCAGCCGCGGTTTAATCACCGTGAAATCCGCGGCCCAGGAATTAACCCAGGCGATTCACCGGGATATTAAAGTCAGCCAAAAAGACAATACTTTGCTTGTCAAAGTAGTCCGCACCAGCCGCCAAAGTAAGGCCTTGCACGGTTTAACCAGAAATTTAATTGCCAACATGGTTAGCGGTCTGGTAAAAGACTTTACCAAGACTTTGGAAATTCAAGGCACTGGTTTTCGGGTTGTTCTCAAAGGGGCCGGCATTGAACTGGCCTTAGGCTATTCTCATCCGGTGGTGTTTAACCCGCCCCAAGGTATTAAACTGGAAATCAAGGATACTAAATATATCGTTGTCAGCGGTGCCGATAAATATCTGGTCGGCCAGACAGCCGCCAATATCCGTCACTTCCGCTCGCCGGATGCCTACAAAGGTAAAGGCATTCGCTACCTGGATGAGTTGGTGCGTTTAAAGCCGGGAAAGGCCGCCAAAGCCGCCGAAGCCTAAAATATGATAAAAAGATATAAAAACGCCAAATTGCAAAGACAGTATCGTTCCCGCCTGAAAACTAAGGGGACAGCTCTCCGGCCGCGCTTAACGGTTTTCCGTTCCTTAAAATATATTTACGCTCAAATTATTAATGATGCCAAGGGAATCACTTTAGCCGCCGCTTCCGGGTCAGACCCGGAAACAGTCGGCGGCAAGATTACCGCCCTGGCTTTAAAGAAAAAAATCTCCGCCGTAGTTTTTGACCGCGGCGCTTATAAATATCATGGCCGGATCCGCCAGTTGGCGGATGCCGCCAGACAGAAAGGTTTAAAGTTCTAATATGCCCCGCTACGAAGAAAAAAAAGAGTTTGAAGAAAAAATTATTCAGATTAACCGGGTGTCCAAAAAAACCAAAGGCGGCAATCAGATCGGCTTTTCTGTTTTGATGGTCGTCGGCGATAAAAAAGGCCGGGTCGGCGTCGGTTTAGGCAAAGCCCCGGATGTTTTGTCCGGTATTAAAAAATCCATCCGCCGGGCCAAGAAAAACTTATTCACTGTGGCCATGAAAGGCACGACCATTCCTCATGATATTCAGGTCAAGTTCGGCGCCGCCAGGATTTTATTAAAACCGGCGCCCCCGGGCAGCGGCGTTATTGCCGGCGGGGCCGTCCGGGCCGTCATGGAAGCGGCCGGCATCACTGATGTTTCCAGTAAAGTTTTAGGTACCCGGAACAAAGCCTCCAATGTTTATGCTACCATTAAAGCGCTCAAATTATTACAGCCTTAAGGAGTCAAAATGAAACTGCATTCCCGTCCCAAAATTACTGCTTCTCCTCCCAAAAGAGTCGGCCGCGGCTATGGTTCCGGCAAAGGCGGCCACACTACCGGCAGGGGGGCCAAAGGTCAAAACATCCGCAGCCACCGCCCGCTTTACTTTGAAGGCACCAAGATGAGAAAAAGCCTGATCCGCCGCATTCCCATGCTCCGGGGCAAGTTAAAATTTAAATCTTTAAAAGCCCACCAGTCGTTAATCTTAAACCTGGAGCAGTTAAATACCTTGCCCAAAAACACCGAGGTGACCGTCCCTAGTTTAATCAAATACCATCTTCTGCCGGCAACCGCCCTTGCCTACCCGGTGAAAATCTTAGGCAACGGCGAGCTGAAACTGGCTTTAACTATTGCCTTGCCGATCTCCAAATCCGCCGCCCAAAAAGTAATCAAAGCCGGCGGCAAAGTCATTGTTCCGGCCAAAGACGAACCCAAGGTTAAGGCCAAGGTTAAGCCCAAAACCAAAGTTAAACCTAAACCAAAAAAATAAATGCCCCACGCCCTTGACTCAATCAAGCATTTATTCCGCATTAAAGAACTCCGCCGCAAACTCTTGATCACCCTGTTTATCTTTGCTATTTTTCGCTTTATTGCCCATATTCCTGTTCCCGGCGTGGACCTTCTGGCCTTAAAACAGCTGTTTAACTCCAACCAGTTGTTAGGCATGCTCGATATTTTTTCCGGCGGCACCCTGGCCAACTTCTCGGTCATGGCCCTGGGTTTAGGACCTTATATTAATGCTTCCATTGTCTTACAGCTTCTGATGATGATTATGCCCAAACTGGAAGAGCTAAGCAAAGAAGGCGACT
>JBAZQH010000092.1:0-5414 GCA_041645285.1 Candidatus Margulisiibacteriota bacterium | reverse complement strand
CGTGGTGACCAAGCAAAGGATACGCTCGCAGGAATTTATCGAGTTTTTGGAGTTTTTGAATGGCAAAGGGGTGCCGGTATTTGTAACTTATGCCAAACCGGTAGGGGAATGGGAAGGCAATTATGCAGTCCTGATTAACCGCGATGACATGGATTATCTAAGAGGTCTTGAGAAAAAATACATGGTATTTACGCATTTAACCCCATCCTATGGCATGGAATTAGGCTGTATTGCGGTTAAAAGAATGGTTTCTATCACAAAATACGGCGATGTCATGCCTTGCCCGTACATTCACGTTTCACTGGGCAACTTTTTTGAAGAGCCGCTCAAAGACATTATTGACCGGGGATTGAATATCAAGTTTTTTGGCAAGTTTTGCGATACCTGCTTTATTGCAGAAGATCGTGAATTTATAGAAAAGTATGAAGCCAAAAGAATTTACGGTAAACCTTTGCCGGTGCCTTGGGATGAAGTATTTACCAAAGAGGATTTTATAGACCGCAGTGAGCGGCAGCTTTACCGTCCTGATGCCTACAGCAAGGAGCAATAATTTAACTTATGCTGAATAAAAATTTCTGGAAAAATAAAAAAATATTCTTAACCGGCAACACCGGCTTCAAGGGTTCATGGCTTAGTTTATGGCTAACTTTATGGGGAGCCAAGGTTTCAGGCTATGCACTAAAGCCGCCAACCCAGCCCAATCTTTTTGAGCTTTGTTATCTAAATGAGTTGGTTGATTCAACCTTGGGCGATATTCGGGATTTGCCTAAACTTAAACAGGTGATACGTGGTGCGCGACCAGACATTGTCATCCACATGGCGGCGCAGCCGCTGGTGCGCGAATCCTATAAAAACCCAATTGAAACTTTTGCCACTAACGTGATGGGGACCGCCAATGTTTTGGAAGCCATGCAGGGATGCGGTAGCGTAAAGGCCGCTTTGATTGTAACTACGGATAAATGTTACGAAAATATTGGACAGCGGCGCGGCTACAAAGAAACTGACCCTCTGGGTGGTTATGACCCATATTCAAGCAGTAAAGCCTGCGCTGAAATAGTCACGGCGTCTTACCGCCAGTCATTTTTTCAGGAAACCCATTGTTATGTTGCTTCGGCGCGGGCCGGCAATGTAATTGGAGGCGGCGATTTTGCCGCTGACCGACTGGTTCCGGATTTTGTCCGGTCAATTTTGCGCGGTGAAACACTTTTGATCCGCAGCCCCAAATCGGTGCGGCCTTGGCAGCATGTATTGGAACCCTTAAGCGGTTATCTTTTGCTTTTGGAAAACCTAGCGCTGAAAGGCGCAAAATATGCGGAGGCCTATAATTTTGGGCCGGAGAAACAGGATGCCAAACCGGTGATCTGGCTGGCCGAAAGTTTGTGCAAAAAGTGGGGAAAAGGGGCTAACTTTGAAGTTGCTAAGGGGAAACACCCGCACGAAGCACATTTTTTGCATTTGGATATCACCAAAGCCAAAAAACAGTTAGGTTGGTCCCCGCGCTGGGATTTGGATATGGCACTGGATAAGGTTGTAAAGTGGACGGCGGCCTATCGCGCAAAAGCAAATTTGCGGGAAGTATGTTTGGCTCAAATTGCAGAGTTTTTAAGGAGTTAGCTTAATGGCAAAGGACGCGGCGGCGAAAAAAATAAAGAAGAAAATTTTTGAATTAGCAAAAAAATATTATTCTGCCGCGCATCAAGCTAAAAAAGATTTTAAGCCAGGCGATAAAATTGGTTATGGCGGCCGGATTTTTGACGAAAAAGAAATCCTCAACTTAATTGATTCGGCGCTGGAATTTTGGCTGACGGCGGGGCGTTTTGCCGCGCAGTTTGAAGATCAATTTGCTCAATTTTTGGGCGTGCAATATTGCTCACTGGTAAATTCGGGCTCATCGGCCAATTTACTGGCTTTTATGGCGTTAACCTCGCCCAAGTTGGAAAAGCGACAAATTCGACCCGGCGATGAAGTGATTACCGTGGCCGCCGGTTTTCCCACCACCATTGCCCCCATTGTGCAGTATGGCGCTGTGCCGGTTTTTGTAGACGTGATGCTGCCTTCCTATAACATTGATTGCGCGCAATTACAAAAAGCTGTTTCCAAAAAAACGCGGGCCGTCATGCTGGCGCACACACTGGGCAATCCGTTCGACTTAAAAACAGTGAAAGCGTTTTGCGCTAAGCATGGGCTTTGGTTAATTGAAGATAATTGTGATAGCTTGGGTTCCAGATATAAATATAAAGGTAAGTGGCAGTTTACCGGGACTTTCGGGGATATTGCCACTTCCAGTTTTTATCCGCCGCATCATATGACGATGGGTGAGGGTGGGGCGGTTTATACCAACAATTTGCAATTAAAGCGCATTGTAGAATCCATGCGTGATTGGGGGCGTGACTGCTGGTGTGCGGCAGGCAAAGACAATACCTGCGGACATCGGTTTGAACAGCAGTTTGGGGAATTGCCGCTGGGATACGACCATAAATATGTTTATTCGCATCTGGGCTATAACTTTAAGGTTACCGATATGCAGGCGGCGGTGGGCTGCGCGCAGCTTGAAAAACTGCCGGCATTTATTGCGGCACGGAAAAACAACTGGGATTTTTTGCGCACAAAATTAGATGGGTTGTCAAAATATTTTGTTTTGCCGGAACCGGCTCCTAATTCGGAGCCGTCCTGGTTTGGGTTTTTACTGACGGTGAAAGAAAACGCCGGATTTTCCAGGGAAGCGATCGTGAATCATCTGGAAGCCAAAGGTATCCAAACGCGGATGCTTTTTGCCGGGAATATGTTGAAGCACCCTTGCTTTGACGCAATGCGCCGCACGGGGCGGGGTTTTAGGGTGGCAAGTGATTTGAAAAATACGGATACGGTCATGAACCGAACGTTTTGGATTGGGGTTTATCCTGGGATGACCAAGACCATGCTGGCTTATATGGTAAAAACCATCAAAGAAGTTATCGCTTGAGTTAGATTACCTGCATTAATTAGCCACGGTTTAGATATGTTTTAAATAATATTCAACTATTGCTTGGGCATTATTGAACTTTTGTTGGGATTGGAAAAATAGTACCGGAAAATTGGTCTTTAACCCCGCTAGAGCACAAGCTAAGCGCAAAAATATTGATGAGCCGCCGCCGAGATAATGCACCAGGTTTATGTCTTGAGCCACTAAATAGTTTACCAATTTGAAAAAGCTTAGGTTTGGGCAGACGCGGATATCAAAACCTTCTGCCGTCAGCGCTTGAGAAATGTTTTGGACGGTGCCTTGGTTAGATGATTGAGGGGTGCTTTGTGTGGTGACCAACAGAATGCGCAAACTTTTTTTCAGCCAATCGGTTTTACCCTGAGAAAGTGTCTGGTTGCCGCCTCCGCTCAATAAAATTTTTACCGCAGCCAAAACATCCTCGGGCGTAATTTTGTCCATGCAGGCAGGATCAGTGCAGGTGCGCGGGTTACAGATTTTGTCGCAGGGGTGGGGTGGGCGCAGGATGAGATTGCGGGTTTCCCAGGGGCCCCATTGGGTGGGTTTGACAAATTTAGTGACCATGAGCGCAGCCACCGGAACTTTGATCGCCGCCGCCATATGGAGCGGCCCCGTATCCGTGCCAACATATACGTTGAGCTTTGAGATTAAGGCCACCAGCTGGGGCAAGGTTAGTTTGTTTACCAGGTTGATTGGTTGGATATGGCATAAAGCAAGAATTTGTTGCGCTTTTGCGGTTTCTTTCTCACCTCCCAACAAGATTACCTGTGCAATCCCTTGGGAGAGGATCAGATCTGCGGTTTTGGCAAAATTTTCGGCGGTCCAGGCGCGGTTACTGCCGCCGGTACCAATGTGCAGGCCGACGACGGGCCGGGAAAAAGCCCCATCCGGAATAATTTTTGCTAATTCTTCAATCGCGGCGGCATTGGGCTGGAGGTGGAGGTGGGGAGCAGAAATATCAATCCCCAAAGGCCGTAATAATTCGCAATAATGCTCAAGATAATGTTTAGTAAAATCTTTCCAGTTAATAAAAACCTTGAGATTATAAAACAAACTGCTAAATAAACGGGAAGCATCGCCCACGCGGTATTTAATTCCCGCCCGCAGGGCGAGCAATGCGTATTTGGGCTCGCCGTAAAAATCGATAGATAAATCATAGTTGCCGGTTTTAATTTGTTTTGGGTCAGTGATGATTTCGTCAATTTCCGTGTTCAGCTGGGCCAGAGCTCGGGTGAAAGGTTTAATGAAAATGGCAATTATTGCCCAGGGAAAGGCTTGTTTTAGCAATGCGATTGCGGGGGTAATGATTACATAATCACCAATCATTTCGGGGCGGATCAGAAGAATTTTTTTGATTTTTTCTTTGTCAATTTTCATTGTGCCTGCTGAAGAATAGCTTGGGCGATTTTTTCGCAGGCCGCGCTTTTGACCATGCGCATCTGTCCTTCCGCTCCCATTTTTTGCCGCAGCGCGGCATGGTTTAAGAGTTTGGTGATTTCATCGGCGGCTTTTTCTTTGGTGGTTAAAAGCAGGGCTTCACCCAAAAGTTGTTTTTGGGCGCGGGCAAATTTTACCGTGTATTGTGAGCCGCGCCCGGAAAAAGCTACTACGGGCTTACCTAACCCTGCGGCCTGCTCGTTGGCGGTGCCGGTTAATCCCACCACCACTTTGGCTACTTCCAGGCAAAAGCCAAAGTAACCGGACAAAAGCCGCAGGTTATAGGGAAACTGGTTTTGCAGATTTGAATTTTCGGCGCTGCCTTTATATGGCTGGGTCAATTGCCGCTGGGCTTTAAGCTTTTCGACCAGAGGCAGGATTTTGGCGTAAATTTTTTTAGGCACAGGGATCAGGAACTTAAGGTCCAGTTGAGGGTTTTGGCCGGTAGTGGCTTTGGCAACTTCGGCCAGGTCTAAAAAGTTTTGTTCGGCGTCGCCGTGGGAGCCGGGGAGTAGGGTGATATAAGTTTGGATTGGTGATAGCTCTAGTTTTTGAGAAAAATCAATGCAATCCATTAGCGGATTGCCCGCAAAGGTGGCCGGGATGCCAAAGTTTTGCAGGGTTTCCAATGTGGCGGTGTCGCGCACGTATACTTTTTGGTCCCATCTTTTGATCAGCCATTTTTCTACCGTGGTATAGCCAAAGCCATAATACTGGTAATAACTTGATTTATTAACGCCGACAAAAATACACGGGGCGTTAACCAGGCGCGCAAAAAGCACGGGCACCATATCGCCCACCGCAACTACTAGCGTAAATTCCCGCCGCCTTTTCCATAAAAAAAGCAGGTCTTTTATAAAATTGCTGACTAACCCTGCCCGTAAATCCTGCAGCAAAAAAGTGAGGTTGCGAAAGGAGAATCCACCACCGGGCAGGTCTTTAACCAGGGAAAGTTGGGTCACTGGCAGGTCCGGCGCCAGATTTTTTAAATGTTGGC
>JBAZQH010000091.1:0-5473 GCA_041645285.1 Candidatus Margulisiibacteriota bacterium | reverse complement strand
ATCAATAAGGGGATATTATGGCCGTCAATCGGGCCAAAATATTTAAACCCCAGCTCCTCAAAAATTACCCCCGCCTTTAAATCCACCAGCAGATATTTGGTGCGGTCTTTCAGGCGCTCCACGCTTTTTGCCAGGGGCACCCCGATCCGCGGGATTTTCTCAATCAACCGCTCAATCCGGTCGCGCAACTTGGTATAAAGGGGATTGGTCCTAACCCGGGTTAAATAATTGGAAAAGGCCCCCACCCCTTTGGAAATAAACATCTCGTTATCATTTAAAATTACAATTAAATTGCTTTTTAAATGCACCAGGTTATTGATCCCTTCCAGCGCCAGGCCACCGGAGAGCGAGGCATCCCCGATCACCGCCACAACCGAATAATTTTCCCCCATCAAGTCCCGCGCCTGTGCCAAGCCCAGTGCCGAAGAAACTGAGGTACTGGCGTGTCCAACCGTAAAAGGGTCGTGCGGACTTTCCTCAGCGTTAGGAAAACCACTTAAGCCCCCAAATTGCCGCAGGGTATGGAATTGATCCAAACGTCCAGTCAAGATTTTGTGGGCATAGGCCTGGTGCCCCACATCCCAAACAATTTTATCGCGCGGACTCTCGAAGATGGCATGGAGCGCAACCGTCAACTCAACTGCCCCTAAACTGGAAGAAAGATGACCGCCCACTTTTGCGGTGGCTTCCAGCATAACCTGTCGAACTTCCTGCGCCACTTTTTCCAGCTGTTCGGCAGAAAGATATTTTAATCCCCGGGGAAGTTTTATCTCATCCAGTATGCGGCGCATTAGAATAAAAACCCGTACATCAGGAAAGCAATTAAAATACCGATGGCGGCTCCGGCCACCACCTCCAGCGGTGTATGCCCGATCAACTCTTTCAGTTTTTTTATTTTTTCTTTATCTGCGGCATAGATTTCTTCAACAATCTTGTTTAATAACAACGCCTGGCGGCCGGCTTCTAGGCGCACGCCGGCGGCATCGTACATCACGACCAAGGCCAAAACCAGTGAAATGACAAAAAGCGGTGAATCCCACCCAAAAACCAACCCAAGGGAAATAGTCAAAGACGAAACCGTGGCCGAATGCGCAGAGGGCATCCCGCCCGCCTCTAAAAGATGCAGTAAATTAAATTTTTTATCTTTAACCCAATAATAAAAGACCTTGATCACCTGTGCTAAAAACCAGGCCACCACTACCACCACCAAAACATAGTTCGCTAACATCGCCCCAAAAACATCCGCAATTAACTGCATACTTTATTCCTCTCTTACAACCACAAAATCTGCCAATGCTTTCAACCAAAAATTTTTATTGCCTAAACCAGCCACCGCCGACAAAGCTTTTTTATGCTCTTGCTTCAGCAATTGCCGAGCTTTTTCAATCCCCAGTAAAGAAACGTAAGTTGACTTGCAGCGTCGCCGGTCACTCCCCGGCTTTTTCCCCATCTTAGCAAAAGAAGAGGTACAATCCAAGAGGTCATCCGCAATTTGGAAGGCTAGCCCTAAGTGTTCGGCGTATTTTTCAAGGCGGCGGATTCGGTCAAGGTGAGCGCCGCAAAGCACCGCGGCTATTTTTACGGCGGCACCAATCAACGCCCCCGTTTTTTGAGCATGGATTAACTTCAACGTTTTTAAGTCGATTTGCCGATTTTCGGATTGCAAATCCAGCATCTGTCCGGCAACCACACCGTTGGATCCCGCCGCCTCCAGCATACAAAGTATAGCCGACCCTAAAGCCGGAGCTGGAACCCCGTTGGTTTCCTTTAATAATATTTCGTAAGACAACGCTTGCAGTGCATCTCCCGCCAATACCGCCGCCGCCTCCCCAAATTTCTTGTGGGCGGTCAGTTTGCCGCGGCGAAAATCATCATCGTCCATGCAGGGCAAATCATCGTGGATCAGCGTAAAAGTATGGAACAGCTCTATTGCACACGCCGCCGGCAGAATAAAATTAGCCGGTTTTCCCAGTGCTTGTGCCACTGCCAGCATCAAAATCGGGCGGAAACGTTTACCTCCCGCAAATACCGAATAACGCATGACTCTGGCCAGATAGGCGCTGCGCCCCGGCGGCAAATATTGATTGAGCGCCCGGTCAATTAGGGCTTTTTGCTTTTTTACGTATATCGATAATTTTTTATCCATCTTAATGCTCTTCCGTTCCCGCCAACTTATCCTCACCTCACCACAATTCCCCGGTTTGCTAAATAATCCTTAATTTGTTGAATCGTTAATTCGCGGTAATGCAATAGCGAAGCCAGCAGTGCCGCGTCGGCTTTGCCTAAAGTTAAAACCTCATAAATATGCTCCAGTGTGCCAGCTCCACCCGAAGCAATGATCGGAATATTAACCGCCCGGGCAATGGCGGCGGTTAATTCAAGGTCATAACCCAATTTGGTTCCATCCCGATCCATCGAAGTCAATAATATTTCTCCTGCGCCCAAGGCCTCCACTTTTTTTGCCCACGCTACCGCATCCAAACCGGTAGGATTGCGACCGCCGTGGGTGAAAACTTCCCATTTTACGCCGGTGGCCGCAAGCTGATGGTCTTTGACCTGCCGGGCATCAATCGCTACCACAATGCACTGTGAACCAAACCGCTGCGCGGCAACTTTTACCAGATCCGGACTTTTTACGGCTGCCGTATTGATAGAGACCTTATCCGCCCCCGCCGCCAAAATTTCCCGGATCATTTCAAGCTCGTTAATCCCGCCTCCCACCGTAAATGGAATAAATACTTTTTCCGCCGTCTTTTTGACTACATCTAATAAAATGTAACGATCTTCGTGAGAAGCCGTAATATCCAAAAAACATAATTCATCCGCCCGCTGCCGGTCATAATAAGCCGCCATGGCTACCGGATCCCCGGCATCTTTTAAATCTTCAAAATTTACTCCCTTGACCACCCGGCCGGCTTTGACATCTAAACAAGGTATAATTCTTTTTGCAAGCATACTTATCCCAATCTTACATCGCTACTTTTTATAAACCACTCTTCAATCAAGTCCCGCGACGTATTCACCACGTGGTCCGCAGGTATGCCGGCCGCTTCCACCAATTCCACGGCTACGCTCAATTGCCCTACGGTATCAATAAAATGCGAATCCGAACCCAAGCATACGTACCAATTTTGGCGCTTGATTTCACGAGCAAACTCCAGGCAGCGTGTGCTGCTGCCGCGCCGGGCCCAACCCGTTAAAGTGGCCTGGTTAATTTCAATCAAGACCCCGGTTTCTTTTGCAAACCCAACAATTTCTTTGATATCCACCGGATAATATATATTTCCCGGATGGGCAATTACCGTAACGTGCGGGTTTTCCATCGCTTTCTTTAATACCCGGGTATTTTGTTCAAGGTTGCCGTCTGCATAACCGCAGCGCGAATGAAAAGCCGCTAAAACAATGTCCAGGTTAGCTAAATCTTCATCGGGGACATCCAGTTTTCCCTGATCGTCAACTATATTGGCCTCAATCCCGCGCAAAAGTAAAATGCCTTCCCAAGTCCTGGGCAAGGCCTTCAGGTTGCAAAAATGATAATAATGCGCACCGCCCGGCATCGCCGGCCCGTGATCAGTAAAAGCAATGGCAGATAATTGAGCAGCTTTTGCGGCCTGAATATATTCGGCAATGGTGCTAAAGCCATGGCCGGAGGCAATGGTGTGCAGGTGAAAATCCGCCAGAATGTTCACGCTTTGCTTTCCTGTTCCAGGATATCCTCGGCAATGTCAAAATTAGCATGAACTTTTTGCACGTCATCCAACTCTTCCAGTATACTAACCAACTTTAAGGCCGCATGGGCATTGTCACCTTCAAGTCGGACGGTGGTTTTAGCGTTCATCGTAATTTCAGAACTGTCCGGTTTGTGACCGGCGGCAATTAATGACTCGCGCACTTGGGGGAATTTTTCGGGCGTGGTAATAACCTCGATGGCATCTTCATCCACATTGATGTCATCAGCCCCGGCTTCGATTGCATCCATCGAAAGGGCTTCATCGTTTTTCCCTTTTTTATCAAAAACGATGCTGCCCTTCTTCTCAAACATCCAACTGACGCATCCGGAATCTCCTAGGTTTCCACCGTGCCGGGTAAATGCATTGCGGATTTCGGAAATGGTGCGGTTTTTGTTGTCCGTCAATACTTCCACCAGCACCGCCACCCCGCCCGGCCCATACCCCTCGTAAGTAATTTCTTCCAACACCCCACCGGATCCGCCCGCGGCCTTTTCAATGGCTTTTTTTATCTTGTCGGTCGGGACATTACTCTCTTTGGCTTTTTCAATTGCCAGGCGCAACCGGGCGTTTCCCCCCGGATCCGCACCTCCCTGCTTGGCCGCCGAAGTCAACTCGCGAACCAATTTAGTAAATATTTTGCCCCGTTCCTGGTCGGTCTTGGCTTTTTTACGTTTTATGGTTGCCCATTTTGAATGGCCGGACATATTAAACCTTAACCTCCCTCAAATATTTAGCCGCTTCTTCCGGCGGGGATGGGTTAATGTATAATCCCGATCCCCACTCAAACCCCGCCATCTTGGTCAAGCGCGGAATAATTTCGATGTGCCAGTGAAAATCATACTCAATGGTGCCCCAGTAACCGGGCCGTCCCGGGCGCGGGGCAGGGTTAGGCGCAGTATGCAAAACATAATTAAATGGGGGATCATTCAGCAGCATTTTCAGGCGTTTTAAGACATCCTTTAGGCAACCCGCCAATTGCATCCGCTGGTCATCCGGGATTTCCTGGAAAGAAAATTGATGGCTGCGCGGAAAAATCCAGATTTCAAAAGGAAAACGGGAAGCAAACGGGCAAAACGCCACGAAATATTCGTTTTCGTAAACCAGGCGGGCGCGCGCATCCAGTTCCTGCCGCATCAGGTCGCAAAAAATACAGCGTTCCTTATCCTGAAAATACTGACGGGCATTGGTCAATTCCAATTTGACATAACGCGGCGTAATCGGCGTGGCAATTAACTGTGAATGGGGATGATCCAGGGACGTGCCGGCGGCGGCCCCGTAATTTTTAAAAACCAAAATATAACGGAAACGGCGGTCTTTTTCCAGATCTATAATCCGTTGCTTATAGGCCCACAAAACCTTATCTAACTGGGACAGCTCCATTTCCGCCAAAGTTAAATTGTGTTTGGGGGTTTCAATTATGACCTCGTGCGCACCGATGCCGCTGATCATATCAAACAATCCGGTGCCCGATCGCTTGATTTCGCCTTCCGCTATCAGCGCCGGAAATTTGTTGGCGGTAACCCGCACATCCCACCCCGGCGAATCCGGCGCCGTCCCAAACTGGCGGTAAGCCACAATTTCGGGAGGGGTTTTCTTTTCGTTCCCTTCGCAAAACGGGCAGGTTGGAACATGCGCTTCGGCGCACATCTTTGTCCCCTCCACCCCGCCAAAATCCGAAGGCCGCCGACCACGCTCTGTGGCCACCACCACCCAACGATCTGAAATCGGGTCTTTTCTTAGTT
>JBAZQH010000090.1:0-5559 GCA_041645285.1 Candidatus Margulisiibacteriota bacterium | reverse complement strand
TGGCTTATCCGAACGAGGCCTGCCCGGATGTGGCGTGTCCGGAAGAGGTGCGGAAATTGCTGGCGGTGACGCGACAGGCACAGCAACTGGCCGTGGTAAATCTAAAATATCACTCTCCACTTGAGATTGGGCAATGGATTCCGCTGTCTTTACATTAGAGGCCGTAAAAGCTAATGGATGCGGGCTTAAGCCAGCTTGATGGAAAAGCAGCGCATTGGTAACTACCGTCATGACGTTTAGGCTCGCTACGCGATAATTAGTATGGTCGAGAATATTTATGCCTTGTTCTGCTAGCTGTTGGGCAAGTGCTTCGCCAGCTTGTTCCAATTGTGCGGCAACTAGGTCATTTTGATATATTCGTACTCTGGCAAAAAACAGCAGGATAAAATTTTGGAATAATTCTTCCGGTAATAATGGGCGTAAAGTTTCGGCCACAGAAGCCAGCAGGCCTTTTTGTTTTAGTTTTACAAGCGCTTGGCGGGCGGCCGCGGCAGGATCTGCTACCAGCTGGTCAGTGCGATAAGCCGCTTTAAATGCCACCAGGGCTTCCGGATAGGAACCCCCGGCCAGGGCGCATTCCAGCAAAAATGCTTCGGTCATTTCTTTTTTGATTAATGGAATCAGCGGAGCACAGGCGCGGGTCTCAAACAGCGGGTTGCCGGGAACCGAATCAGAGGTAATGCAGGCAGAATATGCAGCGTATAAAGCATGCCTCTTTGTCGCTAGGTCGCCGGATTGAAAATATGCTAAATATCCGGTGAATGCTTGATAAAAACCCGCGACGATACGGGTGATGGTGTTTTGTTCGGTTCCGGCACAAAGCTCGTATGCATGTCTCGCGTGTTGCACTGCCAGTTCAAATTGCCCATCAATAATAAGCCCTCGCGCGGTTTTTAAATATGCCATTGCGGCAGAGTGCGCTGATATGGCGGAGATGCTGATTCCCAACCCCAGTTGCGCTGGTTGATAATCGAATAATGCCTGGGTCACGACAAAGCGCTCGGCCATTCTCTCCGCTTTTTCTAATAATGTTTTAGGTTTAACCCCAACGCAGTTCCGTGCGCGCGCCTCAAATGCTCGAAAAGGAAAAATTCTTCCCGCAGAGGTCTCGATTGCCACCTCTTGCAGGCCCGCCATCTGTGCTATCATTTCAGCGACGGGAGGCCCCGTTAAAATACGCGCAAAGGACAGGCTTGAGTTTTGATTCAAAAAGAGGAGCGCGGCGCGGTCCGGGTCAAAGGTTCTGCAATGTTCAATGATTGGAGCAAGCCGTTTTTTCTGGGCCGCCAATTCAACGAACCGGGTAATCACTTTTTGGCCGGTGATCTCACCTGACAAAAAACCGATAAAATGCTGGCGGGCCTCCGGTTTATCAGGTAATTTTGCCTTCGGTTTATCAGATAATTTTGCCAAGGTATAAATTAGTGCTGCAATTTCACAATTTCTGATAAATCCAGAATTTAAGCTTTTGCCTGCCACCGCACGGCAAATATATCTTTTTCTTGCATCTGGATCAGCCACAAACGGAGTAATGGCAGTTTCAAATGCACTGACCCGACCTCTGAAATGAGCAAATTCTTTGTCAAATTTCTCTCCTCCAAAAGTAAAATAATAATTTCCCAATCTGGCCTGCACAATAAAAAGCAATCCCGCGTCCGCAAATGCGGCCAATCTTCTCTCGGTTTCCACTCCAACGGCCATGTAACCATGTTTCACCGGCAGAAAATTATCCAAGGTATCTGCTAGTAAGCCAAAGCGGGTACTCAGATATTGTAGGCGCACATTAGTTCTGCCTGAACAGGTGTGTACCATCGCAGCAGGCAAGTCTCCCCTTGCCATATATTGGCGTCGCACTTTCTCCGTGGTATATCTTCGTCGTATTCCTGTAAAAAATTCGATTATCTGCAAGAAAATTTTCCGGTTTCATATTACTTTGGCTTCCGGTAAAATATCCCCATGTCGCACCTGCCCCCCTGGCTCATCAAAAAAGTGCCCAAACGGCAAAACATTAAAAAAATCCAGGACTTGCTGGAGGGAACACCACTGCGCACGGTTTGCCAGTCAGCCAAGTGCCCCAATATTGGCGAATGTTTTTCGAGGAATACGCTGACTTTCATGATTTTGGGAAATGTTTGTACTCGGAGTTGTCGCTTTTGTGCCGTAGACCACAGAACACAAACTACAGACTACAGACCGGCCGCCCCATTGCCCCCCCCTGACCCGCTAGAGCCGCAATATCTTGCCGAGGCCGCAAAAAAACTCGGCTTAAAATATGTCGTCATCACATCCGTCACGCGCGACGATTTGGACGACGGCGGCGCCGGGCATTTTGCAAAATGCATTACCACTTTAAAAGATCAAATTCCCGGCGTTAAAGTAGAAGTGCTGGTGCCGGATTTTCAAGGAAATTTAGCGGCACTGAAAACCGTCGTAGAGGCAGGGCCCGATGTTTTAAATCACAACATCGAAACCATTCCACGTTTATATGCCGAAATTAGGCCGCAAGCAATTTTTGCGCGATCGATCAATCTGCTGCGCCATGCCAAAGAATTATCCGCCGCCAAGGCCGGCAAAAACCGCATTTACACAAAATCCGGCTTTATGGTAGGATTAGGAGAGAAGCAGGAAGAAGTTTTTGCACTTTTAAAAAATTTACGGGACGCGGCAGTCGATATTGTAACCATCGGTCAATATTTGGCTCCCTCCCCGCAACACGCTCCGGTAAAAGAGTTTGTCCCTCCGGATGTGTTTGGAAAATACCGGGACCGCGCCAAAGCATTGGGGTTTTTACAGGTTGCCGCCGGACCGTTTGTGCGAAGCTCGTACCAGGCAGAAGCTGTTTTGGAACAAAGTTTAAGTTAAAAAGGTAACTTAACTATGGAAAAAGCCGAACGTTTAAAAAAATTGCCGCCTTACGTTTTTGCGCGGCTGGATGAATTGAAAGAAGAACAGCAAAAAAAGGGCGCTAACTTGATTGATTTGGGGATGGGCAATCCCAATATCCCGCCACCCCAAGACGTAATTGATGAACTGATAAACTCATTAAAAAATCCCGAAACCCATCGCTATCCCAGCTTCCAGGATACGCTGGAACTGCGGCAGGCCATTGGCGCCTGGTGTAAAAACCAATATGCCCTAGATATCGACCCCGCGCGCGAGGCGCAAATTTTAATTGGCTCCAAAGAAGGGCTAATCCATTTTGCGTTTGCGTTTATCAATCCCGGAGACATCACGCTGGTTCCACAGCCCGCTTACCCGGCACATCTCAACGGCACAATTTTGGCCGGCGGCATCCCCTATGCCCTCCCCGCCACCGAAAAAAATAATTACATGCCGGATTTTGACGCAGTTGATCCCGCCGTCGCAAAAAAAGCTAAACTACTGATTTTATCTTATCCCACTAACCCCACCGCCGCTTTTGCCACGCGCGAATATTTTGAACAGGCCGTAGCTTTTGCCAAAAAATACAATTTAATTCTGTTGCATGACTTTGCCTATGCCGAAATCTATTTTGACAAACGGCCCTGCAGCATGCTTGAAATTAAGGGCGCCAAAGACGTGTGCATTGAATTCCACACCTGCTCTAAAACTTTTGGGATGGCGGGATGGCGGATTGGATTTGCGATTGGCAACCAGTTTTTGGTTGAAACCCTGCGCCAGATAAAAACCAACCTGGACTACGGGCTGTTTCCCTCAATTCGCAAGGCCTCGGTCAAAGCGCTATCGCACACCAACGGCTATATGGACAATATGCGCAAAACCTACCGCGAACGCCGGGATATTTTTGTCGGCGGCTTAAATGGCCTGGGTTGGGAAATTAAACCGCCGCTGGGCACCATGTACGTCTGGTTCAAAACGCCGAAAAACCTTAACGCGTCCAAATTTTCCATGCTTTTGCTGGAAAAAACCGGAATCGTAGTGGCGCCCGGCACTGCCTTTGGTGAAAACGGGGAAGGTTATGTGCGCGCCGCACTGGTAGACACGACGGAGCGCATTGCCGAAGCCGTCGAGCGCATCAAAAAAGCAGGAATTAGATTTGCCTAAAAAACCAATTATCGGTATCACCATGGGTGACCCGGCCGGCATCGGACCCGAGGTTTGCGTAAAAGCAGTTTCATCTTCTGAGGTAAATCATGCCGCTAACCCAATCATCATCGGGGACGCGCAATACATTGAAAACGCCGCCCGCCTCATAAAAAACAACTCAAAAATCAACGCCATCCAAAAAATTGAAGATGCGGTCTTTAAAAACTGGATCATCAATGTTTTGGATTTAAACAACGTTCCCGCCAACCTCGCCAAAGGACAAGTCAGCGCCGCCGCCGGGAAAGCCGCCGTCGAATACGTATTTAAGGCAATCGAACTGGCAAAAGAAAAGAAAATTGACGCCATCACCACCGGCCCCATCAATAAAGAAGCCATCCATAAAGCCGGCTATAAATACCACGGCCACACCGAAATTTTGGCGGAAAAAACCGGCACCAAAAACTTCTGTATGCTTTTCGTCTCGCCCGAAATCTGGGTTTTGCTGGTTACCACCCACCTTCCGCTAAAATCAGTCAGCCAAGCTCTTAAAACCTCAAAAATCCTGGAAAAAATCAAGCTCGCCAATGATTTTATGACCAGGGTCAACAAAAAATCGCCGCGCATCGGCGTGGCCGGGCTCAATCCCCACGCCGGCGAAGGCGGGATCTTTGGGACCGAAGAAAAAACTATCATCCGCCCCGCCGTGGAAAAGGCCAAAGCGCTGGGAATAAAAATTGAAGGGCCCGTTTCACCGGACGCAATTTTTAACCTCGCCAAGGCCAACCTGTTTGACCTGGTGGTTGCCATGTACCACGACCAAGGGTTAATCCCGCTGAAACTTTTGGCATTCAATAAGTCGGTAAACGTTACCATCGGACTGCCGTTTGTCCGGACCTCGGTTGACCACGGGACGGGGTTTGATATTGCGGGGCGGGGATATGCGAACCCGTCAAGTATGATTGAGGCCATAAAAGTCGCGGCGCATTTTTGCCGTCAGCCGTAAAGATATTTTTTAATGCCAACCCTCAACCAAATCACCCAAGAATTATTGAATTCAATCGAGCGGCGGCCCCAAAAGCGCTGGGGGCAAAATTTTTTAATTGATCCCGCCATTTTGGCGCGCATCGCCTCAGCCGCAGATTTGTCCCCTACCGACACCGTCATCGAAATTGGCACTGGACTGGGGATTTTAACCAAAGAATTAGCCGACCGCGCCGGGCGGGTAATTACTTTTGAAATTGACACCGAATTATTAAAGCTTTCCAAAGAGATTTTAGCGCGCTACCAGAACATTGAATTTATCCGCGGCGATTTCTTGAAAAGCGACTACGCAAAGATTGTCCGCGGCCTAAATAATTACAAAGTTGTCGCTAACCTCCCTTATTACATCACCGCCCCCATTGTCGAGAAAATTTTTGAAGTTGAGCATCCGCCGGAAACGATAATTTTAACCGTGCAAAAAGAAGTAGCCGAAAGGATGGCCGCACGCCCAGGCAAAAAAAGTTATGGTTCATTTGCTGTCTTCTGCCAATT
>JBAZQH010000089.1:0-5750 GCA_041645285.1 Candidatus Margulisiibacteriota bacterium | reverse complement strand
TCGGTTCCCCAAACCCGACCCAAACTTTGGTAAACGGCAAAGGGATAAAATATTTATCCCAGCGCCGGTTAAAAACTATGGCCCTTGGAGCCACTACCGCCAGGGGAACAATGGGACACTGTGCCTTGCCGGCCAAAAACAGCGAGCCGGGTTTCATCTTAAAAATGGGCCCGCTGGGTCCATCCACCGCAATGCAAACATCACTGCCTCCTTTGATGGCCGACAGAACCTGCATTAAACTTTTAACTCGATCCGCGGCTTTTTCATCTTCACTGATACGAATAACCGTATAGCCAAATTTGCGCGCCACCCTGGTCAAAATTTCCCCGCGCAGGCTTTTGGCGGTCAAAATACAGGTTTTCTTTCCCCGGTACTGGTAAAGCGGCACAAAAGTGGCTTGGTGCCAGAACACAAATATCACTTTTTGGTTTTTTGCGGCAAATTCTTCCAACGGGCGAAGGTTAACGGGGATAATCCGTAGCGATCGATTAATCAAGACGATGGCTGCCCACAAAAGAAACGCGCTGGCTCTGATATAGAGATCCGTAATTATGCTTCCCTCCCGGAAACTGCATTTTTGATGGCCAGGTACTGCACCAGCAACCCCACAAACAAAAACAACGAAAACAACAGCAGCAAACCCTCCTTGAAAACACGGGATCCAGAGTAAAAACTGTATTCATCAAAAAAGTCATAAATCTTGAGGACGGCAAAAATCAAAACTGCCGGCAGGATGTACCGCCAACCTTTAGCCAGGACGTATTCACCCTCTCTTAACATAAAAATGATGCCGCAAGACAAGAAAAACGAACCAATAATTAAAACAATACTGATACCCGCAAACACGTCCGCCAAGCCAACCATAATAGTATCCTCCTGTCATTAATTTCAGTATTTATTATGCCTGTTACCTATAATAATATCAAGAAGAAAGTGGGTTTCCCCATAAAAATCAGCGCAGTTCAACTTTCCGAGGACGGATGACCTTAGAGTAATCCTTCGGCGGCTTAACCGATTCCATTTTGTCTAATTTGTTGTGGGCCTTTAGTTTTTCGTAAATCAGGTACCAGGCACAATCCAGATTGGGGTTAACTTCACATTTTCCGTCGTGCGAACCGCCGCAGGGACCATTAAGCAGGCGTTTGGAACACCGTGACACCGGGCAAATACCGCCGGTCTGGTCCAAAACGCAATCGCCGCACATGACGCACATTTCGTAAAACCTGCCCACGCGCTTGGTCCGGCCCAAAAAAAGTGAATCCAGCGCCGGAAAAACCGGCAAGTCGCACAAATCGGCGATGGTTTGCACCCCCGCCCCGCACGACATCACCAGCACCGCGTCCGCAACCTTAAACACCCCCGCCCCCACTTCTTTAAAATCCCTTTTATTCAACCGGTCATCGCACGGCGATTCCAAAACTTTCTGCGCCAAAACCTCTTTGCCGGCTTTTTTCAGCTTTTCCGCCATCGCCGCCACTTCTTTTTCCCCGCCCGTCCCACATCCGGTGGCACAGCGTGAGCATCCCAGCACAATGACTTTTTCGGCATTTTGCAAAGATTCAAGTATTTTTTCAAATGGTTTGGGTTCGGTAATTATCATTTATTCAGTCCCTATTTTTTTCCAATGTCCGCGTCCGCCGGCTGGTCAGGCAATGGCCGCATGTGAGGGAATAAAATAACGTCGCGAATTGAAGGCGAGTTAGTCAAAAGCATGACCAACCGGTCAATACCAATCCCCAATCCCCCCGCCGGCGGCATGCCGTATTCCAGTGCGTTCAAATAATCTTCGTCCATATTTTCAGCTTCCAGGTCGCCTTCCGCGCGGCGCTTCAATTGCTCTTCAAAGCGCGCGCGCTGGTCCCGCGGGTCGTTTAATTCGGAAAAAGCGTTCGCCAGCTCCATCCCCGCCACAATTACCTCAAAACGCTCCACCAAATTCGGCTGGCCGCGCTTCCGCTTGGCCAGCGGCGAGGTTTCAACCGGGTAATCAACCATAAATGTCGGCTGAATCAAATGCCCCTCTACAAACTTATCGTAGATTGCATTGATTAATTTGCCTTTACGTTCTTCTTCAAAGCCCTCAATCCCCTTCCCTTTCAAAAATTTGTGCAATTCTGCTTCGGTGGCGTTAATGTCCACGCCGGCATATTTTTTTATCGCGTCAGCCAAGGTCAGGCGCTGCCAAGGAGGAGCAAAATCAAGAGCATGATCCTTATACTGAATTTTCGTGCCGCCGGAAATTTCTTTAACTGCCGCCACAACAATATTTTCAGTTAACTGCATCACATCTTCGTAATCGGCGTAGGCCTGGTAGGCCTCCAGCATGGTATATTCCGGGTTATGTTTAAACGAAATCCCCTCGTTGCGGAAAGACCGGCCCAGCTCAAACACGCGCTCAAAACCACCCACCAGCAAGCGCTTTAAATATAATTCGGGGGCGATCCGCATGTACAATTTTGTATCCAGCGCATTATGGTACGACTCAAACGGCCGGGCGGCGGCGCCGCCGGCTTTGACTTGCAAGATGGGGGTTTCAACCTCAATAAAATTTTGGGAAACTAAAAAGCGGCGCACCAGATCAACCACCCGGCTGCGGATCACAAAAACCTGCCGCACTTCTTCATTGGCGATCAAATCCACGTAGCGCTGGCGGTAACGCAATTCCTTGTCGGTTAACCCGTGCCACTTTTCCGGCAAGGGGTGCAAGGACTTGGTTAATAAAACAAATTGAGTGATTTTAACCGTGATCTCCCCGGTTTTGGTGCGAAAAACGTGGCCGGTAACGCCCACAAAATCACCGATGTCCAACTTTTCAAACAATTTGAAGCGCTCTTCACCCAACACATCCAGCTTGGCATAAATTTGGATTTTTCCGAAACCGTCCAGAATGTGGGCAAAACAGGATTTGCCATGGCCGCGCTTGGCCACTAAGCGGCCGGCAACCTTAATCTCATCTTTGGTTTCCTCGGTAATATCCTTAAACTGCGCCAAAACCTGGGTTGAGGTGTGGGTACGGTCAAAGCGATAAGCAAAGGGGGTTTCGCCGGCGGCTTCAAAGTCGGCAATTTTGTCATAACGCTGCTTGATCAGGTCATTTAATTCTTCGGACATGGTAACTCCTAATTTACGCCAACGCTTGATTGACTAAATTTAGCCCATTCAAAGTCAACGTTTCGTCAATTATATCAAATTTGACGCCGTGAGAGAGAAGTTTTGCAAAACCGCCGGTGGCAACAACTTTGACATGTTCCTTTTTGCCGTTTCCCGCCAACTCACCCTTCATCCGCGCCACCAACTCATTGATCAAGCCAATATAGCCAATATAAATCCCGGCTTCCATGGCGGAGACCGTATCTTTGCCAATCGCCCGCTTAGCCGTCGTGACTTTTATCTGCGGCAACTTGGCGGCTTTTTCATGGAGGGCATCACGCGCAATCCCTATCCCCGGGGCAATCGCACCGCCCAAGTATCTCCCGTCTTTGTCAACCGCGCAAAAAGTTGTCGCCGTCCCAAAATCCACTACAATGGCTGGCCCGCCGTAAAACTTATACGCCGCATAAGCATCCACCAGGCGGTCTACGCCGATTTCGGCCTTGTTTTTTAAAGTGATTTTCAGACGGATATCTTTATACGAAATAAAATTGGGAATAATCTTTAGCCGCCGCTTAATCAGTGAACGCACGACTGGGTCCAAGCGCGGCACGACCGAAGCCACCACCACCCGGGAAACTTTTGAAAAAGACGCAAACGGCAGCTGCTCCGGGTCCAAAACTCGGCCGGTTTTTTTCAACTCCCCGCCTTCAAAAAGACCAAAGGCGATGGTAGTATTGCCAATATCCAAAGCCAATAACATAGGCGACATTATAACAAAATAATTTGCCCAAAATATGCAATTTTTTCTCTGTGGATACGATATATAAGTAGATGCAAAAGATCAAGCACATCAATCACTTCAGTATTTTAAAAGGCATGGGAATCGGACTGCTCTTTGGCGCTTCAATTTTCCTGCTTTCGGCCTACATAAAAATCCCGGTTTCGATCCCGGATCTGGCAGTATTATTGTCCATCCCCGTGGTTTTTGGGGCTTTTGCGGGATATACGATTTCTTAAGTTACAAACTCTGCCGGCAGTGGCGCTTCAAATTCAACCAACTTTCCGGTACGCGGATGCAAAAACGCAATTTTCTTGGCATGGAGCAGTTGCGTTTTGGCCCCCCAATCATTTTTGCGTTTGCCGTAAACCTGGTCTCCCACCACCGGATGCCCCAAATAATTGAGATGCACCCGGATTTGGTGCGTGCGGCCGGTTTCGATATTTACTGCCAGCAAAGAATATTTATCAAATGTTTTAAGGACTTTGTAATTTGTAATCGCAATTTTTTGTTGATGTGAACTTTTCCCGACAGCAGACCGCGGGCTTTCAAAAACCGCCATTTTCTTCCGATTGACCGGATGCCGGCCAAACCGGGTTTCGATTTTTCCGGATTTGACGCGCGGGATCCCGTGCACCCAAGCCCAATAGGTCTTTTTGACAACGCGATCTTTAAACTGACGCGTCAAGCTCTGGTGCGCCAAGTCATTTTTGGCAATCACCATCACCCCTGAAGTATCCTTATCCAGGCGGTGCACAATGCCCGGACGCAAGGCACCCCCCACCCCCGCCAGGTCTTTAACGTGATGCAAAAGCGCGTTCACCAAAGTATTTTCCGCATTGCCCGCCGCCGGATGCACCACCATCCCTTTGGGTTTATTGATCACAATGATATCGCGGTCTTCGTAAATAATTGAGAGCGGGATAGCCTGCGGTTGGGCGCGGATTGCGTGCGGCGGCGGCACGGTATAGGTAATATTATCCCCGACACGCACTTTATAGCTTGGCGCCGCGGCCCGGTTATTGATCAGAACATTTTGGTCCTTAATCAATTTTTGGACGCGGGCGCGAGAAAATGGTGCTTGGCTAATAATTTGAGGGTCGCGGGAGGCAGCAAAACAATTGCATAAAAATACATCTAATCGCTGTTTGGCGGCTTTATTATCAACAATAATTTGGCGCATAAATATTATCGGTTGCGGCGCGGCAACAAAAAAAGCAAAACCAGCGCCGCCGCAAAAATAATCATCGCAATCAGTTGCGCTTCGGACAAGCCCAGGAGGTAGCGGGGATTAACCCGTAAAAATTCAATCAAAAAGCGATAGCCGCCATAATATAACAATCCCAGCGCAAACACCTGCCCGTCATATTTTTTGCGCTGTAAAAACCAAAGGAAAAATCCAGCCGCCAGTAAAGCAAATCCCGTCGCATAAAGCTGGGTGGGGTGGCGTAATCCCAAGGTCCCCGGAAAGTGCACCGCCCAGGACAGATTGGTTTCGCAACCGTAACAACATCCGTTAAAAAAGCAGCCCAGACGCCCAATCCCATAGCCCAAAATTGTCCCCGGCACGATCGCATCTAAAATTTTCCAAAGCGGCATTTTGTGCAGCATTAAAAACGCCAGCGTGCCGGCCAGTGCAAAAACTAACCCTCCAAAAAATACCAGGCCGCCGCGCCACACCATTAACATCTCCAGCGGGTTTTGCAGATACTGCGGAAAAAATTCAATCACATAAAAAACGCGGCCGCCCACGATTGCCAAAATCATAATCAACAGCGCCAAGTCCCATAATTT
The DNA here is from genome assembly GCA_041645285.1 of Candidatus Margulisiibacteriota bacterium. Taxonomy (GTDB): domain Bacteria; phylum Margulisbacteria; class WOR-1; order JAHJIW01; family JAHJIW01; genus JBAZQH01. The sequence goes on along the minus strand of JBAZQH010000089.1, from coordinate 85 downwards.
ATCTGAATACAAACCCCGCCGGCTCAAAACCCACATCGACAGCGCCACCCCAACTAAAAAAGCCAGTGCGACAAAGAAGCCGTAG
>JBAZQH010000088.1:0-5819 GCA_041645285.1 Candidatus Margulisiibacteriota bacterium | reverse complement strand
AAGGGTTTGGGCGGCTTCCTAAGCTTTCCTCCCACCCCATTCACCACAACCGCCCCCCCCCCATTTTCCCCGTACCCTTGCTCAATGGTTATTCCTACTCCCAATTCCCGCAAACAATTCAGGGTGGCCTGCGGATCTTCTCCGTGCAAAAAACCAGTAATTGTCACCACCCCATCCGCCAGGGCGCCAATTAAAAGCGCACGGTGGGACAGGGACTTGTCGCCGGGGACCGTCATCGTTCCGATTAAACTTGACGTTGGTTTAACAATAATTGATTGCATGCTCAATGACTCATAATTCTAAGAATATATTTCATCCCTGAATTTTTTCGCTTCCGCCAGCTTATTTACAATCTGGACTTCATCTCTTTCCTTCAGTGCTTTTTCAAAAACCTCGATCTCCTGCTTGAATTTTGCGAGGACCTCTAAAACCGACTCCGTGTTGGTGCAGAAAATATCCAGCCCCAACTTGGGGTCGCCGGAGGCCACCCGGGTAGTGTCAAAAAAACCGGTGGAAGCCAACTGCCGGGCATGGTTGCGGACCAACTCCATATCGTTTACCGCATTCACCAGCGACGCAGCTACCATAATGGGCAGGTGGCTGATGGCCGCCACCGCCAGGTCATGTGATTGGGCATCAATTTCCATAATTTTTCCTCCTATTCCGGTGATAATTTTTTTCAAGGCATTTAAAGCCAACAAATTAAATTTAGGGGGCTTAACCAACACATAAGGCCGGTTTAAAAACAAATTCGCCTCCGCCTGCAAGACGCCGGTTTTTTCTTTCCCCGCCATGGGATGCCCGCCAAAAAAACTCACTCCGTCCAGGTTAAGTTTCTCAACTTCTTCCATAATCCAGCCCTTGGTACTGCCCACATCAGTTACCACGGCACCTTTTTTAAGGTGCGGCAAAATTTCGTTGAGCGTCGGAATGATCAAGGGAATGGGGGTGCAAATAAAAACCAGGTCCGCGTTGCGCACACCATCCACCAAGGTAAGCGTCCCTTTGGTAATGGCGCCAAGCGCTAAGGCTTCGTCAATGGTTTCGGCACGGCGGGGAATCCCCACCACCGTTTCCGCCAACCCCCTTTTTAACAAAGCCAGGCCCAATGACCCGCCGATTAAACCTAACCCAATTATGGCTACCTTTTGAACTTGAACCATTAAAAACCCTTGTCTCAAAATATCTACAACGCAAAGAAAAGTTTCAGCAATTCTTCCCCTTTAGGGACAAACCAATTTGACTCCGCTACGGATTTTTCATTATACGCCATCACTGCATTGGCTGGCGGCATTTTTGTTTTACTCTCCCAGCGCGTTTTATATATTGCAAACGGCACCGGGTCAGCAGTGTGGGTTTTTATTGCCAGGGGGGTGGGATGATCAGGCAAAACCATGACCGCGTATTCGCCAAATTTTTTCAAATCCGACAAAACCCGGCCAACAATTAAGCGGTCAAAATCTTCAATTGCCTGTATCTTTAATTTCAGGTTACCCATGTGGCCGCACTCATCCGGCGCTTCTACGTGCAAAAATACCACATCCACTGCCTGTAATGCTTGCAGCGCCGCCCGCGCTTTCCCAGCGTAATTAGTATCAATAAAACCGGTGGCTCCCGGCACGTCAATTATCTCCATGCCGCTCAACCGCCCAATGCCTTTCAGTAAATGCACCGCCGTAATCACCGCCCCGGTTTTGCCAAATAATTTTTTAAAGGGCGGCAGGGCGGGTTTTTTCCCCTGCCCCCACAACCAAATCATGTTTGCTGGATTTTTTTGGTTTTGCTCCCGCCGCTGATTAAGCGCATGTTGGGGCAAAAGGGCGGCACTGGCCTGCATTAAATCTTTCAATTGCGGCGCGCCAGCTCCGCGGGGCAAATAATTATTGATTTTTTTGCCGGTAATGTCATGGGGCGGGGCGCAAACCGCTCTGGCTGGTCCGTTTCTGAAGATTGCCAGGTGCCGGTAACTTAATCCCGGGACAAAGCGGATATCTTTGGGCCGCAGCTCTTTTTGCAAGTAATCCAACAAAATCACGGCTTCTTCGGTTGAGATGTGACCGGCGGTAAAATCTTGCATGATCCCATTGGCAACATAAACCAGGTTGCACCGAAAGGCCACTTCATCCTTTTTTAAATCAATCCCCAGCGAAGCCGCTTCCAGCGGTCCCCTCCCGGTATAATATTTTTTTGGGTCATAGCCAAAAACGCTCATGTTGGCTACATCCGAGCCCGGGGTCATGCCGCGCGGCACGGTGCGCACGTACCCGGCCAAGCCGTTTTTGGCGATAAAATCCAGGTTGGGGGTGCGGGCGGCTTCCAGCGGGGTTTTACCCTGTAATGACGGCAGCGGCTCATCCGCCATACCGTCGCCGATTAAGATGATGTATTTCATCTTTTAAATTATACCACTAATGAACCAAAAAAAATAAACCCGCTTTATAGCCGGTTAATACTTCTCACGTCTACAGTATCTGCTTCACCAAAAAAGCTGTCAAGATCCTGCCCCAAAGCGTGCGTGGTAAATTTGGGGGCTTGACTAAGAGGAATTACTGCATCACCACGGACAGAAGCCAAACGCGCCTCAATGGCTTGGCGAGAGACTCTCACTTGGCTACTCCAAAAAAATGCTGGCCTAATTCCCTCCACCCCAGCTCGATGATGAACTAAAATCGTATGTGGACCGGATAATAAAAACATCCCTAATTTTGTAAACGGTAGCCAAAAATCGCTAGTATTTGAAATATCTTCTGCATATCGTTGGCCATATAATAAAGCAACATTAAATACGGAGCTGTTTCCTACCCTTTGCCCCGCTTGTCCCAAACGGATATTATCCAAAACACACCACAAAGTTAGACACTGGAATCCCGCGCTTTTTAACCTCAACGCTCCGGGGAAGACATCTAAACTTAATTCAGCCGACTTACCGGTTATTTGACAAAATAAAGGATGAATTTCTGTAAAAAAAGCGATTTGGCGCTGTATCATAGCAAGCTGTTGCCAGGCATCGGCCGCGCCCGCCTTTTCTATAATTACCTCAGGCGTAGCAGATCTTCCAACCCCCAACGAAAAGCGGACACTTCCCTCAAGCGTTTCCTGCAAATATCTGGGCACGGTTAACGGCAAACCCGAACACCCGCGCGAATTTCCATCATCGGGAATGCTATTTCGATAACCACCTCTACCCACTACTGCCCAACCCTGACGCAGCATTAGCTCAAGAATTCCGGCTGGCGCCCTTCCAGATTTTCTTATAGCTACCACAAAAACTCCTTTGATAAATAAATTTATTTACAATATTTTCGCCGTACATCTATCGACGGCTTGCCGAAAAAATTGCAGATTTACAAAGAAATATTTTACAAGGAAACGCTTAAGCTACAAAAAATCTCCACAAGCGTTCTTGCGCCTGTGAAATCCCAATCCGCGGGGAACGGTCTATTTTGAATTTACCAAAGGGGAAATTAGTAATCATCAGCGAGCCCCACCTTGGGTGGCCACGCGCTTGGCGGCGTTTTTTTCGGCCGCCGCGCGTCACATCATCGCTGGTCAAATCGCAGCCGTTTTCCGCGCGGCCAATGTTTAGCGCTTGGCAAAGTTTTCCCGGCCCGTTGGTTAAATTTTTATCCGGCGCGCCGCCGCGATTTTGGCGCATCAACTCAATGCCAGCAACCGGCTCCAGCGCGCGAATCAATACCGCGCCGGGAATCCCGTGGGATTCGGTCACTGCGTTCAAACAATAATGGTTGCCGTAAACAAAGTAAACATAAGCGCGGCCGGGCGGGCCAAACATCACCGCATTGCGCGCGGTTTTTCCCCGGGCGGCATGGCAGGCCGGATCATTGGCGCAATAGGCCTCGGTTTCAATAATTACTCCGGACAAAAGTTTTCGGCCAATCTTGCGCACCAGGAGCTTACCCAAAAGGTCCCGCGCCACTTTGACCGTATCCCGATCATAAAATTTTTGCGGGAGGAGGCGGTATTTTTTTAACGGTTTCTTCAATTTTTGTTTTATTTTCACCCAGGGTTTCGGTTGCCTTCTTTTTCCCGGCTTCCAAGGCAGCTCCCCCTTGCTCCACCGCATCCTGCCCCTTTTGAATATTTTGCTTTACGGCATCCTCTATATTTTTGCCGACCAAACGATCCACTTCAGGAGAAAACGCAAAAGCCGATTCGTACATCTGGTTAAAAACCGGCACCGCTATTTTGTGGGTTTGCGAGGCCTCAATATATTGCCGGGCATCCGGGGAAAACGGAAACATCAAAGCCAGGTTAAGGATCAGCCCGGCATTTAATAAAGCCACCAGTATTCCCACCGCGCCCGCAATTACCTTATCAAAAGTCCCCAAAATTTCCACTTTAACTACCTTGCCCAGCAGCCACATTAAAACCTTCAGCAGAGCATAAGCCACCGCAAAAAAGAAGGCAAAAAATATGGCGTAAGCCAGGGTGTTGGACGACTCAATTACCTTGGCGTCAAACATCAGCACGTGGCAAATTTTTTCGGAAACGTAGATGCTCAAGAAAAAAACAACAATTTCAACCAATAAACGGAAGGTCCCCGCTCGGAAGGATTTTAAAACCGCCACCGCCAGGCATACCAAAAAAACGGTATCAATCCAGTTTGGCAAGAAACGCCTCACTTACCTTTGGATAAACTTATCCGATATTTCCTTAACGCAGCCCGGCACGCCGGATATTTCAGCCCCAAAATTTCGGCCGCCAAAATGGCCGCGTTTTTGGCCCCGTCAATTGCTACGGAAGCCACCGGTATTCCCGGGGGCATTTGCACAATTGAATACAGCGCGTCAAACCCCGACAACGCCTTGGTCATTATGGGAACACCGATCACCGGTAAAATGGTGTGCGAAGCAATCACTCCCGGCAGGTGCGCCGCCATCCCCGCCGCCGCAATAATTACGTCGTATTTTTTCTCTGCATTTTTTGCCAAACTCACTACTTTTACCGGATTGCGATGCGCTGACGCCACCACCAGGTCAAACGCAACACGAAACTCATTCAATAAATTTGTGGCGCCTTCCATCTTTGGCAGATCGGAAGAACTTCCCATGATAATTAAAACTTTTGGCCGCGTTTTACTTGTTTGCATGGCAATCAGGTCCTTTCCCTTTTCCTATGGCGTTACCGTCATAATCTTGCGCGCCTGTTCCGGATACTTTGCAATAAACAACAATTCTTCGCGCGTCAGCGGCTTTTGGGTATGCACGTTAGCATAGCGCACCAGTTCCAATATTTTGGCGGCCTCGGCATCGTCTTTAAAGGCAACTTCTAATTTACCGTAAACATTGGCAAAACCCTTAATCCCGCTGTACTCACCTACGGTAATCATCCGGCCGGACTCAACTAACTCCGGTTCACCGCGACCCAACTCTTCATAATCGTAAAGCTCATAATTGCGCCGGTTTTTTAAAGCACCGTCGGCGTGGATCCCCGATTCGTGCGCAAACGCGTTGTCCCCCACCCCCACCGCATTTACCGGAATAGGTATGCCAAATGCGTAAGACGCATATTTGGCAAACGCCCAGATTTTGTTTAACTGGATATTCTCCGGAAACATATTTTTATCTTTCAATCCGCTCGAGTACTTTAGCGCCAGCAGGGTTGCCAATAAATCCGCGTTGCCGGCCCGCTCGCCCATGCCGTTGATAGTCGTATTTATATAAGCATTTTGCCCGCCGTCAATAATCCCTTTAGCCCCCATGACGGAGCACGCTACCGCCATCCCTAAATCGTTATGGCAATGGGTTTCAAGGTCAATTTTAACTTTTTCGGCAATGGTTTTAAGCCGCGCATAAATT
>JBAZQH010000087.1:0-5837 GCA_041645285.1 Candidatus Margulisiibacteriota bacterium | reverse complement strand
AAAATAGTAGGGGAGCCGCTGGTGGAAAATATCCATAAGGATTTTAAGCAGATTAACCGGGCGCGCGAAACCATGCTCCCCAATTGGGTACCAAATTTTATCCGTACTTTTTTGCGCCGTGATTTTGTTGACCGGCCGCGCCTCATAAAAAACAAATGCAAACGATGTGGCGCTTGCCAAAAAGTTTGCGCCGCCGGCGCCATCACTTTGGTTGACGGCCGGCCCACATTTGATTATGCTAAATGCATCAGCTGTTTTTGCTGCCAGGAAATGTGCAAATATTCGGCGCTGAAGATTAGAAAAAGCTTTTTGGCGCGGGTTTCCTTTGCCTTGGGCAGGTTGTTAAGTAAATTGTACGTTTGACCAGATTTTGCCTCAAAGATATTTCCCCAAAAACTGCAACTTTTTTAACTTCTGTTCGATACTTAAATGTCACAAATAAAATTTGGAGGATAAAAACATGGCAGTATCAGGTGTTTCGAGTACTGACAGTGCTTGCGTGATAAAGAAGACCATCCTACCGTCTAATACGATTCCGGCAATCGTGGTTAAAGTGGTTGATGGTGACACGATTGATGTGAGAAGTGAAGCTTGTAAAACAGAGGATGTCAAAACCGAGGGAGGGGTATGCAGGGTTAGAATTATTACTTTCAATACTACCGAAACCCTAAAGGAGGAATTCGGCTCCCAAGATGCAAAATTTAGATTAAAACAAGAATTGCCGCCGGGTAAACAAGTATATATTGTTCCGGATGGCGCGGATAGTTACCATCGACTAAAAGCTAGAGCGGTGTATGTTCCAAGTGGAAAAAACGAATATATCTCCATCGCCCCAATGTTGTTGCAAGCTGGATTAGCGCATTTGTTTGCTTTTTCTCCTAAAGATGGGGTGGAGGAAGGTTTGCCTTGCCAGCGGGAAGCGAAGGGAGAGAAAAAAGGGCTTTGGAATACAAAGGAATTTTCGGGTGATTTACATATCACCAGCTTTCATGCTAATGGATATATAGAAGGCAGCACCGAATGTGATGGTCCCAATGAGCCGCCGAATTGTGAATATTTTCGGCTGGCGGTGATTGCCGATCAAGCCATAAACCTAGCGGATTATGAAGTAGTTAATTGTGCAACGAGCAAGGTTGATGCTCTGCCTAATTTAATGGTTGGCCCAGGCCGAGCGATACAAGTTTTTTCCGGCCAAGGAGTTTCTTCAGCTGATGATTCCGGGAATGTAGTGATTTATTTAGGCTGTAAAAAACAAGCTTGGGATGATAAGGGGGCCTTGCTTATTATCCGGAGAAAACGTGACAGTGCTATTCAGGATACCCTTTCTTCCCGCAAAGATTTTATCTGTAATGTTAAAAAGGCAAATAGTCAGTAAAAAGCGGGATTAAGTTTACGTTGTACCCTTAACCCTATCCTTGCACCCCTTTCCCTTTTAAGATAAAATCTGCAATCATGTCCACTTTGCTGGCCGAGTTAAAATCCTGCAAAATCGCCGTCCTCATGGGCGGCCGCTCTGGCGAGCGCGAAATTTCACTGCGTTCGGGCACCAAGGTTTTTGAATCACTCAAAGCACAGGGTTTTAACGTAATTGCCATTGATGTCGACCGCAATTTGCCGGACGTTTTGCGCGAACATAAAATTGAAATTGCTTACATTGCGCTCCACGGCAAAGGCGGCGAAGACGGTGAAGTTCAGGGGCTGTTGGAGATGCTGGGTATAAAATATACCGGCTCCGGGATTTTGGCCTCGGCGCTTTCCATGGATAAAGTTGCGGCCAAGAAAATTTTCCTGGCCTCAAATATTGCTACTCCTAAATTTATGACAGTTGATCCGCATAACCTTAACGGCTCAACCGCTGAGATAATTCGTACTCTGACCTTTCCGATAGTGGTAAAGCCGCATAGCGAAGGTTCCAGTTTGGGGGTTACGGTGGTTAAAACCCCGGCGGATTTGGCCCGCGTGATTTCTGAAACGCAAAAAAAATACACGGATGTTTTTGTGGAAGAGTTTATTGCGGGGACTGAAGTTACAGTTGGCATTATTGGCTGCGGCCAAAATCTGCGCGCGCTGCCCATTTTAGAATTATTGCCCAAAAACGAGTTTTACGATTTTGAATCCAAATATACTCCCGGCATGACCGATTTTGTCCTGCCGGCGCGCCTGCCGGAAAAGATTTATAAGGAAACCCAGCAAATCGCGCTCCGGGCGCATCTGGCATTGGGTTGCCGCGGAGTTTCGCGCGTGGACATACTGGTTAAGGGCGGGAGAGAACCTTACGTTACCGAAATTAACAGCAGTCCGGGCATGACTGACCAGTCCGATTTGCCGGCCGAAGCACGGGAAGCGGGAATGACGTTTGACCAGTTAGTTTTAGAAATTTTACAAAGCGCATTATGAAAAAGCCAAATCAAGCTCCACCGCGCCGTAAGATTCAGCGTCCCTTGCGCTGGTACATTGTTTGGGGTTTCATCTATTTTATTGCCGCGGCTTGCCTGGTTACTTGGGTTTTATCACTGCAGGTCTGGCGCATCAGTAATGTAGAGGTGCAGGGCAGTTCCATGGTAGACGCGGCATACATTGCGCAAAAAGCAGATATCCCAATTGGTGAAAATATTTTTTTCCTGGGATTAAAAAAACCTGCCACTGCGGTTAACTCTATTCGCCAGTTAGAATCGGTTAAATTCCACAAACAATTGCCGGCGACCATTGTGATTGAAGTTAAAGAAAGGATCCCCTTTGCGGTGGTGGTGGTTTCCAAGGAAGCCAACGTGGTTGACCGGGAAGGCGTAATTTTAAAGACCCAAGGATTGCCGCGGGATGATTTTGTGAAGATTTTAGACGTAACCCAACTGCCGGTGGTTTCCGGATTAACGTCCAGTCAGGTCAAGGATTGTAAATTGGATACTGCGGTGATGTTAGCGATTCGCACCGCCATTTCCCGAATTTCCGCCTTTTTTGATAATCCCAGCTTGCAAATTGACCTGCATGATTTTAATAATATCAACATTTTGGTCAGTGATATCTTAAAGGTAAAAATCGGTACAGCCGAAAACTTAAAGGAAAAAATGGACCTGCTCGAGGTTATCCTGACCAATTTAAAAGGGCGGTGGGATACCGTGGTGTACGTGGACGTGCGCTATCTGAATAATCCGGTGGTGAGTTTCAGAAAATAAGCGGTTCGCGCAACCCCTTGTTAATCAAGGGAAACTGCGGATGGGCGCGGATATTTGTTGTTTACTAAAAACGGTTGTGCTACAATAAAAAAAATTTTTGAGTGAGGTTTTATCTCATGAACGGAAGCGGCCGGACTTTTGCAACCATCAAAGTTTTGGGGATTGGCGGCGGCGGAACCAATGCGATTAACCGCATGATTGGGGCGGGGGTAAAAGGGGTTGAATTTTGGGCTTTGAATACCGATTTGCAGGCGTTGTCGGTTTCTTTGGCGGATAAAAAATTGCAATTAGGTTCAACTTTGACGCGCGGGCTGGGTGCCGGCGCCAATCCGGAAATTGGTCAGCGCGCGGCGGAAGAAACGCGCGAAGAACTAAAAGAAACCCTGCGCGGGGCGGATATGGTTTTTATTACGGCGGGGATGGGTGGCGGGACGGGGACCGGCGCTTCATCCGTGGTTGCCGAAATTGCCAAAGAACTGGGAATTTTAACCATTGGCGTGGTGACCAAACCGTTTAAGTTTGAGGGTCCCATCCGCATCTCGCAAGCCGAAAGCGGGATCGCGGTCTTAAAAGAAAAAGTGGATGCACTGATTATTATCCCCAACGATAAATTACTCCAGGTGGTTGAGCGGCAAACTTCAATCATGGATGCGTTTAAGGTTGCCGATGACGTGTTGCGCCAGGGGGTCAAGGGAATTTCCGATTTAATTACGGTCCCGGGTTTAATCAACCTTGATTTTGCGGATGTCCGCACCATCATGTACGAAGCCGGCTCTGCTATGATGGGCATTGGTTACGCTTCGGGTGAAAATCGAGCGGTAGAGGCGGCGGAGCAGGCCATCTCCAGCGCACTGTTGGAAGAAACCATCACCGGCGCCAAGGGCGTCATCTTCAATGTGACCGGCGGTTCCGACCTAACCCTTTACGAGGTCAACGATGCGGCCGAAGTCATTTACAATGCCGTTGACCCGGATGCCAATATTATTTTTGGCGCGGTGATTGACGAAAAATTGCAGGGTGAAATTGTGATCACGGTTATTGCCACCGGTTTTCGGCCGGCGGAAAAGAAATTTTCGGAAGAAGTTCCCATGGTGCGCAGCGCCGCTTATTCCGATCGCGTAGAGCTGCCGCCTTTTATAAGATAAGTATCTCGACTTTGCTCGATACAAGGAGGAATTATTATGGTTGAGGGTTTATTCAAACGCGCTAAGGCATTTATCGGGTTGGAAGAAGACGAAGAAGGCATGCCGGAAGCCAAACAAATGGACTTGTCGTCGGTTTTGCGTGTTCCTGAAAAAAGGAATAAGGCCAAAGAGTCGTCTGATTTTGAAATTTTTATTTTTGAACCCAAAGTTTATGAAGATTCATTGAATATTTCCACCCAGCTGCGCTCGGGCAACCCGGTCATTATCAATTTGCGCCATCTGGAGCCCTCCGAGGGCACCCGCTTGGTGGATTTTGTTTGTGGCACCGCCTATGCCATTGATGGTCATATGACCAAAATTGGCGAAACCATATTTTTATTTTCTCCTGCCAACATTGCGGTTTCGGATACCGAAGACAAGGGAAATGTGGCCCAAAACCTTTCACTGGGTGATTTTCCCAAGGAAACCTTTTTTTCAAGATAAGGGATAGTTTGTGGCACAGACAAAAATTGGGGTCATTGGGGTGGGACGGATGGGCGGGACCCTGGTAGCAGGGTTAGTTTCTTCGTACGTAAGGCCATCTGCTCTCATTGTTTTTGATACTGACCCAATAAAACTTAAAAATTTAAAAGTTGCCGGCGTCAAACGTGCTCCATCCAACGCGGCCGTGGTTAAACGCGCAAAAATTATTTTATTGGCGGTAAAGCCACAAGTTATCGGATCGGTTTTAGAAGAAATCAGCCCGCTGGTTAACGGTTCACACTTGGTAATTTCGATTGCTGCCGGCATCACCTTAGCGTACCTTAAGTCATATTTAGCGACGCCCAAAATTTTCCGGGTGATGCCCAACCATCCCAGCTTGGCCAAGCAGGGGATAGCGGCGTTGGCCGGCCTGCCGGGTACACGTAAGTATGCGGGGGCCGTAAAAAAAATTTTTGCGGCAGTGGGGGAGGTGGTGGAAGTTCCCGAACAATTGATGGATGCCGTAACGGGCCTTTCGGGATCCGGCCCTGCGTTTGTTTATTTTTTTGTAGAGAGTTTGATTGAAGCGGGGATGGATTTAGGATTGAGCCACGCCGTTTCCAGGAAATTGGTTTTGCAAACCATCGCCGGTTCGATTACAATGTTAAAACATACCGGCCAGGATCCAAAGCAGTTAATTGATGCGGTTGCTTCTCCGGGCGGGACCACGTTGGCGGGATTAAAGGTTTTAGCGGAAAAAGAGTTTAAAAAAATTACCAAGCTGGCAGTAGTTGCCGCCGCGCAGCGCTCAAAAGCATTATGCAAACAATGATAATCGATGTGATTAATGCGGTTTTCACCGTATATTACCTGTTAATTTTAGTCAGAGTTTTTTTGCCGTGGTTTCCTAAATTGCGCGGTAGTTTTTTTGGGCAGTTGGTCAGCTCCGGCACCGATCCGCTGTTGAATATGATCCGAAAGGGGCTGCCGCCGGATTGGTTTGGCATGGACGTTTCCCCGTTTATTGCCTTATTTTTGCTTTGGGTATTGCAGAAAA
>JBAZQH010000086.1:0-6049 GCA_041645285.1 Candidatus Margulisiibacteriota bacterium | reverse complement strand
CCCATAGCTGGAGAGGATAACCATTTTCCGGCTCCGGGAAACATCCAATTTGCCGCATCCGATCATAACATTGAGGCATCAATGCCGCTTCAGCGCTCTGCCGGCTAACCCCCACTCCCAATAATCCTTCAATTTCCTCAATCCCATTTTCATGAGCATAAGCAAAACCCTCGCCAACCTGCCGGTAAATCTCCATTTGTACAAATTTAAAATAATTTACCCGTCCTTCGTTATCACCGAGGAATCTTTGCGCCAATTCACTTTCCATATCAAGATATTGTTGGTCCCATTCTTCAACCGGCCGGCCGCCATAATGTTCTTCCGCCGCTTTGAAATAAGCATACATATCCAGCCACCAAGAATGTTCAGTACAAAACGCCTTAAATGAAGATATTCTCTCACCTGCTGATCCCAGCGACCCATCCCTCGCAGCTTTCTCTGCGCCCAGGCTAGTAACCGCCCTGGTCCGCTCACAAAACCTTTCGTAAGCCAGGCCGAAATATCGGCCAAGTTCCACTTCGGCCATCGCATTATTTATCCTTGCCGATCCGTTGGCCGCCATCGCCAGTCCCAAATCATGATCCAACTGCCGGCTTAATAGCTCCGTTTCCTTTATTTCTGGGATTTCCTCGGGATCAACCAAGCGGATACTCAAAGCATTATTGCTGGTGCGGTCAAAAAAGCTTGCCGTATTTGGCAGAGTTTCATTCAGCGGCAGCAAACAAACCGCCTTAATTCCCATCCGGCGCAACTGTAACACCGCTTTTTTAAAAGTGGTCATATTGCCTACGCCAAAGTCGCGACATTCTCTAGAGCGCAAAGTAGCAATCGAAAAAGTTGGCTGTAATATTCGTGGATGAGTAATCACGCCTGCACCCCCCGACCTCGATAGCACGCGCACTCCACCCGCTACACCAGTAGAGACAGAACTCATGTGTTTCTTCCTTTTTTTCTTTGTTTGTTGTTTCGCTTGCTTTGTTATCGCCCGCCCGGCCCAAAAATTTCACTTTACGCTTGGCTTTTTTGCAAAAATATCTATGCCTGCTATAATTCGTCAAATGATAAATTTCCCCCCGCCCGAAAAAGCCATTTTGGCGGGCGTGGAACTTTGGGGTGAGGCCGACTTCCCGCTGGATGAATCCATTGCCGAGCTTTCCCGCCTGGCCGCCACCGCCGGCGTGGTGCCGCTGGTAAAATTTACCCAAAAGCGAGAAAAACCCGACCACAAATTTTTTATTGGCAGTGGCAAGATCGAAGAAATCCATGCCGCCGTGCACAGCTACAATGCTGACGTCGTGATTTTTGACCACGAGCTCTCACCTTCGCAAATTCGCAACCTGGAAGAAGTGCTGGGAGTAAAAGTAATTGACCGCACCGAGCTGATTTTGGATATTTTTGCCCAGCACGCCAAAAGCCGCGAAGGCACTCTGCAAGTGGAGCTGGCCCAATACGAATTTTTACTGCCCCGGCTATCGGGCAAGGGGGTCTCGATGTCACGGCAGGGAGGCGGCATCGGCACCCGCGGCCCCGGCGAAACCAAACTCGAATCCGACCGCAGAAGAATTCACAGTATCATTTCCAAATTGCGCAAAGAGCTAAAAACTTTAGACGCACAGCGGCAAGTCCGCCGCGAAAAAAGAAAATCCGCCGCGCTGCCGCTGATTTCGTTAGTTGGCTACACCAACGCGGGCAAATCAACGCTGATGAACGCCTTAACCCAGGCGGGCGTACTGGTACAAGACAAATTATTTGCTACGCTGGATCCCACCGTGCGCCGGTTTAAACTGCCCGGCGGCAAAATTATTTTATTGAGCGACACCGTCGGATTTATTCAAAAACTGCCCCACCAACTGGTGGAATCCTTTCACGCCACTCTCGAAGAAGCCGCGCAGGCCGACCTGCTTTTGCACGTGGTAGACGCCTCCAGCCCCAATTTTGAGCGCCAAATTAACGCCGTATATAATGTGCTGGAAGAAATCGGCGCTATCGACAAGCCCCTGCTGACCGTTTTTAATAAAGTTGATTTAGTGGCCGATAAAGAACAAAAAACTAAACTGCGCTCCGCCCTTAAAAAGTATTCTCCTGCAATAAAAATCAGCGCACTGCAAAAAGACGGTATCGATGCGCTGATAAAAATGATCGCTTCGCCCAAAAGCACGGCAATCCGCTAAAATATTTCCACAAAATATGTCCTCCAAAATCTGAAATTTTTTTACTCATTGGCCGATAACTTTGCAAGAGCCCGCGCCTAAAAAGAAGGCGCACCCGGCCGCGAAAAGAGTTTTTTATAGGAGGAAAAAATATGAGTAATGTGACACGGCTAAAATTAACCGACGCGGAAAGGGCCTTACGCTGGGTTGGCGCTTGGACGCCAAAAATGCGGCAGGCCGGTTTTCGTTTTGACCCACAAACCAGGCATTTAGACGAAAGGGACGCGGTGAATTTTGTTCAAGCCGTTATGACTCCCGGCTTCATGTCGGATGCCTACGTCCCCCGTCGTCTTCGACCTCATCAAAATGCAAACCTTCACGACCAAGTAGCCACCTTAGCAAGAGAAGGAAAAGCATTTACTATAAGGTTGGGCCAGCGCGCTTTTGATATGGGTTCTTCTTTTGATTTGCGCGCAATGGTCGATCGATTCCATAAGCCACTTTCTCCACATATAACCGCAGAGCTATTAAGAGATTCTCCATTGATGACCGCATTTATTGGATGCCCAGCCGTTGCTGTAATTGGAGCACAGGCCTTCCCCACTTTTCGCCTAACTCCGCTGGATGATACAACTCACAATATTTACAGCGCACCGGGATTTATGCCCGGTACAATTGAAACCACCTGGCAAGACGCTTACCTTGATCGAAGCGGTAAAAACCTGCTTGCCCGGCACAACGGCTTTACTGCAGAAATTGACCAACGCCATGCCTTTAACCGGATTTTTGCAGAGCATGGTTTATATGGCTATCAGGTGGAAATGTGTGATTTTGATCCGTTAACGGCTTTGGGCGGGATGGGCATGTCAAACATTGCCGTCTTTGCCGCCATGCTAATGGCAAATATACTTACCAACTCCGGCAAAGATGAAGGACAAATTTTTGCAGAAGGCGCCTATGTTGAAAATAGTCGTTTGTCTGGTTTAACTGGGTTCCAGGAAGTTATCCAAACCTTGTTTGGCGGATCCGGCATTCTGGTTTATGCACCCGGCTATTATGGCGGCATCGGTCGGCAACTATTAGCTCCCGGACACGCCGCCCAAGTTGAAGATCAAATGCGCCTGATACTTTTCAATCGCGTTACCGGGGAAAAACGCCAACCGGTCAACGAGTGGTGGACAATCCAAGCGGAAACGCCTGAATTTCATACAGTATTTCAAAGGATGTTAGAGACCTCGTGGGATAGGGAAATCATACCATTTTTATATGCTTCTGCGGGTGGCACCCCTATTGATATGGACCAAGTCAGGCGGGGCTATTTGGAACATGCCTGGTCGAGATTTTTACTTTGCCAGCAATATTTTGGCAACCCGGCCGAACGGAATTTCATTTTAGGCCAACGTGCAAGGGGCAATGCCGTGTTTCCTCTGGGTGAAGGATCCAATGGCTCTACCAAGTTATATGTGGGCGGACCAAACCATGATGAAGAAGCTTTCGGACAAACCTTCCCGGTATTAGACCGGGCTGCCGCGAACAGAGCATTAGCAACATCAGCAACCCTTACCACCGGCCGGGTCCCTTTTGAAATGTTAAAGGAAAGATATCAACTCGGGGATGGTTTTCAAGCTTTACATGATGGGAAAGCAGTTCCGGCATCATTGATAACGATTATTGAATAACTAGGGGAATTTATGCCAGTTGAATTAAGCGTAAAAGTAACTCATCCGGAAAGATTCTTAGGCATGCGGGCGCATGTTAGGCCAATGCGAGAAGCAATGCAACATAGGGCATTTGTCTACACTTCCGACTTTGATGGCACGTGGGTTGCGACAGACGAAGTGAATCGACGCTTCCCCGCCTTAGAGGATGATCCTGCAATGGTGCTAGCTCCGGTTACTGCAATGCTTAGGCTAAATCTACCCGTTGGAGTTTTAACCGGTAATACCCCTGAATATATTGACCGCCAGTGCGTTCATGGATTGCGCTCTGCCCTGCTAAAGCAAGGGGCACTGAGCGCCATGGCGCAATTGGCCGTATATTCTCAAAATGCAACACTCTGGCAGCCTTTTAATTTATTTGGCAACGCAATGGAAGATCGCGCTCGGACGTATGCTGATAGATTTCGTCTTCCTGACGAGGTTATTGATTCTGCTTTTAATGTTTACCGCCAGGTAGTCGGCCACCACACCCTGGGGAGAAATTGGATGAATGATCCACCAATCATTATCCGACCCTTAGGAGGTGCTGGATTGGAAGAGAGGCAATTTGGCCCGCGTTTTCAAAACCGGCACGCAGTACAATTGGCCTGGATTGCCATACCCCCGGACATCCGGGCCGGCATCATTGCGGATGCGGTTAAAGAATTGCAGGCAACTTTTCCGAGGATGATGCGATTAAGGCATAATCCGGGCGGACAATACTCAATTGATATTGATCATCCAGATGCCGCCAAACATGTGGGCTCAAGACACTTTGCACAAATACATGAGGCCACGTTCGATTTATACACCGGGGACTCCGTTTACAGAAGAATGTTAGCGAACGGGCAAACATTAGTTGGCAATGATTTGCCGGTGGTTGAAGATCCAACGGCACGAGTAATTGCACTGAACCGTAATCAAACTGAAATTCCTAGGCATGCAAGAATAATTCCCGGAGGCATTGGCCCGGAGGCCTGCCGTGGCTGGGCAACTTGGGCATTAGTGCACTGGATTGATGTTCAATTGCAACACGGACACCTTACCGATGCAGCTAAAACTTCCATAATGACGGTTATTACTGATAGCGGACTGGCCGATACCGGCGACATTACGGCAACATATAGATTACACTAAATTTTCCGCCCCACCGCCGCGGCAATGGCCTTCAGCTCTTGCATAAGAGAGAGGAAAGTATCGGGTTTTAAGCTTTGCGAGCCGTCGCTCATGGCATCTTCAGGTTTTTGGTGGACTTCAATCATTAAACCATCGGCGCCGGCCGCCACGGCTGCTTTCGCCATCGCCGGGACCAAATCCCATTCCCCCGTCCCATGACTGGGATCCACTATAATTGGTAAGTGCGACAGTTTTTTTATCACCGGCACGGCATTTAAATCCAAAGTATTGCGCGTCGCGTCTTCAAACGTGCGGATGCCGCGCTCGCACAAAATCACGTTTTTGTTGCCTTCCGACATGATATATTCAGCCGACATTAACAACTCCTTAATGGTTGAGCCGGGGCCGCGCTTGAGCAGAACCGGCTTTTTTGCTTTTCCCACTTCTTTTAACAGGTTAAAGTTTTGCATATTGCGCGCGCCCACTTGCAGCATATCGGCATATCTGGCAATCAGCACCACGTCACGCGTATCCATGACTTCGGTTACAATCGGCAAACCCGTCTTTTCCCTGGCCTCGGCCAAATATTTTAGCCCTTCTTCTCCGAGGCCCTGAAAAGCGTAAGGTGAAGTGCGCGGCTTAAACGCTCCGCCCCGCAACAGCGTGGCTCCTGCTTTTTTCACAATTTCTGCAACTTCCAAGATTTCAGCGCGGCCTTCCACCGAGCACGGTCCCGCCATGATGCAAACCGGACACCCCTCCCCAATTTTTACTTTGCCGGCAACCGTAACAATAGTATCCTGGTGATATAATTCTCGGCTGACTAATTTGTAAGGTTTGCGGATGGGGACAATTTCAGAAACCCCGGGTAACATCTGGAGCGTCTGGATATCAATCGCGCTTTTGTCGCCGATAGCACCAATGACCGTCCGCTCAACACCCTGACTTAAATGGATGCCAAACCCGTGTTTTTTAAGCTTCTCGCTAACCTGGTTGATTTGCGCTTCGGTGGCATCGGGTTTCATTATGATAATCATGCTTGGGGCTCCTTCTTATGAAATACAAAATTCGCAAAAATTAGGAATT
>JBAZQH010000085.1:0-6179 GCA_041645285.1 Candidatus Margulisiibacteriota bacterium | reverse complement strand
CTGCCGGTTTGCGCCCTCAAGCGCGTGCCCACCCCCATGGACCGCCCACTGCTGGGCGCTATCCCCGTCGCGGTGGACATTGGCGAGGTCCATGCCGTCCAGCCGGTCGTCGATGCTATCGTCCAGGCCCTCGACGATCTCATTTACGGCCGTGATGGACGTATTCATCGCCTCATTTACGGCCGTGATGGACGTATTCATCGCCTCATTTGCGGCATCGATGTCGTGCCCGGTGTTGATCAGCACCCACGCGACGGCGATGGCCACGATGAGCAGAAGACCACCGACGATGGAGATCAACGCGACCTTCCACGGCCGGGTCGCCAGACCGGCGTTGATGTGGCCGGTCAGGCTGGTCTGTACCGCGGCGGCCGCGGTCTGGGCGTCGGTGGCGTTGCGGTCAACCAGCCCGACGCGCCCGTCGAGCTGCCGGCGTTCGTTGACCTCGGCCTGAAGCGCGGTGGTGAGATCTTGAACGTTGGTTGCGGTGGCCGTGCTCGCATCGTGCAATGTGTCGGCCCGCTGCGTCAGGAGTGTAATTTCCTGAGCGTACTGCCCGCGCAAGACGGGCTCGAACGCCGTAACGCCGGGCCCGGGTGGAATAGCCGCCGCGGGGGGGTTAGACTGCCCGGTGAGGGCCTCGGCCAGCTGGCGCAGGGCGACCACGATTTCCTTGGTCTCGTTGATGTCCGCTGGTGTGAGTGCCATTGCACTCCTCCTTCTTCTCAATAGAGAAACAATTTTGCCCGAGCATCGCCTTATTACGACGACGGGCTGGTTTCTCTTGTTGTTTGCAAATGCGATACAGACAATGCTTGTAATCTGGCTATTAAAATTATCAAAATAAACACAAGCGCTATCTGTATCGCATTTACAAAAATTCCAAAATAATAAAATTCCACGTAATTGTAATGTTCAGGCAAACACCCGCCTTGCCTGCCCGCCTCTGGCGGAAGCGAATTTTTTGCCAATGGCAGGTCTCCATATTGCTAAATGAAACCCTATCATTGGACGCAAAAAACCCATAATAAATAACTGCGTACATTAACACAATTTATTATGCTTGTCAATGGGTATATTTTTGGCTAAATTAAGCAAAATAAAACTACCCCCTAAAAGGGAGTAATTTTTAAAAACTATAAAAATTCATTAAGAGGAAGTGCCTGTAGCTACTTCTTCGCCCTCATTAATAATCACAGACCCATCTCCTCGGAATTCCGGCTCAACATATTTAGCAAATGCCATCCCTTGTTCTTCATCCGGCCACCAAATTAGTTGATCATCGCCACCTTCTGTATCGACGAACTTACCAAAGATATGATCATCATCATAAAGAAAAACTCTTCCGCCTGACTCATTAGTCAACAAAACCGCGTGACTTTCATTCGTGACAAATGGAAGTTCTGAATCAGAATTAAACAACAACTCAATTTCATCTAGATGCTCCGCGACAGGCTGTCCGGAACTTACTGTTTGAAACGCTGCTAAAATCTCATTACGCGTTACAACATAGTCTGGTGATGATACAATATAACCATCAACAAAATCCTTAAACGACTGAAGCATCAGGCGAGTATTTTCATCGCCGGCAACAACATTTTCTCGAACTGATTGAAGCCACTCATTCCCCGGCCGAGCGAGAACTTCTTGCAATCTCTCTTCTGGCACTTGTTCAGCGACATGCTCCTCCGCCGCCGCCTCAGTCGGCCTACTCGCTTCCGCCGCCGTCTGTTGCTCTGCCGCCACAGCCGTAGTCTGTCCTGCCACTGCAGGTTGTTCTACTGCGGGTCTAACAACACTACTTTCCGCCGCCACCCCCGTCCCGCCACCCGGCGCCACCGCCCGCGCTTCCACTGCCGGCGCTGACGGTCGTGAAGATACAGCTTCGGCCGGCTGGCCAGTGCCTCCGCCACCGCCGGCAACTGTTGTATCAACTCCGCCCCTCGCGGCAACAACTTCGCCAGAACCACCGCCACCGCCATGCGCCGCCGCACTAAATGGAGAATCCGATAAAATTCGGGAATGAACCAACTCGGCGTCAACCTGCATATTAGGTACCGCGGCCTCGACCGGAAGAGTAACCCCCTGCTCCGCGGCCTGCCTGACCACTTCATTGGCAAAGTTAACATACTCCTCAAGCGACAAGCCGCGCAGTTCGGCCAAAAGATTGGCCATTTCTTCTCCATCCATTTCCAAGCGCGACAGCTTTAGCCAATCCTCGGCCTGATCCGCGGCAACCATTTTTTCAATCGGCCGAATCTCGGGGGTCTCGCCCAAAGTCGGACGGCCCGCTTGGTGTCCGTGCCAATCGTAATTGTCATGCATGGTAAAGTCCTCGCCTTCTTCGCCAATCAGAAACAATTGCGGATAACCATTATTATCATAATACATTTCCACTTGCGCGCCTTGATGTACAGTAAAGGGGTACCCCCAGCCATCGCGATTGATCACAAAACCCATCCGCTCCAACTGCTCCACGCGCCACAGCCGCAAAACGCTTTCCGGACTTCTTCCCTGCCAATCCTCATGAGCGCTTAAAATGCGATTCACGAGATTGTTGTCGCCGATATTTCGTTGAATATCATTAACCGCGTGCAAAACGCCTTCGCCATCTTCAATGGTACCCGTAGAACCAAAAGTATAGTTCATGTCGTTTATCTCGTGCATTTCCGGACCGATCACCACTTGCTCCGGACTCGCTTGTTCTTGCGCCGCCGCCATGGCTACCGCAGCCGCGCCGACACCGTGATCCACTCTCAAGTCCGCTTCCCGGACTGCTGCTTCGGCATTATCAGCGGCAAAAGGCGAATCTTCCCAATTTACCACCGGTCCATAGAGAGTGGGGTCATAATAGCCGAATTTATCCATCAACCAATCCAATCCGCGCTTGCCAAATATGCCGCTCGCGACCAAGCCGCCAGTCAACACGCCAATGCCGATATTTCTTAATTTTTTGTTCTTCATTTTTTTCAACTGCTCTTCCGCCGTTTTTGCCATTTGTCCATCTGCCTGATTAAAAAATTTATTTAATCGCGCAAGCCTCGTAATCGCTTCTGCTTCATTGGCAGATTCAATAGCGGCAGTTTCTTCTTCCCATTTCAATTTAAGTACTTTGGACAAAGCCTCATAATAATTCTTTAATCTAAACTTCTCATCCGCGGGGCTAATGCCCTGATAACGCGCCATCGCTTGAATATGTCCCATGGCATCCGACAGTTGGGCCAAGTTTACATTTTCCGAATTTTCTTTAAAGTTTTTCAAAAGTTCCCCGGCTTCTTTTGCCGCCGCGTTTTCTTGACTTGTCTCCAATCCCTCGTACATTGCCACGCCGCCGCCCACTCCCATCGCCCCTCTCCACCAGCCAATCGCCGCTCCGCCGGTTAGACCTACCAAACCAATGCCGATCGCGGTTCTTACGCTCAATGCCTTGCCAATTGATCTGCCCAACCATGACACCGCTCGGTCAGCCAAGCCTCTTTTCTTTACTAATTCATCCGACATGATCTCCGTCTCGGCCGCTGGCCGCTGACCTGTCGCCGCTGGCGTTAACGGTATTCTCGCTTCTGTTGTCCCCGGCTGAGCCGTCGACGCTGTCGCTGGTTGCGCCGGCGGTGTTTCTGCTTCTCCAACATTCTCCACTTTTTTTCTATAAAAAAAATCAACTTTTCCTCTAGATCCTCTAGAAAGAAAATCATCAACCGCGATAATATTCAAACCACCCAATCCCTTATACAATCCATAAAGTTTGCTCCCCGCCCAAGCGGCGGCTTGCCCGAACTTTGTTTCTTTTAAATTCCAACCAACCCTCTCTTGGTCAATAGAAGCATCCAACAATTTATTGACCTCGCCCAATCTGTCCATTACACTGGTTGCGCGCACTCTGGCAACGGCGGCATCATACTGCTCCCTCGCGCTTTTTAATCCTGTTTCGGCTGCATCCTTTTTATCCCTGCCCCACAACCTTCCTTTCAAAAGTCCGCCGGCCTGGCGATATTTTTCTTCCGCTTCCGCCAATTTCTTTCTGGCGTCTTCCAAAGCTTGTTTGGCCTTGCCTTTTTCTTCTGCATTTTTTGCTTCGCTGATTAATGTTTGGGCTTGATCTTCAATTTCTGCCAAAGTTAAATAAAAAGAACGTAAGGCGCTACCTTCACCCTCACCTTTTGTCAACTGCATAGCATGCTCTCTAACAAAATTTTCCACTTTGTTTAAAACTTCTGCTGGATTTTGAACACCGCGAATAGACGCAAGCAGTATATTCAAATGGGTATTGCCTGTAGCGTGAATATCTCTAGGAATTGAAGACCAATCCAGCGATTTTAATCTCTCTAGTATTTCTGTTATTCCACTATCTCTAAATGTTTTTAAATTCTCTGGCAGTATCGCTCTTTCAGCCAATTTTAATTTTTCCTCTCGCACGTATTTTTTAATATCAAAATCTGGCGTCCAATCAACACCAGTTGCACTATTAAACGCGGCCTTAAGCGTGCCAATCTCACCTTGCGTAACCCTGGCCAATTGGCGCTGTATTTCGGCATGCAATCTTTTGGCAAGATCAATTTGCGCCTGATGAGTTTCTGGCCCGGCTGGCTCATAAACAGTCGCTGACTGTGCCGTCTGCGCATGCCCTGTCTCGGCTGGAGCTGTTGCGGTAGTCGCGGGCGCTGGCGCTGGTTCGGCTGGACTCACCTCTATCGCTGACGCTGTCCCGCGCGCCGGTTCCGGACTGTGCTGAATAGTAGTACCAGGCTGGCGAACTGTGGCTCCGGATGTCGCGCCACCTGTTGACGCGGACGCGCCTAACACTGACGCAGTAGCTCCAGCATTTGAAGTAGTAGCGGCAGCAGGACGAACAGAAGAAACAGCGCCTGGCGCGACAGTGGTTGCAGGAGCGCCAGCCGAAGCGTCTGGAGCCGAAACGGCCGAAGCCGCCGCAGTATCCGCTGCTGGCGCGGGTGGCTCTGCTTGAGCTGGAGGATTTTCCTTCCAACCCATTTGTTGAACCGCGATTTCTTTTACGGCGGCCGCCAGCTCGTCTCCGGTTTTATCCATTATTCCTTGATAATAAAATATAAATTCCAAAATTTTTGTATCATCTATTAGTAAATTCTGCTTCTTCAGTTTTTCTGCCCATTCCAAAAGTAAAGGCGGATCATTGCCTTCTGAAGTAAAGTCATTGGCCTTAATTTTATCTTTCAGATGTTCAACATTCAATTCTGTCTCACCCTCATTCGTCTCTGCAGTGTTGGCGGCCCTTGTCTCTAAAACAGCAAAAGGATCGCTGGTGTCATCCACTGCTGGCTCCGCGTCTGCTCCACCATTTGGTTGCGGCGCTTCTGCGGTAGCTTTTTTTCCTCTTTTTTTCCTTGGTTCTTTTGGTTCTTGAGAATTTGCTTCAATTTTTTTATTTCCTGCCATATTTTTCTAAAATTATTTTTGAACTGCTTTTTGCATCTCTTGCTTAACGCGCACAATTTCTTCCGCTAAAATATCTTGAAAATTCGGCGCGTACTGGGCAATATGTTGGGAAACCAAATCATTATTGCCTTGGGCCGTGGCATTAACAAATTCTTCTTTTTTGTTTTCAGGAATCAACTGCAAAATCCGCAAAGTAACGCTTTTTTGGATAATGTCAGTCGCCCGCTCAAGCAGCGCGGTTTTTTGTTCATCCGGCAAGGACTGAAGTCCTAACATTGAAATGATATTCTGATGAAGCATTTTTTTGTCTAACATATAATTTTTTAGCTTAATACCGGCCTAAGGGCAACGGCTGACTAGATTATACCACACCTAATAAAAACAGTAAATTATAGCATAGAAAGGGATGGATGTCAAATTGACACGTAGAAACTTGAAATTGTCCCGCAGTGAGCGGGATCCCGCTCACTGCGGGAGAAACTGGAAATTGATAATTGGTCGCGTAATTACAAGTTACAAGTTATCCCGCCTCCCCGCACAATGCGGGGCGGGACAAGTTACACGGGATATGGGATATTGACAGGAATAAAAAAACATGTTATAGTTTTTGGTTCAAAATAATTATCTGAAAACCCCATACCAAGGCCATACATATTTGTCCGGTCTTGGTACGAGGTTTTCCTCGTAGTTTACTACAATCCTGCGGACCGCGCCGCCATCGCGGTCTGCTAACAAGGAGGTTTGCCATGGCGAACACAGGTAAG
>JBAZQH010000084.1:0-6351 GCA_041645285.1 Candidatus Margulisiibacteriota bacterium | reverse complement strand
TAGGCCAAAATATTGGCAAGCTTTTTCAACGCCCGTGCCCGGTGGCTGATGCGGTTCTTAAAAGCGGGCTGCATCTGTGCAAAAGTTTTGTTATAGCCGCGCGGCACAAAAACCGGGTCGTAGCCAAAACCGTTTTCGCCGCACATTTCATTAATAATATGGCCCTGAACCTCGCCGCGGATTACTTTTTCTCTGCCATCCGGCCAAACGATTGCGATGCAGCAGACAAATCTGGCGCGTGCCCTGGGGAAGCCGCAAACTTTTTCGATTTCACGGATTAATTTCCGGCACAATCTTTCTTTGGTAGGGTTGGGACCGGCGTACCGCGCCGATTTTATTCCAGGAGCACCATCCAAACAACCAACCATCAGGCCGGAATCATCGGCAACAGAAGGCAGACGATATTTTTTTACCACTGCACGTGCTTTTTTTAGAGCGTTGGCTTCAAAGGTACGGCCATTTTCAATAATTTTGGGCGGGTTGGCAAAATCGAGGAGGGATAATAATTTAATTTTGCGCCCGCGCCAGCCAGCACGCCGACGCTTGCCGCCAAAATGCGCGCCTAAAATTTTTAATATTTCTTTAACTTTGTGGCGGTTCTGTGTAGCTAAGATAAATTTCGCCATGAAGAAATTGTCCTCAAAAAGCAAACCTGAACCGTTTAGCGCTGGAGCGCTCTTTTCCCAATATCTTTTCGGTAATGCATCCCGTCAAAATGGATTTTTGAGACCGCGCTGTACGCGCCGTCAATGGCGCCCTTGATCCCCTCCCCCAACGCCACCACCCCTAAAACCCGGCCCCCCGCCGTCACCACTTTATCACTGTCCAACGCCGTCCCCGCGTGAAACACCACCGCATCTTTTGTTTTTGCCGCCGCATCCAAACCACGGATTACTTTGCCTTTTTCGTATTTTTCAGGATAACCACCTGCCGCCAAAACCACACAAACGCAAGCCCGCTCATCCCATTCAATTGTTTGGTGGGCTAATTTGCCGTCAATCACCGCATCAAATAAATCAATGATATCGGTTTTCATCCGCGGCAAAATGGCTTGCGTTTCGGGATCACCAAACCGCACGTTATACTCTAAAACCGAAGGACCATTTTTTGTAACCATCACACCGCAATAAAGAACGCCCTTATATGGAACTCCTTCTTTTCTCATGCCTTCAACTGTGGGGACTAAAATGGTTTCGTAAATTTGGCGCATCAACTTATCGGTAATGACCGGTGCCGGGCTGTAAGCCCCCATGCCTCCGGTATTTGGGCCTTCGTCATTATCATTGATCCGCTTATGGTCCTGCGCAGACGCCATCGGTAAAATAGTTTTACCGTCGCAAAACGCCAAAATCGACGCTTCTTCGCCCACCAGGCAATCTTCAATTATGATTTGATCTCCGGCAGAGCCAAAAATCCGCTCGTCCAACATATTTTTTACGGCCTCAATGGCGTGTTCGGAAGTTTTTGCCACCACCACCCCTTTGCCCGCCGCCAGCCCATCGGCTTTAATTACCTGCGGTGCGCCTTTTTCCTCAATGTATTCAATGGCCTCGGCCGAATCGGTAAAAACCTTGAAGTCGGCGGTGGGGATGCCGTATTTTTTCATTAAGTTTTTGGAAAAGATTTTGCTGCCTTCCAAAAACGCGGCGCCGCGGTGGGGCCCAAAAATGCGCAAATGCTTACTCTCAAATGCTTCAACAATCCCCGCGACCAATGGGGCTTCGGGTCCTACCACGGTCAGGTCAATCCCGTTTTTTTCGGCAAATTCAACCAACTTAGGAATATCGCTAGCCGCAATGCCAACATTTTCGGCGACTTCACTGGTCCCCGCATTGCCCGGCGCGCAATACACCTGCTCAACTTTGGGGCTCTGCGCAATTTTCCAGCACAGCGCGTGTTCCCTGCCGCCGGAGCCGATGACTAAGATTTTCATAATATCTCCTATTGCTAAACCAAAGACTAAATACCATGAAATTATATCGCAAAATCGCCGATACAGATACAAGGAGAAAAAATTTGCCGCCTGAACTAACCGGAGTATTAAGAAGATTAGCCCAAAGCCTGCCGGCCAGCAGAGTGCCCGGCATTGCTAATACTAATCATGTTTCATTCCCTATTAACTCGCGCTGCCCGGCCAGCTGTACCATGTGTTCCGTTAAAGGCAGCAAAGGCCGCTATCCAGCTTTTTCAGTAGAGGAAGTGCGGGCAATCCTCACCCAAGTTGCTCGCCTAAAATCACCGCGCAATGATGGTTGGCTTGATTTATGGGGCGGCGAACCCTTTGCCGATTTTGACCTTTTATGCGGTATTGTCCAGGTAGGTAATGAATTAGGTTTTTCTACTATCAGCATCAATACGAATGGATTTTGGGGAAAAGACCCAGCCGAAGCAGAAAGGATGTTGCGCGAATTACAAGCGGCCGCCCCATCAGTCCACCTGCGCCTAACCTTTTCGGTAGATAGTTTCCATCAATCCCAGCCGATATTAAACATTGGAAACGTGGCCAACATCATTTTACTGCTCGAAACCAAATTTCCAGGCATAAATTATTCATTCCATTCATTACCCACCAAGGATGCCGCGGCGGCCCGTACAAAGTTAGCCACCAGTATTTTTGACAGGGGATTATCCGTAGGATTCCTGGATTCCACCGGTTATCGGGGCACCGGCACATCCTTGTTGATTGGATTAACAGAAAAAAGTTACAAACCCAGAAATTTTTTGACGCTGGGACCGTGTGTCGACCCACGGCACCCGGCTGAAATCTGCGACCAACTGGAACCACCAAGTTTATTCCCAGCACGCATCGCCAATGATCAATTCCCCTTATCAACAGTCCTGGCAATCGGGTTAAACCGTCAGGTTTACCTGCAAATTGAATATATCCCCATCGATCTCTTGCCCATGGGCAGCGTAGACAAACAATCCATTGCAGAAATTATCACGGGGATAGAAGATCATCCCATTGTGGCTAGTTGGGGACAAAGAGGCTACTGTGAAATATACATGCATTTGGTAAAGATTTTTGATTTTGACTCATGGATTAGAAGATTTTATGCGCCGCAATTTATCCTGCAAGGTCTGGAGCACGACGACCCGTTTGCCGCGATTGGCGAAGTTGACACCTTGCGTCCCGTATTAAATCCTATTGATCAAGTAACTTTATCCGGCAGCCAACCACTACCGGTATTGTGGGGCTTTCCAGATGCGTTAGCCGATAGGTTGCAAGGTTTTTGCAGAGACGAATTAACCAGTTACGGCGGCAAAACCTACGCCTTGCCCGGTGCGCATATAATTGGCGCGCCTGGCTCTCTGCATGAATTTCTCTACACCTATGGATTGCGCGTACCAACCGAAATTGAAGCCAGGGAATTAGTAAGCCTGGCCCCTCAACCCATCCCCCGGCCCTTTGCTGCAACTCCAATGAAAATGAGTGGTGGCCTAGGAATTTTTTATCCCGACCGCAAAGCTTTTGTTACGATTTATGATAGCCCCATTTTCACAGAAGCAGGGTTTATATTA
Organism: Candidatus Margulisiibacteriota bacterium; assembly: GCA_041645285.1. Classification (GTDB taxonomy): domain Bacteria; phylum Margulisbacteria; class WOR-1; order JAHJIW01; family JAHJIW01; genus JBAZQH01. The sequence goes on along the minus strand of JBAZQH010000084.1, from coordinate 2,829 downwards.
TTAAAAGAAGAATGATTTTTTTGCGTTTCCGCAAAAATAACTTCATTAAAAATGAAATTTTTGGTAAAAATTTAGGATACTTAGCCGGTGAACCAATGGTTAAAATGAATGCTGCTAGAATTAGCAGAGAGAGTTTTTCAGCGCCCCGGATACGGTCAGGCATGGAGCATCCGACAATGCCGTCGCGGAGGACTGGCACTCGTGCATTCCTTGGCTCGCGGGCGCTGTTCGGCATGTTCGCATTGTGTAGCGCTTTTGCCTGCACTGCAAAAACCCCTCACCCTGATTCTGCAGGATCTGATAGTGATTCAGGAATTCGCGACACCAGCGCAGAGACAGGGAGAATTGATTCCGCAGATACTGCCGATTCTGGAATAGTATTAAAAGTTCCCAAAAAATCAGATTGGCCAATGGTTGGAGGACGCTATGCTGCAGCCACAAATAATACTGTAATTGAGGATTCAAATTTTGATCCCACCAATTTAGTTCCGGTATATTTCGCGGTAGATGATCTGGCAATGTCATTTGCACCTACGGGTGTACGTTTACCAGCAACAACCCCCAATGGAGATGGTTCCATTTATATGTTTATCGGCGGAGAAACCGGCGCCTCCCTGCTGGTAAACGGCATCCAAACCGACCACCTTGAGATGGGCGGAAAAGTGATCGCGCCGCCAATTTTTAACCGCGGCATTAACCGGGGCATTGTAGCCAGCGCATTAGAAGGAGATAGTAAGATCCTGGTTTTTGAAATAATTGATGACCATTTTAATCCAATTTGGAGTATGCCGATCAAAGCCACGGTTTTTGGCAGGGCAGTGTTTGTAGACTACAAAAATGGTGATGCTACCATGCAGCATTTTTTTGTAGTTCCCTCTGACGGAAATACCATATATTCATTTGATGCTACCAAAGATAGCGCAAAAGAGGCCTTGATTTGGCAGCAACCCGGACACTCTTCTTTTTACGCCGGCGTAGCCGCCTATGCAGATGCATATACAAACGCCGCCTGCGCCATGGCACGTCTTCACGGATTAGAATGTTATGACTTATTAACCGGAACACTTTTAGGCGAGTTGCCTTTTGCGGCTGACAAATCCAGCTATGTTTCCCCCGCCATTGACCATACCATTGATGGTAATTATTATGTCTACTATGGAAATCACTGTAATAGATCGGCAGAAATAAACCCGGGCGAGTGTGGTGCTAATTTTGGCGCGGTTTCCGTCGCTACGTTGCCAGATATGACACCAGTCTGCAGTCTTGATAATGCTGTCCTTCAAATGCGCAGTGGTTTTGCGATTGGGGAGGGAAAGGAAGAGAACTTGGTGTATTTCATGGACGGCGAAACCGGAGAAGTATTTGCCATGTACCAGCCAACTACCGATGATCCTACTTGCAGAATAAAATGGCAACGTATATATACTACAAGCATTACCGAAACGGCAGATACCACCCCGGTTTATGTCTCAGTCGAAAACGGGCCAACCAATCTTTTGGCGTTCCTAAGCGAAGAACAAACCCCGGGCATGGAAGGGGCATATTTAAACTTTGCAGATCCGGACAACGGGGATCTGATTATCTCTTATCCGATAAGAGATAGAACGGGATTGTTCCCTACCTCAGGCAAAGCCGCCCCCTCGATTTCGGTAGCAAACCTTTCCCTTGACCCCGAAAATCCCAATTGGTGTTTTATGACTACTATTATGTCGCGGGAAATGCTTGGCATATGCCAACGCGAACTAGATTTCTCAATATAGCTAACCCTTACTCACTCTAAAATCCACCAGGTTGAGTTGGACCATCTCAAACCCGTCCCATTCGTTGGCCTGTAAATTATACGCCAGATCAAATTCTTCATCAAAATTAAGGTACGCGGCACGCTCGCCCATGCCAAAGCCAATGGTTTCCAGCGTGATTGACCCGTCCGTAAACCGGGCCTTGAGATGTTTTTTGTTACTGCCCACCCGGCTCCAATCCTGTGCGCGCAACTTACGGGTCATGAAAACCGGCGGAGGGTTGTCTTCGCCGTGGGGATCCAACATTTCCAGCTCTTTTACCAAAGATAACGTCAAAATTTTGGGATCGATTTCCGCTTCAATGTTGATTTTTGACACCAGGTCTTCCGGTTTAATTTTTTCTGCTGCCGCCAGCTGCAAGCGCCGGACCAGTTCGGGAATTTTTCCGGCCGGGATTTCAAAACCCGCCGCACCCGCGTGCCCGCCAAAATCCAAATACAAATCCCGGCAAGTATCCAAAATCTCAAAAACATTAACTCCTTCGACGGAGCGCGCCGAACCGCGCCCCACCTCCTCCTGAACCCCAATCAACACCGCGGGCTTATAATAACGCTCGGTTACCTGCGAGGCCACAATGCCGATCACTCCCGGATGCCAATCCTTGCCTTCCAAAACCACAATCTTTTCCCGATCGAGATCCATAGCATCCAGGCGTTCAAATACCTCACCCTGAATACTACTTCCAATCCCTTGTCGATCAAGATTGGTCGCGTTCAACTGGCTAGCCAACTCGCGGGCGCGCGCCTCATCTTCGGTCAATAAAAGCTCAAGTGAAAGATTGGCGTGCTTGAGGCGGCCAGCCGCATTCAGCCGGGGAGAAAGCATAAAATTTACCTGATGCACCGAAATTTTGTTCTTTAACCCCGCCGCCTCCATCAAGCACCGCAAGCCAACCCTTTTTTTCTTGTTTAAAACCGCCAAACCATGTACGGCAAAAATCCGATTTTCCTGCGTGAGCGGCACAACGTCCGAAATGGTCCCCAGCCCCACCAAATCCAGCAAGCTGGTTAAAAAAGCCGCGTCTTTAGCT
>JBAZQH010000083.1:0-6371 GCA_041645285.1 Candidatus Margulisiibacteriota bacterium | reverse complement strand
CATTGAAGTAACAATGATAACGTTGTCTTTGCAGTCGCGGATAACCTCAAACTCTATTTCTTTCCAACCCAAAACCGACTGCTCCACCAAAACCTGCCGCAGGGGAGAAACCTCCAGCGCATATTCCAATCCTTTTTTCAACTCTTCCACATTATAAACGCAGGATCCGCCGGCCCCACCCATGGTAAACGCCGGCCGCAAAATCAGCGGGAAACCTAATTTTTCCGCTAAAGCCATGCCCTCCTCCACCGTGGTGGCAATCCCCGATTCGGGAACCCCCAAACCAATACTTTTCATCGTATCTTTAAATTTCTGGCGGTCTTCGGCACGCTCAATCGCCTCTGCATTGGCGCCAATTACTTCCACGTTATATTTTTTTAGAATTCCCGCCCGCGACAAAAAGAAACCCATGTTCAGTCCAGTTTGGCCACCCAAAGTTGGTAACAGCGCGTCCGGCCGCTCTTTTTCAATAATTTTTTCAATAAATTCCGGGTCCAGCGGTTCAATATATGTGCGATCTGCCATGCCGGGATCGGTCATGATAGTGGCCGGGTTGGAATTGATTAAAACCGTCTCGTAACCTTCCTCTCGCAAGGCCTTACACGCCTGCGACCCCGAATAGTCAAACTCACACGCCTGGCCAATCACAATTGGACCGGAACTAATGATCAGAATTTTTTTAATATCGGTTCGTTTGGGCATGATTTCCTCCTTATTTAATTAAACATATTGATAACCGGCCGGCAATTTAGACCGTTCATCAATCGGAAAATATAATGTACCCACACATTTACCGTCACTGCTCCGGAAGCCCTCTATGGTTTTATCATTTAAATTAACGTGAAAGGCCTTAACTCCCGCCGCCAATTTATCCACCCCAAACGAATGGTTTTGCGCTGAAATTTCGCCTTTCCCGGTTTTAGGATCCACCACCGGGTAATTTACGCCGTGGTGGCCAACTTTCATTTTGCTTACCTGACATCCCAGCGCCAGTGCCAAAACACAAGCGCCGTTTTGAATGCCATAAAGTGACACTTTGCCGATTAATTGTTTCACTGTATCAATCGTACCCTGAAGTTTGGTCGGATCGCCCGGGCCGCTGGAAATTACCACCTGCTCCGGCGCGTTTTTTAAAATTTCTTCCGGTGCGGTATCATAGGCAACAACCTCGCCCCCCGGGTATTTAGCTAACGTACTATGATTTACGCCAAGGTTAATGACCACCATTTTGGAATTTGTTTGAGATTTGGGCGAGCCCCGGCTGGCCGAGGCGAGATTTGTAATTTGTGATTTCATCTCCGCTAAATTCGGTATTACATACTCTTTTGTCTTTTTTACTAACTCATCCTTATCAAAACACACGGTCGAAACAATTCCCCGCATCTCCCCGTGATCGCGAATATAAACCGTCAACGCCTGCGTATCAATCCCCTCGATGCCAACGATATTCTGCTTTTGCATAAAATCGGCCAGGGATTCCTTGGCCTGCCAGTTGCTGTAGACCCGGCTGTTTTCCTTTACGATCAAAGCCGCCGCCTGCCCTTTCCCGGATTCATTGCACCGATCGTTGATTCCGTAGTTTCCAATCAACGGGTACCCCATGCAAACCAGCTTGCCGCGGTTGGCCGGGTCGGTCAAAATTTCCTGGTAACCTACTACCTGCGTGTTAAAAATCACTTCCCCCAAAACCTCCCCCTCCGCCCCAAACGCCGTCCCTTCAAAACAGGTTCCATCTTCCAGTGCAATAATTGCTTTTGTCATGCTGTTACCTCCCCTAAATAAACTCTCTCAATAATCCGCCGGGCAAAAAAAAAGACGCCCGCGGCGTCTTTACCTGTGGATCATTTTACCAAAAAATGTGCCCGGCTTCAAGGCGCGGATTCATACGCAAAAACAATCGCCCGAGCAATTTGAGCAATTGGTTTGTTGCGGCTCATACTTTGTTCCTGCAGTTTGCGGTAGGATTCCATGGGGCTTACCTTAAACTGCGTCATCAAAATTTCTTTGGCCTGTTCAATAATTTTGCGATCCTCCAATTGCGTCTCCAGTTCACGCAGCCGCAGCTTCAATAAGTAATTTTCTCTCTCTAAAATAACCGGTTTTATCCTCTTTTTTGCGCTCAAGCGATAGCGGGTCGAGCGGGCCCGTCCTTCACGCAAAACCAACCCATTTTTTAGCAATGACGCCAGCAGTTGGTTTAGCCGCGCGCGGGATATATCCAGCGCCAAAACCAGCTCACGGCTATATATATATGTATGGGCTTTTAACAAACCCAAAAGTTGTTCCTGGCGTGCGGTTAGCATGCAAACATTATACGCGTACCAGAATAATCGTCAAGTAATCGTAAAGCCATGTGCAAAAAATTATACTAGGAATTAGCTTACAAATAGGTTGAATAATAATACGGCGTATACGCTTCAAACTCGGCCGCGCAGGTATCCACCTGGGAAAACATAGGAAAAATCTTCATTTTTTTGCGCAGTGTATAGACCGCATCTTCGGTCAGGTCCCACAACTTAGCCAGCTGGATATCCGAAAAACCCATGCGCTTGGCTTCCCGCAACCACTTGGCAGGGATTTTCTTCCCCCGATACTTCTTTAATTGTTCCTCAAAATCAACTATTTCCTTTACGTTTGACAAAAACCAGCGGTCAATTTTTGTGGCCTCAAAGATTTGGTCAAGCGTCATTCCGTTTTGTATGGCCGCCTTGATGTAAAAAATCCGTAAGGCGTTGGGTCGGCGCAATTTTTGCACAATTTCCAAATCTTCCGGCGGCTCCGGCAAATTTTCCAAACCGTAAAATTTTGTTTCCAACGACCGCAGGCCTTTTTGCAAGGCCTCCTTGAAAGTACGCCCAATCGCCATGGTCTCCCCCACCGATTTCATGGCCGTGGTCAACACCGGGTCCGCTTCTTTAAATTTTTCAAAGGTAAAACGGGGGATTTTCACCACACAATAATCCAGGGTGGGCTCAAAACTGGCCGGCGTCTTTTTAGTAATGTCATTGGGAATTTCGTCCAGGGTATACCCCACCGCCAACTTAGCCGCAATTTTGGCAATGGGAAATCCCGTAGCTTTGGATGCCAAGGCAGATGAGCGCGATACCCGCGGATTCATTTCAATCACCACCATGCGGCCATTGTCCGGATTAATGGCAAACTGGATATTCGATCCGCCCGTTTCCACCCCAATTTCACGAATCACCGCAATCGAAGCATCCCGCATTCGCTGGTATTCCTTATCGGTCAGGGTTTGCGCCGGAGCCACTGTGATTGAATCGCCGGTATGGACACCCATCGGATCCAGGTTTTCGATTGAACAAATAATCACCACGTTATCGCGTAAATCCCGCATCACTTCCATCTCAAATTCTTTCCAGCCAATGACCGATTCTTCAATCAATACCTCACCAATCATGCTGGATTCCAACCCGCGGGCAATAATTTCCTTAAATTCATCCAAATTATAAGCCACGCCGCCGCCCGTCCCCCCCAACGTAAAGCTGGGCCGAATAATCAGAGGAAAGCCAATTTCTTCTGCAACGGAAAGCGCCTCTTTCATGTTTTTTGCTTTGCCGCTTTTAGGTAAATCCAGCCCAATCTTTTGCATCGCTTCCTTAAACAATTCACGGTCCTCGGCTTTTTTAATTACCTGAGCGTTGGCCCCAATCATTTCAACCTTATATTTCTCAAAAACGCCCCTTTCCCAAAGCTGGATCGCGCAATTTAGCGCCGTTTGGCCGCCCAGTGTCGGTAAAACCGCATCCGGCCTTTCCACCTCGATCACTTTTTCGATAAAATCCGGATCAATTGGTTCAATGTAGGTCCGGTCGGCAACCTGCGGATCGGTCATGATTGTGGCGGGATTGCTGTTGACCAGGATTATTTTATAGCCCTCGGCTTTTAATGCCTTGCAGGCCTGCACGCCGGAATAATCAAACTCACAGGCCTGGCCAATTACAATCGGGCCGGAGCCGATGATTAAAATACTTTTTATGTCGGTACGTTTAGGCATGGTTATCTGCTCCCTTTCATAATCCCCACAAACCGATCAAAAAGATACTTACTATCATGTGGACCGGCACTGGCTTCCGGATGGTACTGAACTGAAAAGACCGGAAACTTTTTATGGCGCAGGCCCTCTAAAGTATGATCATTTAAATTGATGTGAGTTAACTCAACCATACTCTGATCCAGCGAAGCCAGGTCAACACAAAAGCCGTGGTTTTGGCTGGTGATTTCGACTTTTTTAGTTTTCAAATCCATTACCGGGTGGTTGGCGCCGCGGTGGCCAAATTTTAATTTGAAGGTTTTACCACCCAAGGCCAACCCCAGCATCTGGTGCCCCAAGCAAATGCCAAAAATAGGTATTTTACCGATCAATTCACGAACCGTTTCAACCACGTATGTAACCGCCGCCGGATCTCCCGGGCCGTTTGACAACATCACTCCATCCGGACGCCCCCTCAATATTTTGGCGGCCGAGGTTTGCGCCGGAACCACGGTAACCTGGCACTGGCGCAATGCCAATTCACGCATAATATTGTGTTTGGCACCGCAATCGATCAAAACCACTTTATACTTTCCGTCTTTATTCCAATCATACATTTCGCGGCAAGTGACCGTCCGTACCAAGTCTACCCCAACCAATCCCGCGGATTCTTTGGCTTTCTTAACTAGACGAGTTTTATCCAGATCTTTTGTGGAAATTACCCCGCGCATGGCCCCCGCCGACCGAATATGTAAAGTTAAGGCGCGGGTATCAACCCCTTCCAATCCGATAATTTTGTGTTTTCTTAAAAACTCATCCAACCCCAGGGTTGCTTGCCAATGGCTGGCCAGGCGGCTTTTTTCGCGGACTACAAAACCGGAAAGGTGCGGTTTTTCTGACTCTGAATCCGCCGGATTTATCCCGTAATTGCCGATTAACGGATAGGTCATCGTTACAATTTGCCCTTTATAAGAAGGATCCGTTAAAATTTCCTGGTAGCCGGTCATGGAAGTATTAAACACCACTTCCCCGGTTTGTTCGCCTTCCGCGCCAAACGCCAACCCTTCAAAAATGGTACCGTCTTCCAGCGCTAAAATTGCCTTCATTTTTTTATCCTCAAAAATTGATCGATTTCCGCCGCCGTCTGCATTCCTTCCCAAATTGCCCACACGACCAAAGACGGCCCGCGCCGCGCGTCACCGGCCACAAAGATTCCCGGGGCTGGGTTTATCGGCTCCGGGCGCAAAAAACCGGCCGCAATAATTACTAAATCAGCATCAATCTCAAAAGCACTGTTTGGAATTTCGTGCATTTGCAAATCCAGGCGGACGCACGCTATTTTATTAACCGGGCCGCTTTCGCCGATAAACTCCTTGGCCGATACCGACCACTGCCGCGAGCAGCCTTCCTCGTGGCTGGAAGAGGTCTTAAAAATAACCGGATATTTGGGCCACGGAAATTGCGCGGAGCGCGCCGCCGGCGGTTTTGGCAGGACCTCCAATTGCGCAATACTTTTGGCCCCCAGCCGATTAGCAACCCCAACGCAATCGGAGCCGGTATCTCCTCCCCCTATCACCACCACCCTTTTACTCTTTGCATTGATTAATTTGTCTTTCGAAATTTTTTCACCGGCAGCAATTTGATTGGCCTGGGTTAAAAATTCCATAGCAAAATGGACTCCGGATAATTCACGCCCCGGAATTTTTAAATCGCGCGGCGTTCGGGCACCGGTTGCCAAACACACGGCATTATATTTTTGGATAAGACTGCGCACGGCCATGTCGCCAGCGGTTGCTTTATCCTCCTTCACCGCAACCCTGGTAATAAATTCAATCCCTTCTTGTTTAAGCAATTCAATCCTCCGGTCAACAATTGCTTTATCCAATTTAAAGTCAGGGATACCGTAGCGCAACATCCCGCCGATTTTTGCATCACGCTCAAAGACGGCAACGGCGTGTCCCCTCCGGTTAAGCAAAATTGCGCAAGCCAGACCTGCGGGACCGGAACCGATAATCGCGACACTTTGCCCGGTGCGGCGGCGCGGGGGGCGGGGCCGGATCAATCCATGCTTAAAGGCATGCTCAATTATCGCCAGTTCATTTTCGCGGATGGTTACCGGATCGTCGTTAATTCCCAAAACACAGGCGTATTCACAAAGCGCCGGACAAACCCGGCCGGTAATTTCGGGAAGAGGATTTGAGGCATCCAAAATTTCAAACGCCTTATCCCACTGGCGGTTATTAACATAATCATTCCACTCCGGAATATAATTTCCAATCGGACAGCCCCAATGACAAAACGGGGTGCCGCAATCCATGCAACGCGCAGCTTGCGACCTAACTTGTGCTTCAGTGCGCGGCTTAAATACTTCTTTGTAATC
>JBAZQH010000082.1:0-6571 GCA_041645285.1 Candidatus Margulisiibacteriota bacterium | reverse complement strand
AACCGAACAGCTTCTGTTTTAAACTCAAGACTGTAATATTTTGCCATATATAACCTCCCTGTTAATATTACTACATGGAGTGTCCACAAAATCGGGGAAGATCAGAGCCCGAAGGGCGAGTTTCGGGCCCGAGCGGAAGGGCGTATATGGCCGAGCGTTCAAGCGTGTGTTGCATTGGGCAAAATATTTGGCTTTTCCGTGCAAGTTTTGCCCCCCAAACCCCGATATAGTATGTGGCAGCGGACAATAAAACTTAATAATGCATTTTTTTAGATGCCTGTTTCTAAAAAAATGCGGTTTGCTTTTATGGGAAACAACGGGTTTCCCTTTTTTGTTGGAAAAAACAGGGCCGGGCGGGAAAGAAAAGAAGCAGCAGTAAACTTAAGGAGGAGATGAAAAATGAGTGGAGTAACGCCGGTTGATTTCAGAGGGGTGATAAGAGTGGGGGGATATGCCAGTGTTTCGCCGACGGATGTGCAAAAATTTTCCCCTGTTACGCTAGACCAATTAGTATTTTTGATGGATTGCGGCATGGATTTTACGGTTACTGATTCGACGGGCGCAACTTGGACCAACTCCCTGGTTACGGCTGACGGGGAAACGAAGTATTCTTATGTTTTTGTAAACAATAAACAACAAATAACTTTTTCGCAAGCGTTAGCAATGGTTCCGGCAAATAAAACAGAAGGCCTGCAGAAGGCAATTGGCGCTTTATATACATACGCGACGGAAGCGCAATTCTGGCCCATGACTGAAGTTGATGATTCAGCCGCATCTTCATTGGAAACGAAATCAAACCAGTCATTTGCCAAAAATCCATTGAATTTTGAAATTAATTTGGCAGAGTTGGCTACACAAGGAGCAACCATCTCCACCGCCAGTGCTGACGAAGGCAAAAAAATCGTAACTTCTGTTGCCCAGAAAACATATGTATTTAGCCATGCAATGATCTTATCCAAAGAGCAGGTGGATGCTGTTTTAGCCAGAGTTTTGGCTTTGGGCAAATATGGGGATGCTTGTGCACAGAAGGCAGCCGAATTGCAGCCAGCGTTTTCCGGCTCTGTTACCGCTGCGCAAAAGGGTTTGTATATTGAAGCATTGCAAGATCTTTATGAAGCGGAGGATTTATTTAAGCAGTTGTGCGCTGATGTACAAACCGCAGAAAAAGCAAAAGCACAAAGTATGGACGAAAACACTACCGAATTAATTGCGGAATGCAACGGCGGAAAGCTAATGGTTGCCGATCTGAATGCTATTTGTGATGGTGTAGCACCGGATCCCCGCACAGATAATTGTTTGTTTGCCGCAGATAATAAGGCATGTAATTGTACTTTTGCAGAAGCGAAAGAAATTGTTGAACATAAACCGTCAGCCATGGTCGCGGTTGGCACTGCTTACCTGTGGGCCATCCGGTCTGACGATCTCAAGCAGATGCCCGCAACCACATTAGCCCAGCTATGCATTGCTGCCGCGCTGGACGCAATGCAAAAATCACCCGCAGATTTTCAGAAAATTCTTGATGGAGTAACGAATGTTGCCGAAGCGCGCGTAGCGAAGTATACCGTGATTGGGATAACCGGAGAAAAAAAGGGAGAGTATCTTGGGCTTTTTGTTAAAAACGGCAGCCAATGGCAGTTGCTAAATCCTCCTTTAGAATATAAAGAAAAAGGGTTTACGGTTTCAATGGATGCGGCGGGCAATCTTGCGGTGGAGCCAAATCCAACTTTCTTGAATCGGAACTGCATAGTTGATAACCGTGGCGCAATTAAGCCGCAGGCCGCGCCGGTAGTTGCGGATGCCCTGGGCGCCAGTGGGCCCGGCGGCGCAGGCGGATCATCTCCAAACGATAATGTCGTCTGGGTTAATTTTATCTCTCCTCACGGCGTGATTAATAACAAAAAATTGACACAAGAACAACTGCAGGTGTTAACCAACACCGGTAAATTAGATATTGGGGGCGATGGCACCGTTGACGTTGACTTTACCGACGGAAAAATGAGCATTGCCGAATGGAAAGCGCTGGGACTGGGGACCGATGCCGCGTTTTTATTGTGGGCGCAGAGGGGCAGCGCTTCGGCGTTAAATGCAGACGGCACAGTTAAAGGCAAAACCGAAGAGGAATTTCTTGAAATCGCCGAGCTGAGGGAAATGAACAAAGAAACCATTGTTTACCTTGCCAACGCGCTGGGCAAAACCGCCGCGGAAGTTGAAAGTGAATATCTGGTTGCCACCAGCTTTAAGGTGGTGGATAAGGAAGAGGCCTGCCGTCGGTTGATTGGGGCGGGGGCTGATTTTAGCGCGGATACATTATATAAGAATCTTAATCCCATAGCTCAAAAGTATGCCCGGGTGGTGCTCAACCGTATTTTGCGCGCTTCGGCTGGAGATGGCGCCACCGCACCGGCGGATAATGCCGAAATTGTTCCGGATACCAAGCTGTCGGCTGACCAACTTGAGCAATTCTTTGCCGCAATGGCGTTTTTGATGCAGATTGATGATGCCCAAGGCCTCTTGGGAGCCGAGGAAGGGTTAATTGGAAAAGATGATAAGTTACAAAAGCTGACTTCTAACAAAGTTTCTGACCTGATGAAGGCGTTATTTACACAGAAATATTTGGCAGCGAATGAGGGGTTGGTGAAAGATAAGGCTGGGGAGAAGGAGAAGGTGGAGGGGGAGGAAGATGGGACAGAAGGGAAGAGTGACGTTGATTTAGATGCGGTGACGGATTTTAGCGGTTGTGATTCCGAAGAAGACGTGTTGCAGGAATTCCAAAAAAGAGCCTCGGATATGGAAAAAAAGGCGGAAACAGAGTTTAAAGGCCCAGCGCCAAAGGCCGCAAAAGCAATGACAACGGCTAAAATGTGTGAAGCAGCCGCCGCACGCATGACCAGTGAAGGGCGGAAAGATATGAAGTTTCAGATTTTAGTGATGGCTTATGATAATTATGTTGAGGCGTTCGACGCCGCAAAAGGTATTTTGGGGAATCCGGACACGTTCAAGCCGGATAAACTTACAGAAGCAAGACAAATTTTTGATGAAGCCAGTAATGCATGGAAAGGCATAAAAATAATTATTGAAGCGCTTAGCAACACGCAGGTTACATTAGGTAAAGTCAGGGATAAGGCAATACAACTGGCACAAATAGGCCAGCAATTCTCTGCGGAAACAACAAAGCAGAATGATGGAATTTATGATAGTACCGACGCCGGATTTAAAAAGGCAGAGATTGATCCCCTGTCGGTAAGTGCGCAATTGGCCGGCATCGAAGCCCAAAAAAATGCCAAACCCGGAGAAAACGCGGAGCGATTGGCTAAATTCGCGCAACTAGAAACAATGGTTGATGGGGTGCAAGGTAAAGATTCTGCCATTATTTCGGCAACGGCGCTTCCAGAAAGTATGCGTGACGTTGCTCATCTTTTATTGGATTCAATTGTTCAGCAAAGTCGCGATGGGAAGAGCAGCATACCAGTAGAAGAAGCACTTAAAATTGTACGGTTATTAGATAAAGTGTATCTATTATCTTATATTAATAATGGAGAAGGGAATGAAACCTGGAGCGTGAGTGAGCAAGGGAAAATGGTGGTCTTCTGTGGTGAGCAGATGCAAACATATATGGATGGGCTTGGGAAGCTTCCCAACCTTAAGGGGGATTCCGTGGCGCAAAAAAGCTTGTGCATGGTTTATGATATTTTGCTTTATTTACAGGAGCAAGTAAGCAAACCTTGGGTCGGACAATACGAACAAATTCTTAGTGACAATATTAAGCGTGGTTTATTGGGAGGCGATGAGGCAAGAAATAATGAGCAAATTAAAAAGCTTAAACACAGAAGATTTAAAGGACTATCTAGAGAGTTAAGTGATCTTTATAAGGATAAACTCGGCGGCAAAGTTGACAAAAGCGGTAAACCCATCCCGCCGGAAGGTGCACCAGTAAGCACCTCTGCGCCAGCGTCTGCACCAGCGGAGTCAGCTCCCGCACCGGCAGGCGCAGCACCAGTAGACGTACAAGCAGATGCCTCGGCAGGCCAATCAGCGGGAGCTGGTCGTTACGACGAATAATAATAAATAGGTAAAACCATGTCTGAAGCACTCGATGCTCAATTAAGAATATCCTCAACTGGCACTTCTGGTGTTACTGGCAAAACAGGGAGTGTTTCCGCCGCGCCGGCAGAGGCATCTGTTTTTAGCGCAAAAATTGATCCTTCTTGTGAGGTTATTTCTCCAATTGTTGTGTCTAAAAGTGTTAGTCAGGCAATGCCGCGGTCAGAATTACCTCCCGGGGCGCTTGCAAAAGGTTCATCAACGGCTTGGTTTGTAGATAATGTTGTTTACGAAGAAATTATCCAAGGATTGGAGCCGGAGCAGAAAGCCCAAATTGATCGATACCGCAGCGGCGAAACCAATCTAGAGTTCTATTATAAATTTAAAGATAATCGCATCGATCGGGTAGTAGTGATTCAAAAGGATTCCCAATATAATGTATCTGTAATTGCTGAATATAAGGTCAACGGGCAGGTTGAGCTTAACCAATGTGACTTTTCCCCTGAGATTTTTTACCTGCAAAAACTGCTGGAAGGGACAACCTTTTTGGCAGCGAGTGATTATGCCCCAGGTGTCTTGGGCGACGAGACCGTAAACGCGCTTTATAGCTACCTTTCTACAAAAAAAGAAATGCTTTCTGATTCCCCGGATGAAATCAAGATAACTCTGCAGGGCAAAAAACAGCACATGTTTGAGCTGTACGGATTTGTTACCGGCATGGAAAAGATGGGAAAAGATATTGACCTGCGCCATTTACGCATGCTTTCCGAAGCCATGCGCGCGGCCGCAGACTTGTACGAATATGCTGAACGGATTTTAAAGATGTTGCCGGAAGGCAGCAATACTGATTTAGCGGACAGCTGCAAACAGGCCATGGTTGAAGCCAAAAAGAAAATGACCAAGTTGCTTAAGTGGATGGTTAAACAGGGGCCCAGCGGCAGTACCTGTCTGGTTAGAAGAGAAATGTTGGCGTTAAAAAAGAAATGGGAGTTGGCCAAAAGCCAGAACAGTTCTGAAAAGCGCACCAATTATGAACAATGTCTGGTGAAATATCGCCAGCTTTTTGATCAATTGCAGGAATTTCGCTCCACGTTCAGCTGGCATGCGGATTACCAGGATGAGATTGCACTTTGTTTGGCCGATTTAAAAAGAGATTTAAGCGCAATGCAAGCAGAGTTAAATTTAATAGATGCGGATCCAAATCTCAGGGAAAAAGCAAATTTATTATATGAGTACATGGATAAGTTTACCTTGCGTCCCAAAGACGAAGATGAGCTTGCAAAACTTGATAAAAAATATGAAGTTGCGCGCCGTATCTTGGATATTAGTGCGGATGGGCCGACTAAAGCGCGTGCCTATTCGGCCTTTTACGCTTATCTGGATGAATCCGGGAATAAAAATATCGGGGCAATTCTGGGTAATTTATCCAAATTACAGCGTTATTATTTATTGGAAGATATTTTAATGGTGGTGAGTAATTTATACGCGAGCAACCGGGTGGCGGAGGAGAGCGGCGCCAAGCCGTCAGAAATTTATAAACGAGATTATGCCAGTGCCTATTCAGATATTGCTCGGACGGCAGCTCGGCAGGATATTTCAGAAGAGGCGCTGAATGATGTAGTTAACTTTGCGTATATCTTATTTAGCTCCAGTGCTACTTATAATAATTTATTGGGCAGTTATTCTGCTTATCGAACCACCGAAGCAGCAAAACTGGAAGCTGCTGGGGTAACTTTGCCCGCGCGTGGCGCAGTTGACTTTGCCAGATTAAAATCGGTAGTGGGCCAAATTGCTGCGATCATGGCCAGTTCAAAGTTAGACAAAAAGGACCAGCGTGAAATCTTCAATCTTTTGTTTGGCTTGCCGGATGATCCGGCGCGCGCCCGGGTTGAGCTGGCGCGCAGTTATGAATACGAAGTAACAAGTTTGGCTTTTGCCGCAATTGAAGAAGGAACGGCCTTTGTGCAGTCGGCGCAGGTAATTGGCACCAACCCGCGCTACATAAGCTTTTTAGAAGAAGATTATTATAAGAAGCAGGTATTGCACGCGGTTTATACGCCGGATGACATAATTAATCGCTCGGCGATGTTACGTTTTGAAGAATTTGTTGATACCGAATGGACAGTAATTGATTATTCGGTAGCTACCCGCCGGCATTTAATTGCCCCGCCCAAAGCAATTGTTTTAGCTTGTTTAAAAGCGGTCAGTGAATCCGACTCGAAGCAGGTTATAATTCGCAAAACCGGCCGCAAAATTTTGGTAGATGTAACATTTGTTGCCGAAGCGGAAAACTATTTTGAGCGTGGAGACGGAATTACCGCGCCCCATAAAGCTGACTTGGCCGCGATTATATATTTTGGTGAATTTAGTGAAGCATTGGCCTTCCAGGCGGGGGAAATTTTACAAACTGAAATGGCAGAGGGTGCGCAGTTTAATTATACTGATATTTCCGCCGATAAGTTTGCGCTGTCAGCCAAAGGCTCGGTTTCGTTGGTAACCGACGAAACGGCCAGTGTTACCCGTTTAGCTT
>JBAZQH010000081.1:0-7153 GCA_041645285.1 Candidatus Margulisiibacteriota bacterium | reverse complement strand
GTACGACTTAAAAAAATTGTTAAAACCGTGGAATTTAGCCGGAACCATTCCAAATTGTTTCTGGGGTTGGGGCAAGATTTGGCGGGCACGCCAATTTATGGGGATTTAGCCCGGATGCCTCACCTTTTGATTGCCGGCACCACCGGCTCCGGCAAAAGTGTTTGTATCAATTCGGTTATTATCAGCATATTACTGCGTGCCCGTCCCGAGGAAGTAAAATTTATCATGATAGATCCCAAAATGGTTGAGCTTTCAAATTATGACGGTATTCCGCACCTATTAGCCCCGGTGGTAACTGACGCCAAGAAAGCCGCGATTACATTAAAGCACTGGGTGTTAAAGGAAATGGAACGTCGCTACCGTGAATTTCACGCCGTGGCAGCGCGCAATATTGAAATTTATAACCAGAAAATGGAAGAAGACGGCAAAAAAGAGCAGAAACTCCCGTTGATTGTGGTTATCATCGATGAGCTGGCTGATTTGATGATGATTGCGGCCAAAGAGGTTGAAACCTCAATCTGCCGCATCGCCCAGATGGCGCGCGCCACTGGGATCCATTTAGTAATTGCTACACAGCGGCCGTCGGTTGATGTCATAACCGGTTTAATTAAAGCTAATATCCCGTCGCGGATTGCTTTTGCGGTGGCCACTCAGGTTGACTCGCGCGTTATCTTGGACATGAGCGGCGCGGAAAAACTTTTGGGGCGCGGCGATATGTTGTATAACCCCATCGGCGCCATGAAGCCAATCCGCCTGCAAGGTTCTTTTGTTACCGATAAGGAAACCGAGCGCATTATCAAACACTGCAAGGCGCAGGAAAAGCCCGATTACATCAAAGAAATTATTGACCTGAAAATGGAAGATTTTACAGAAACTGCAGGCGGGGAAGGCGAGCACGGAACAGACGGCCGCGATGCTTTGTTTAAAGAAGCAGTAAAGCTGGTCTTGAACGGGGGCAATCCATCGACCTCACATCTCCAGCGCCGGATGCGGATTGGCTACAACCGCGCGGCACGCCTCATGGATGAAATGGAGGCGGCGGGCATTGTTTCGGCCATGGAAGGCGAAAACAAAGCGCGACAGGTGACGGCTACGCCGGAAGTTTTGCAGAAGTTAGGCATAAATTAGCGGGCAGACGTTTTTTTAATTGGTTTATCTAAATAATATCTTGTTGCGTACAATTTTCACCGGCTCAATTTTTAGGATCTCACACAACTCCCTCGGCCGCAGCGTCCCATGGTTTGATGTTTGCAGTGAGGCGCGCAATTGACGCGTATTGCTTGACCCAGCTTTTTCTGCCTCGATCAATTCCAGCGCAAAAATCATTGGACGGACGTTGGTCTTTTGGATGCCGGCTTTGGATTTTTTGTCGATGGAAATTTCCGTTTGTTGCAAAAGCGTTGCCAGCCCGGACTTTATTTTTTCCGCGTCTTCCGGTTTCAGCTCAAACAGATAATCCGAGGCCTGCGCCGATGAATCAAGCGAAGCGGCCTTTGGATTAGCGATTTCTATTTTTGCAATTTCTATTCCTTCCGGAAAATTCCCCGCCAGCTCTTCCCGGACGCGGTTAGGATTTGCCCAGCCGTCAATTTCAATGATTAAGACCTCTTCGGTCCCATCCACCCCAATTGGCAGTGGTGGCCCGTATTCAATTCTCATCCGCGGGTTGTAGCCCTCGGAATATTTGATCGGCAAACTGGTGCGGCGGAGTGCCCGCTCCAAAACCTGCATCCAATCGAGATGCGATAAATATTTGGCGGGGCCGGTTTTTTGGTAAGTTAATTTAAGTTTTTGCATAAATGTATATATTTTAAGCGCCGAAATTAATGCTTAATTTACCGTATGTGCTTGGTTTCTTTCTTTGATTAAAGTATCCTTCGAAACCCCCACCTCCACAAAATCCCACGGCAGCTTTTCGTCCGCGTTTCTTTCTCTTAAATATTGATTTGGGTCAGTTTTTGTGGTTTCAATTGCTTTTTGCCATGGTTCAAACTTAAACTGGTCACCCCACGCGTCAAACCGCGCCCCCGACGCCCACGCCGCTTCAATTAAGTCCGCCGCGGCCGCGTCTCCGCGGGCCAATAGCCCCTCCAAAAAACTCAATTCGGCATTGTGCCAGCGGATTTCGATGGCGCGGTCTTTTTTGAGCCCTTGTTTGATGATATTTTGTTTAGCCAGGGTTTCTTCAATTGTAATTTGCCGCTCCCACTGAAAGGGGGTGTGGGGTTTGGGTACAAAGGTTGATAGATTCACGGTAACTCGGGCGCGCGGGTTAACCGACTTCCCGACTTTCAAAATTTTCCTGGCAAGGTCACAGATTGCCAGAACATCTTCGTTGGTTTCGGTGGGGAGCCCAATCATAAAATACAGTTTCAGTGCGTTGATGCCGCCGGCAAAAGCGGCTTGCGCGCCAGCTAAAATATCGGCTTCGGTCAAGTCCTTGCGGATAACCTGGCGTAAACGCTCCGACCCGGCTTCTGGCGCAACGGTTAAATTACTGGAGCGCACCTTAAGAATGTTTTTAATCAGGTTTACCGAAAAGCTGTCCAGCCGCAGTGCCGGGAAAGCAATATTGATTTTCTTTTTCTTTAAGTTATCGGCCAGATGGCGGGCCAGCTCTTCAATTTTTGAATAATCACTACTGTTGAGTGATACCAGCGAAAGTTCTTCATAACCGGTGTTATCGATCAGCTCTTTTGCACATTGGGTTAGTTTTTCGGCAGTGCGTTCTCTTACCGGCTTTAATGTATAGCCGGCCTGACAAAAACGGCAGGCGTGCTTGCATCCGCGCATAATTTCCAGTACGGCGCGGTTGTGCACGACGTCAAGGTTGGGGATAAGGGGCTTGGTTAGACACAGGGTTGTGTCTAGATCTTTGACTTTACGCATATGAACAATTTGACTGGCCGCGGCTACGTCTGTTGCCAGCTTTGTCCCAGCGCTATGTAGCGATGGTACAAAGATCCCTTCAATTTTTGAAAGTGCCGCGAGCTTGTCGGCTTTGCTTTTATTAAGGTTAATTTTAACGGTTTCTAGTATTTCCGTAATTGCATCCTCGGCCTCACCAATCAGCATAAAATCAAAGAAAGGGGAGAGGGGCATGGGGTTTAGCGTAGAGGGCCCGCCGGCAAAAATAAGGGGATCGGTCTCAGCGCGATCCGCCGCACGCGCTTTTAAACCGGCTAAATCCAACATATTTAACAAGTTGGTATAAGTCATTTCGTGCTGCATGGAAAAACCAAATAAATTAAAATCCTTGGCGGGCCGCTGGCTTTCCAGTGAAAAAAGCGGCAAGTGGGCCTGGCGCAATTCACTTTCCATGTCTGGCCAAGGGGCAAAGGCGCGCTCGGCCAGGGCGTAAGTTTGCTGGTTGATGAGCGCATAAAGAATTTGGATGCCTAAGTTTGACATCCCGATTTCATACGCATCGGGGAAAGCTAGCAGGACTTTAATTTGGGTTTGGCCCCAGTCCTTTTTGACTGCGTTAATTTCCCCGCCCACGTAGCGCGCGGGTTTTTGCACTTTGGGCAGGGTTTGGGTTAAAAATTGTTGCAGGGATGGGTAAGCCATAGCATGGCAGTATAGCGGCTTTTATTATGGCTGGCAAATTACTGTGATACACTCGGAAGTCCGTTTGGCCCGGTGGTTAACCGGCCAATGGCATCGGCCCAAAGTTGATTGGCTTGCGCGGCAGCTTGGTTTCCCAAGCTGGCATATATTTTACTTCTCAATCGATAAAGCTGGTTATTATAGGGGTTAATCCTTTCGGCAACGGAGAGCATTTTTAGTAATTTGTGTTTTTCTTGGCGGGTTAGTGAATGTATTTTTGTGCCCCAGGTACGAAACATAACTTTATTAATAAGGATAGAGCTAATAAAAGAATAGATACTGCCAGAGAAATGGTCAGAAGAAGAAAAATCGGGCTGTCCGGCAGGGACGAAACTGGCATCTGTGGGATTGCCGGCTTCATGGATAGTTTGGTAAAGCCATGATTGAGAGGCGGAAAATAATTTTACTCCGCTGTGCACATACATGCGATCAAAAGTCATATAGCAACGTTCTTCCTCTACGGATATCCCGAGCGAAATTCCTATTAACCCAAACAAAATCCCGGTAATCTGACAATTGCCAACCGGGTGCTCGCTGCCGGACAAATTACACAAAAAAGTTTCCATGCCAGATATCAGGTCGGTGTTATCGCCAAACTTTAGGGCAGGGGAAGCAAAGCAATATAAACCTAATATATCTTCTGGGGCTGAGGCCAAAGAGGCGGGCATCGCCGTGCGGACGGTTTCCAGCAATTGCAGGCCTTTTTCGGCCGCGGTCAACCTGGAGTGATGACAGGCGGCAACCTGGGTGCAAAGCACGGCCGGGACAGTACCTAAAGCTCTTTCGATTTTTATTACTCGATCGACAAAATGTAGTGGATCGTCTAGGTTCGGCAAGCCGATTTCCCTGATCTGTGCAATTTGCTCATCCAGCGGCAGGGTGGTTGGTTGTACGCCGCGCCGTAGCAAGCGCAGTTGTTCGGGGTGCCGCGCCCTATGCGGAAGTTGCTTTGTATTAAATATTTCAACTGATGGGCGCGTTGCTTTCATATAGTTATTATCGATAATTTTACGGTGGAATTGCAGTTTTGGGGTAAGTTTTGTACGATAAAATCGGAAACATAATAACCCCCCTCAAAACTGAAATTTTTGTTTATTTTGGACGAAGAATGGAGAGCGGAGGTAATCAAATATGGCAGTTTCGGACGCATCTTCAACAATAGCAAGAAACAGGACGGTTCCACTCGCTTATCATCGAATACATGACGCTCGATCCTTAGCCGAGCGTATTGTTAGCCGTGCTAATGACCATCGAGCGGTGGAAAGCTTAAGTGCTACTGGCGCTTGGGTTGAGGGCTTTGACCGTGTGGGGGTAAGTTTTAGTGAAGAGGAAGGCCGGTTGCATTTCCAGTTACGTTCTTTGGATGATTTGAGGTTGCCAGATCCTGCGGTTTTTCGCCGTCTTGGAACAGCTTGGCGCAGTTTGAGCAGAGCAATTTCCGGAGGAGGGTTAGGGATTGATATGGCGATGCGTAGTTTTTTTCGTTCGCTGGCTAGTGCGGAAGCGGTATTGTGTGATATTGAGGAGAGGGATTTTCCGATTGCGAGTGCGGCGATGCGCCCGGCAGTGGCTTATTTTGCCCAGCAGTTTAATCTGGCTGCGCAGGGGTGTGATTTTGAAAGTAATGCTCCTGCGGCGGTTGCGCAGAGAGCAAAGGTAACTTTTTGGGAAGCTTTAGCAAACAGCGTACCTGACGGAACGGTTTGGGTACTGAATCCCAGTTATATGTTTGGTGGTAATTCAGTTGAACGAATGAACCAAGGATTAGCCAGAGCATTGTCGTCAGGTGATTCGGACCGTGTGGATAAAGCTTTGGGTATTGTGAGAGAGCGCTTTAAATTAGTGAAATTGTTTGGCGCAGCTTAAAGTACCACAAGATTGAGCAGTTTTTCCGGCACATAAATAATTTTTACGATGGTTTGGCCAGTAGTATAAGTTTGCACATTTTTGCATTCCAGCGCCGCTTTTTTAATTTCTTCCTCCGAGGCGTTGGCGGGGACCGTTACCTTGTCCCTCATCCGCCCGTTCACCTGCACAATAATGTCCAGAGTATCTTTGAATAGAAACTTTTCGTCGTATTTGGGCCAGGGTTGGGAGTGAATGCTGGTTGAGGCCGCAACGGCATTTTGCACTATTTGCCAAAGCTCCTCTGTAATATGCGGCGCGAAGGGAGACAATAAAATCAATAAATTTCTAATCGCAAAATCCCAATCTGCGGCGGCGGTTTCCTCGATATTAATCAGATACAGCGCGTTCACAAATTCCATCAACTTGGCAATCGCAGTATTAAAAGAAAACTGCTCAATATCTTCGGTGAGCGCTTTGATGGTTTTGTGAGTGATTTGTAGTAGTTTTTTTTGCGCTGCGGCAGGGTCCGCGGCGGGTTTTGGGACTTGCCCCGCGTTGCGGGAGATTTGGGATTTCTCAACGACTAATCGCCAAACCCTACTTAGGAATCTAAAACATCCCTCAACGCTTTGATCTGACCATTCCAATTCTTTCTCTGGTGGGGCCGCAAATAAAATAAACATCCGTGCGGTATCGGCTCCGTATTTGGCAATGATTTCATCCGGGTCCACCACGTTGCCTTTGCTTTTAGACATTTTGGCGCCGTCTTTAATGACCATGCCCTGTGTTAACAGGTTGGTAAATGGTTCGTCGCAGGGTGACCAGCCGGCATCAAACAACACTTTGGTGAAAAAGCGCGAATACAATAAATGTAAAATGGCATGCTCGATGCCGCCGATGTACTGGTCAACCGGCATCCACTTTTTTGCCTTTTCTTTATCAAATGGTTTGGTATTATTGTGCGGGTCACAGTATCTAAAATAATACCAGGATGAACAATTGAACGTATCTAATGTATCGGTTTCGCGCCGGGCCGGTTTTCCGCATTTTGGGCAAGTTACATTGATAAATTCTTTGGACTGGGTTAAAGGGGAGGCCCCTTCGCCGGTAAATTTAACGTCGCGGGGGAGGCGCACCGGCAGATCCTTTTCCGGCACCGGCACAATTCCGTTTCCCGTGGTGCGGGCGCAAGTTTCGCAATAAATAATCGGGATGGGCGCACCCCAGTAGCGCTGGCGTGATACCAGCCAGTCGCGCAACTTAAAATTGATTTTCCATTGCCCCACGCCGGTTTTTTCTAACCAGTTACCAATATTTTTCAGCGCATCCGCTGATTTTTGCCCGTTAAATTGCGCGGAGTTGATCATGGTGCCTTCATCTACGAAAGCGGCTGGCATAGTTTGCGAGTTGACGGCAGCGGTGTCAGTTGGCAGCGGTTTGTGGTTAGCGATGGGTTGAATCACCACTTTAATCGGCAAAGTATTCTGCTTGGCAAACTCAAAATCGCGCTGGTCGTGGGCGGGCACGGCCATCACCGCGCCGGTGCCATATTCCATTAAAACGTAGTCGGCAATCCAAACCGGGACCGTATCGCCGTTGGCGGGGTTGACGGCAAATCCGCCGGTAAAAACCCCGTCTTTGGCGGCGGAAATAGAGCGCTCATGCGTGCTTTCGTGTTTAACTTTTTCAATATACG
>JBAZQH010000080.1:0-7193 GCA_041645285.1 Candidatus Margulisiibacteriota bacterium | reverse complement strand
GGATTTTGTCCGGAATATTAGCGGCGCAAGCGTTTGATTCCGAAATATATGGTGACGCGTCCATTGCGCACCGCCCCATGCGGCGGATTGTGGAGCCGCTGACCCTGATGGGCGCAAAAATCGAAGGCAAAGAAGTTGACGGTCAGCTTTACCCGCCGCTGAAAATTTTTGGCAGGAAACTGAAAGGCATAAATTATAAATTACCGGTGGCCTCTGCCCAGGTAAAATCGGCGCTGCTCTTGGCGGGGTTGCTTGCAGAAGGTAATACCGTAATCGAGGAGCCGGCGCCGTCCCGGGACCATACCGAGCGTATGTTATTGGCTTTGGGAGTAAAACTGCACCGCGAGGGCAATAAAATTCAAGTCGAAGGTCCGCAAAGATTTGCCGGTGATATTGAAATTTTTGTGCCGGGAGATATTTCTTCGGCGGCGTTTTTTATGGTGGCGGCGGCGCTGGGGTTGGAGGCGGATCTCCAAATAAAAAATGTGGGGTTAAATCCGACGCGTACTGGAATTTTAGAGGTTTTGCACCGGATGGGTGCACCATACGAAATTATCAACGAAGAATTACTCTCGGAAGAGCCGAGAGGGGACGTAAAAATCCAAAATCCCAAATCCAAAATCCAAAATTCGAACGCGCAAAAATTAAAAGCCATAGAAATTGGCGGTGCATTAGTCCCGCGTTTGATTGATGAAATTCCAATTATTGCGGTTTTGGCGACGCAGGCACAAGGCCGCACCGTTATCCGGGATGCTCACGAGCTGCGCGTTAAGGAAAGCGACCGGATTGCGACCGTGTGCGCGGAATTAAACAAAATGGGTGCCCAATTGACGGCAACCGCAGACGGAATGGTGATAGACGGTCCTACCAAACTGCATGGTGCAAATGTAAAATCTTTTGGCGATCACCGTTTGGCAATGGCGCTCTCCATTGCCGCGCTTTGTGCTGAAGGTGAAACTCAAATTGATGACGTGGAGTGCGTGGAAACATCGTTTCCCGGATTTTTTGAGGTATTGAAGAGTGTCTGCAAGTAAAATCAAAATCCTGCCGGATGCCATCATTAATAAAATTGCCGCGGGTGAAGTGGTGGAGCGTCCGGCTTCGGTAGTGAAAGAACTGGTGGAAAATGCCATCGATGCTGGATCTTCCCAGATTACCATCGAAATCAAAAAAGCCGGCAAAAAACTGATCCGCGTATCCGATAACGGTGAAGGGATAGTGAAAAGCGATCTTTTGCTGGCACTGTCGCGCCATGCCACTTCAAAAATAAGCAACGAAAACGATTTGTATGCGGTGCGGACGCTGGGTTTCAGGGGAGAAGCCCTGGCGAGCGTCGCCGCCGTCAGTCAATTGGAGATGTTTAGTTTTTGCCAGGGTGAAAAATCCGGCGCAAAAATTGTTTTGGAGGGGGGGCGCCAGGTTGGTCTGGAAGATTTTGGCTGTCCCCAAGGAACTACGGTTGAAGTTAAAGACCTGTTTTTTAATACGCCGGCCCGTCAGAAATTTTTAAAAGCTGACGCTACGGAGCAGTTTCATATTGTAGATTTGGTCGGTAACATCATTTTGTCTCATCCGGAAATTAGTTTCAAATTGGTGGATGACGGCAAAACCAGCTTGGCTTCAACCGGTTCCGGATCGCTAAAAGAAGCGTTGGTTTATGTCTTTGGATCGGAAATCGCGGGGCAATTTATACCGGTTGAGGGGGTGGGGGTGCATGGTTTTATCAGTCGCCCTTCCGTTTCCCGCCTCGACCGCAAATACCAGAGTTTTTTTGTCAATGGCCGCTGCGTCAAAAACTTTCCCCTGTCGCGCGCGCTGGATGATGCGCTGCAAAATGTCATTCCCCGCGGCCGCTACCCCATGGCGGTGATTTTTATTGACATCGATCCTCGAGAAATTGACGTGAACGTGCATCCCGCCAAGCGTGAAATAAAGTTTGCCAACCAGGGTGAAGTAATGGCGCGTCTGCGGGCGGCGGTGGCGCAAGCGGTGGGCAATAAGTCAGAGGAGGAGGGAAAGGGTCGTCAATTTTTACCTTGCCAGCGTTTTGGCGGCAATGAATGGCAAGCGGATGCGGCGGCAGTTTGGCAAAAAGAAATTGCAGAGCCGACTTTTGATTTTAAGCTGGGGGAGGGCGAGCTGGAGGTTACACCCGTTCCGCTTTATCAGATTGATAATACATATATTATTGCGGTTGGGCCAAAGTCAATGATTTTAATTGACCAGCATGCGGCGCACGAGAGGGTATTGTTTGATAAATTATCGCAGGCAAGCGTGAGGGGGCAGGCGCATTCACAAAAACTGTTAATTCCGGAAAATGTTGCGCTGACGCCGGCAGAGTCAAAATTATTGGGGAACAGCCTGGGGTATTTGCATTCACTGGGATTTGAAATTGAGGTTTTTGGCAAGGATACGTTTGCGGTGCGCGCGGTCCCGGCAATTTTAGTAAAAGTTGCGGCGGCGGAGCTGATTAAGGATGTGGTTGCCGAATATGCGGATTCGGGAAGGGCGCAAAGCAATAAAGAAAAAGAAGATAAAATTTTAAAAATGCTGGCCTGCAAAGGGGCCGTCAAAGCCGGGCAAAAACTTTTGGCTGAGGAGATGAAAACCTTGATCAAGGATCTTTTTGCCACTACTCAACCCCACACCTGCCCACACGGCCGCCCCACGTATATACAATATACCACCGCCGATTTGGAGAAAATGTTTAAACGCCGGGGATTTTAGGTAGCCCCTTTCGTCACCCCTTAGCCGTTTTCGTCACTTTTTAAGCTGCGCTCAATGGCAAAGAAATTGCTTATGATTATTTGCTGCTTGACCGTGGTTGTTGATTGAAGGTAAACTATGAAAGTTAAAATAGAGGATGAAAATGCAACATAATGCGGTTGATCCGTTTATATATAGTTACATGATTGCTGGCGTAGTGATTATGTTTTTATTCATGATAAGCTTATGGTTTACCTACTTAAATCGAAAGAAGCATTAGGAGCTGTAAGTTGTCCAAAAAAAACCTCGTAATTGTCGAATCCCCGGCCAAGGCCCGCACCCTGGAAAAGTTTTTAGGGAGGGATTATAAGGTTGTGGCCTGCGGTGGGCACGTGCGTGATTTGCCCGCGCAGCGCCTGGGGGTTGACGTTGAAAAAAATTTTGAACCAACTTACGTTACGGTCAAAGGTAAAGCTGCGACAATTAAATCCTTAAAAGAGGCGGCGGAGCATTCATCAGTCATTTATCTGGCGCCGGACCCCGACCGCGAAGGTGAAGCCATTGCCTGGCATTTAAAAAATGTTCTGGGCAAGACGGTAAAAGTAAAACGCATCGAATTTCACGAAATTACCAAAACCGCGGTGCAAAATGCGGTAAAACATCCCCGTACCATTGACTTAAACCGGGTGGATGCCCAGCAGGCCCGCCGGATACTGGATCGGTTGGTAGGATATAAAATCAGCCCCATTTTGTGGCAAAAAATTCGCAAAGGCCTGTCGGCGGGGAGGGTGCAATCGGTGGCGCTGCGTTTGATTTGTGACCGTGAGGCCCTAATCCGCAGTTTTCGGCCCGAAGAGTATTGGAATATAATTGCAAATTTGGTTCAGGGCGGGGGTGGTAAACCTTTTTCCGCTAAACTGGTGGGCAGGGGCGGGGAAAAGATTAAAGTTGTACACCAGGCGCAGGCCGAGCAAATTGTTGCGGCAGTTAAGACCTCTCCTTTTGTGGTGGCCGAGGTTACTAAAAAAGAGCAACACCGGTATCCGGCGCCGCCTTTTATTACCAGCACTCTCCAGCAGGAGGCCTCGCGTAAGTTTGGGTTTGGCGCCAAAAGGACCATGGCGATTGCGCAATCTTTATACGAAGGGGTGGAAATCAAGGGCGGGGAAAGAGTTGGGTTGATTTCATATATGCGTACTGATTCTTTTCGTTTGGCGACTCAAGCCCTGGATGAAGTGCGCAAGTTTATCGCCAGCTCTTTTGGCGCAGCGTATTTGCCGCCCAAGCCCAATTTTTACAAAAAGAAAAAACAAGCCCAGGATGCGCACGAGGCCATCCGGCCCACGTCAACCTTGCGCACCCCTGACAAAATCAAAAATGATTTAACCCCTGAACAATACAAACTTTATCTTTTAATCTGGAACCGTTTTGTGGCCTGCCAGATGTTGCCGGCATTGCTGGACCAGACCGCGATTGATATTAATTCGGCAAATTATGTTTTTCGGGCTACGGGCTCGGTGGTTAAATTTGATGGTTTTATGATCCTGTACATTGAGGGGAAAGATGAGGACGAGGAGGAGGAAGGGGTGGGGATATTGCCGGAACTGACTAAAGGCGAAACGTTGGTTTTAGAGGAAATTATTCCGACCCAGCATTTTACCCAGCCGCCCGCGCGCTTTACTGAAGCTACGCTGGTGAAAGAGCTGGAGCAAAAGGAGATTGGCCGCCCTTCCACTTATGCCCCCATCATGGCGACGGTTGAAGAGCGGGGCTACGTTGACAAAGAAAATAAATATTTGCGTCCCACTGAACTGGGCGAATTAATTAATTCCCAGATGGTTAAACATTTTCCGGATATTGTGGATGTTTCTTTTACCGCCCGGATGGAAGACCAGTTGGACAAAATTTTGGAGGGTAAGATAAAGTGGCAAAAGATGCTGGGGGAATTTTACCAACCCTTTGCCCGGACGCTGGAGAAAGCCAAAGTTGAGATGAAAAAGATCAAATCCGAGCAAAAACTGGAAGAACTTTGTCCAAACTGCGGCAAAAATTTGATGATCCGCGACGGGCGGTTTGGCAAATTTATTGCCTGTTCGGGTTTCCCTAAGTGCCGGTATACGCGGCCCATTGAAGAAAAAGGAAAGGGAGAGGGAAGCGAAGGACTAGGGGCGGGAAAGGGACCAGCCGCAGAACCAGAAAAATGCGAAAAGTGCGGCAAGCCCATGGTGCAAAAATTCAGCCGGTTTGGGGCGTTTTGGGCCTGTTCCGGTTATCCGGAATGTAAAAATATCAAGTCCATTACCAAAGAAATTGGGGTGACGTGCCCCTTGTGCGGAGGGAAGTTGATTGAGCGCCGGTCAAAACGCCGCAAAATGTTTTATGGCTGCAGTAATTACCCCAAATGTAAATTTGCCCTGTGGGACAAGCCCACCGGCGAAAAGTGTCCCAAATGTTCTTCCCTGTTGGTTGAAAAACAATCCCGCAGCCAGCCCACACAAATAAAGTGCAGTAATAAAGAATGTGATTATCAAGTTGCCTCACCCGCCCCCAAAGGAGAACCCCATGTTTAAAACCTTTTTCATTAAGGATCTGGGCTATAAAATCTTGGCCGTCATCTTGGCACTGGTTTTGTGGGTGTTGGCAAGGTATTGGTTGTAGAAGAAACCAAAGTCCGAAGCCCAATGTCTGGCCGGCAAGCCGGGGCGGGCAATTAAACAATATGAAAATTATCGATTCAATTTCCTCAATGCAAAAATTTTCCCGGGCGGCACGCGCGGCGGGTAAAACCATTGCGCTGGTTCCTACCATGGGAAATTTACATGCCGGCCATTTGTCGCTCATTAAAATTGCCAAGAATAAATGCGACTTGGTGGTAGTTTCGGTTTTTGTTAATCCGGCCCAATTTGGCCCCGGCGAGGACTATAAAAAATATCCGCGAACTTTGCCTGCCGACTTTAAGTTGTTGCGGGCGAGCGGCGTGGACATAGTTTTTTGCCCTTCCGCCCGGCAAATGTATTCCGAGTCATTCCAAACTTCGGTCAATATCCGCTGCCTGTCGCCGCGGTTGTGCGGCATTTACCGGCCAGGGCATTTTGCCGGCGTGGCCACCGTGGTGCTGAAGCTCTTTAATATTGTAAATCCTCACGTTGCGGTTTTTGGTGAAAAAGATTATCAGCAGCAGCTGGTGATTAAAAAAATGGTTGAGGATTTGAATTATGATATAAAGATTTTGACCGGCAAGACGATTCGCGAGGAGGGTGGTTTGGCGCTCAGTTCGCGCAACCGTTATTTGAACCGTGAAGAAAAAAAAGCGGCCGCGACAATCTTCCAGACCCTGCAGTTGGGCGCGCGCCTAATCAAAAGAGGTGAGCGCCGGCCCGGTGTAGTTTTACAGGCCTTACGAAGTTTTTTGCGCAAACAAAGTCGGCTTAAGGTACAGTATCTTGAGATATTAAACGCAGACGATTTGACGGTTATTACTAAGCTTTGCACCCGGGTACTCATTGCCCTGGCGGTTTTTGTCGGCAAAACCCGGCTCATTGATAATATTGTGTTGGATATCAGGGGGGGATGAGGCGGCGGGGAGGGGGGGCAGGTTTTACTTTACTTGAATTGTGCGTGTGCTTAGGAATAATTGGCATCGCTTTATCGTTAGCACTTCAATCGTTTTCCTCATTTTTAGGCGCCAATTATTTAAATGTTTATAGCCGGCAAATTGTTTCTGATTTAAGGGAAACCAAACAGGCGGCACTGTCCAGCGGCAATTATGCGGCCGCTAAGTTTTATCCCAAAACCAGCGCCAGCCCGGCGTATTATGCAATGGTTAGCGTCAGTCCATCCGGGGATGAAACCTCCCTGGATAATGTCGAGTTGCCTGCCAACCTGACTTTTTCCCAAGAACAAGAGATCCGTTTTGCTCCATCATCCTTTTGCCAGCCGGGTTATTCGGGAACCATTACGCTGCAGGCCCGGCGACAAAACAGCCAGATAGTGGTTTCCTCGTGCGGGAGGATAAGATAAATGCGGCAAAGCGGTTTTTCTCTTCTCGAAATAATTTTAGCGGTGGGATTGTTGGTGATGGCGGTCTGCGGTTTGGTGCAGGGAATAATTGCGGCCGGCCGGTTTATGGATGTGCTGGATAGACGCGGTGAGAAAATCAGCGAGAGTATAAAAATTATGGAGCAAATCAAATCCGTCAGCTTTGAGGCATTAGGAGGGTTGGACGGGAGCACTTTTTGGGATGGGCGGGGAAAAATAAAAATCGTTCCGGTCTCGGCAACTTTGCAAAAAATTATGATTTGGGTGGGAGAAGAAAGCAAGCCGGAGGTGTATTTTGAAACCCTGTCGGCCAATTGACTGTGGTTTTACTTTAATAGAGCTGTTAATTTCCCTGTCATTGTTTTGTGTAATTATTGCGGTGAGTTTTTCGGTTTTAACGGGAACCAACCGGTATTACGGTAAATTTTCAGAAAAAATGTCCGGCCGGG
>JBAZQH010000079.1:0-7382 GCA_041645285.1 Candidatus Margulisiibacteriota bacterium | reverse complement strand
AAAGAACAAATTGAAAAGCAAAAATAACTGCTCTTTTGCCCCTTATCTCGAAAAATGTTAAAATCCCCTCATGCACCCCAAAATATTTTTCCGCAGCAATTTTTTTGCCGCCTGCCTCATCGCTTTTGCTTTACTCACCCCCGGTTATGCCCAGGACTATAGCTTCAACGACGCCGTCGCCGCCTACAAGAGCGGCCAATATGATACCGCCTTGAAAATCTGTGATGAACTCCCCTACGACACCAAAGTTGATCTGCTGCGCGGATACATCTATTTATCAAAAAACGATGCAGAAAAAGCCGAGGAAATGTTTAAGGACACGCTGACTAATAACCGGTTTTATACCCTGTCCGATTATGCCCGCTTTGAAATCATAAAAATAAATTATTATGCCGGCAAATTTGACGCCGTGATTACCAAAGGGGATGAATTTATTTCTCTTTATCCAGCTTCTTCTCTTTTGCCCAATGTTAAAAACCTGGTTAAACAAGCACGGAAAAAAGGGAATGCCGCCGCACCGGCCACCCCGCCTCCCGCGCCATCCGGTGAACTCACGCAAACCGGCGAGGCCGCGCCAATTAATGCAGCCGCGCCACCCACCAAACCAATTGCGCAAACCGCTCCCGCGGAAAATTTGTTTAACGAAGGCCTGGCGCTCTTTGATTCACTCAACTACGGCCCGGCACAAACGGTCTTTAAAAAACTGATGCATAGTTATCCCAAAAGCCGGTATTACGATGATGCCCTGTTGATGATTGGCCGGTGCGAATTCAGGATGGGCCAATACAAGGCCGCGAGAAAGACCTTCCGCAAGGTGATGACATTAGACCGCGACACGGCTGACGACGCGCAGTTTTATCTGGGATTTGTCTATGCTAAACAGGGAAATTTGCCGCGCGCCATCAAGGCCTTCCAGGCCGTGGTACGCTATTTCCCGCACAGTGATTTGGCCGATGACGCGCAATTTTACATCGGTTATTATTATGAAGTCGACAACAACGACCCAAAAGCCCTGGCCGCTTACGGAAAACTGCTGAAAAACTTCAAGCACAGCGACATGCTGGATGACGTCGCGCTAAAAGTCGGAATGCAGCAATATTCAAAGGGTGATTATGCCTGGGCCTATGCAACCTTTAAGCTTGGGTTTGGCGCATCGCCCAACGAGGATTTTGCGGACGCCTGCTTGTTTTGGCAGGCCAAATGCGCGAAAAAATTGGGGCAAACTGAAGAAGCCAACGAATTACTACAGATGGTTTTCAAAAATTATGACCATACTTATTATGCCTTTCGCGCCAGGGATATGCTGGCTTCCTCCGGCGCACTAGGTGACCTGATAACGTTTGACCTGACTCTGATTGAGCCCGGCTATACTCCTAAAAAAAACTCGGCAGAAATCGCCCCCTTACTGGAACTTTGGAAACAGGCACAAAAAATGGGACCGGCCAAGCGCATGGCAGAAAAAGACCTGGAGCGCGCCCAACGGTTTAACGAGCTGGTTGAATTGGGCCAATACCAGTATGCCGCCAAAGAAATAATCGGCTCCAGCTCCAAGCTTGATCAGCGGACACTGTCCAACCTGGGGATTCTTTTGGCTTACGCCGGTGAATACACCGTTCCGGTCAGGCATTTTGACAAAATCATCAAAAGCGCAACTACCCGCGGCGCCACCGAAACTCTCCCCTCCGAAATGTGGATTGCGGCCTACCCCCTAGCCTACTGGCCTGAAGTAAAAAAGCAAGCCGAGGCCTTTGGGGTTGATCCTTACCTGGTGTTAGCCATCATGCGCGAAGAAAGCCGGTTTGACCCTTCCGTTACCTCCCGCGCCTATGCCCGCGGCCTCATGCAAATCATGTCGCGCACCGGGAAAAGAATTGCCAAAAAGCTTGACCTGGATACCTACACAACCAAAAAATTGTACGAACCAGAATTAAATATCAAAATGGGTACTTTTTATATTTCACAGGTTTTACAGGGTTTTTCCAACCAGCCGGCCCTGGCGCTGGCGGGCTATAACGGCGGTCCCGGCAATGTATCCAAATGGTCAAAATCATTAAAAACCCAAAAAATCGGCGCCGGCCTGGATTCCGACCAGCTTGACATCGATGAGTTTATAGAGCATATTCCATACCGAGAAACCCGCAATTATGTCAAAAGGGTCTTAAAAACTTACTATGAATACAAACGAATCTACGACAGCAAATGAAAATACCTTAGACGAAAATGCCATTACCCTGGGAACCCGGCTGGAAGAAGACCAGGCCTTTAAGGGTCTGCGCCCCATGCACCTGGAAAATTTTGTCGGCCAGGCAAAGATAAAAGAAAACCTAAAAATCCACATTGAAGCCGCCAAAAAACGCGGCGAACCCATGGACCACACACTCTTCCATTCGCCGCCGGGATTGGGGAAAACCACGCTTGCGCACATCATTGCCAATGAAATGGGCGTCAGCTGTAAAATTACTTCGGGCCCCACCATTGAAAGGGCGGGGGACCTCGCTGCAATCTTAACCAACCTCCAGCCGTTTGATGTGTTGTTTATTGACGAAATCCACCGGTTAAACAAAATAGTAGAAGAAGTTTTGTATCCGGCCATGGAGGACTTTGGGCTGGATATCATTATCGGGAAAGGCCCCAGCGCCCGCTCCATCCGCATTGATTTGCCCAAGTTTACATTAATCGGCGCCACTACCCGCGCCGGGTTGCTTTCCAGTCCCCTCCGCGACCGGTTTGGGATGACACTCCAGCTTGAATTTTACGACGTTGACGAATTATTGCAGATAATTTTAAAAGCCGCCGAGGTCATGGGAATCAAAGTTGAAAAGGCGGGCGGGCGCGAAATTGCCAGAAGGTCACGCGGCACTCCCCGCATCGCCAACCGCCTGTTAAGAAGAGTGCGTGACTTTGCCGAAGTCCGCGCGCAGGGAGTGGTTACGCTGGAAGTGTCGCGCCTGGCTCTGCAATCACTGGAAATTGACGAGCTGGGGCTCAACCGTTCGGACCGCCGGTTGCTGGAAGCAATTATCCGGCAGTTTGGCGGGGGGCCGGTTGGCATTGAAACCATCTCTGCCGCCATCCATGAAGAACGGGATACCATTGAAGACCTGTATGAGCCCTATCTGATGCAGTTGGGATTTCTGGAGCGCACCCCGCGCGGGAGAGTCGCCAGCGAAAAGGCCGCGGAACATTTGGGGATACTACTAAAAAACGGCGCAAAACCGGCGTCCGCCCAGGAAAAGCTGTTTTAATTTACGGGAAACATCTGCGCTAATTTATATTTAACCGCCGCCGGAATTATTATATAATGCACTTATGCCAAACTTAATCATCGTTGTCGCGCTGGCCGCTTTAACCGCGGTCTTTGCCGTTATCAATTCAACACCGGTCAGCATCAATTTTGTCTTCCGGCAAGTCCACAATATTCCGCTTTCGTTTGTGATTTTGATTAGTGTCCTTTGCGGCGTGGTGATGGCCGGCATCATGGCCTTGATTGAGCAATCCAAGCTGAATGGCCAAATTAACGAAGCCAAAAAACAAATCAAAACCTTATCTTCCGCCCGCAACCTGCAGCAAGGGGGAAAGTAATCTTGGCAAAAAAACGCACCGCCGAAATCAAACGCAAAACCAAAGAAACTGATATCCGGTTAAAGTTAAACTTGGACGGGCGCGGCACCAGTAAAATAAAAACCGGCATCGGCTTTTTTGACCACATGCTCGACCTGTTTGCCAAGCACGGTTTGTTTGATTTAACCATTGCGGCGCACGGCGACACCCACGTGGATTCCCACCATACAGTAGAAGATGTGGGAATTTGCTTAGGGCAAGCCATTAAAAAAGCACTGGGAAGCAAGGCCGGAATTGAGCGCTACAGCTGTGTTACCCTGCCCATGGATGAGGCGCTGGCCGAAGTGGTCATTGATATTTCCGGCCGGCCGCATTTAACTTACAAAGTTGATTTTTCCAAAAAAGCGCATCTAGCTTACCTTAAAAAAAATACCGTCAAAATTGATTTTGAGGTAGTAAAAGAATTTTTTGAGGCCGTGGTCATTAATGGGCTAATGACCATCCATGTAAACCTGGTGCGCGGCAGCAACACCCACCATATTATTGAAGCGATTTTCAAGGCCTTTGCCGTGGCTCTCTCAAAGGCCTGCGCCATTAATCCGCGTAAATCCGGGGTGCCGTCAACCAAGGGGATCCTTTAGCAGCCGCGGCGTAATCATGAAAATAATTTCTGACTTTTCATCCTGGTTGTTTTGAGCCTGAAAAAACCACCCCAAAATCGGTAACTTTGACAGGATTGGAACTGCCGTATTGGTTTGGCGAGTGGAACTCTCCAGCAGCCCGCCAATGACAATGGTTTCGCCGTCGCGCACTCTCACCTTGGTTTTAACGTTGCGCGTGGTAATCACGGGAAATTCTCCCGCCGCGGTCACCCGCCACTCTGAAATGGCGCTGACCTCCGGTGCAATTTCAACCTGGATAAAACCGTTGTCCAAAACCCGGGGAGTGATATTCAAAATTACACCGGCATCCAAATAATCCACCCGCCAGTACATACTGGAACCACTGGTCTGCACCGGAACCGCGTACGGAATTTTACTGCCAATCCGAATTTCGGCCGGCGTGCCGTCAAGCGTTAAAAGATTGGGAGTGGCCAAAACATTGGCATCTCCTTGGCTTTGCAGGGCCGACAGCGTAATGGTAATGTCGCCGCCGCGCTCCAATTTATCGGAACCCGGCGACAAAACGTAGGAAAGCGCACCGCTAGCAGCTGTATACCGCAACCCCAGGTTAAAAAGTCCGGAAGAAGATATTTCTACTACTTTGCTTTCAATTAAAACCTGCGGCACAGGGAGGTCGATGCGGGAAACAAAATTGCAAACCTGGTTAATTTCAGATAAGCGCCCATCGATAATAATCTCGCTGGAAGCCGCCCCTTCCACGCACTTGATTTTAGGGAAAATTTCACGCAGCAATGCCGCCGCCCGGGCTGCCTCCAAATTGCGCAAGCGCAAAACTTTTCTGACCCGGGTAAAATTGGCGGGGGCGCCACCCGCCGCCGGATAAACCAGGATAGCTTTCCCGTCAATTTCAAAATCCAGGCCGTTAGCGGTTAAAATATTTTGCAGGGTTTCCCTGTAATCAGCATTTTTCAGGTGAAGAGTAGTTTTTTTACTGGAGTTTTTCCTAACCTCATCCCCCGCCACCAAATTTAACCCCGCCCCGCCTGCCAAAATTTCCAAAGCCGACATCAGGTCAGCGTCTACAAAATCAATATTACCCCTCACCTCCACTGCACTGGCGCTTTCGCGCTCTGCCGCCGCCATAACTTCCGCGGTTATCCCCGCAGTCGCCGCCGCCGCCGGTGCAACCAGCATCACCAAAACTATAAGACCTGTCGCCAGCGCCATTACTGCCGGCTTCAGCGCGGCCTCCCTCACCGCCACCCAAAACAACCAAACCTGCCCCCGCCGGCCATTTTTAATCATCCGCACACTTACTCAGCAAAACTGAGTCCTTTTCAATTTTTACCAGCACGTAGTTGCCGATCCTTTCACCGATTTTGCGGGTACAACTAGAATTTCCCAGTGAAAACAGCGCCAGGTTATACTTGCCAATGATCACCCCGCTTAATTTGGCGTAACTTTGCGAAGATACTCTCGCCGGCTCAGCATAAAAAGCTATGATCAATTGCTCCGGAAAAACTTCGCGGGAAATAATCCGGGACAGCGGGATAAATTGCGTTTCGGCTGACTGGTCTTCGCCGGGCTCCGGCGGCTGCGACGGATTGGCCTGCTCTGAATCTTTGGCTTGAGCCGTGGGCTGGGTTGCGCTCGCCGGCAAACCAACTTGCCCATCTATGTCTGTTTTCGTATCCCCGCCCCCGACACAACCGGAGAGAAAAGCGGCCAGCAAATAAGTCGTGAAACCAAGAAAAAACATCTGCCATCGTAAGGGCTTAAACTGGTCACAAGTTGTGACCAGTTCATTTGGAATTAACTTTGACATGTTGGCTCCTTTCAGCCGGTTAATACAAAGCAAGTTTTTTGCCAACCCATTTCACGCTTAGAGGGTGTCGAAATTGGCAACAGGTGCACGAAAAATTGACAGATGTTATAATTTGGTAATGGAAAATTACTCGGATTTAACCATCATCATCCCTACTTTAAACGAAGGACAAAATATCGGCGAGCTGGTGCAAAATCTCACCCGCCAATTTCCGCAGGTTAAAATTATTGTTGCGGATGACGGGTCAACAGACCAGACCGCGGAAATTGTCCGGCAGGCCCATCAGGCAAACCCAAACATCACTTTATTAGACCGGTCCCGGGACAAAATCCACGGGTTGACCGCCAGCGTCCTGGACGGTATAAAATTAGCCACCACCCCGTTTTTTGCCGTCATGGACGCAGACCTGCAGCATCCCGCCGCCGCCGTGGCGCATCTTTTGGGCGCGCTGAGATCCGGCCGCGCCGATTTTGCGGTTGGCATAAGAGCAAAAGTGGTTGGATCCTGGCCGGTCCATCGCAAAGCGCTGTCTCACCTGGGGCGGTGGATAGGATATTGGTTTTTGCGTTTACAGGGAAAAACCTGCCAGGATGTGCTGTCCGGCTTTTTTGCGGCCAAAACCGAAGTAATTAAACCGCTCGTGCAAAAATTTCCCGGCCGTTTTGAGCCCAAAGGTTACAAAATTTTATTTGACCTGCTTCGGGTTGCTCCCAAAAACATTAAAATCGTTGAAGTCCCGTATACATTTAATGAAAGACAAAGAGGGACATCCAAAATCCGCTTACAACACTTGCTGTATTATTTCAGGTCGTTTTTTAGATAATTGACTGAAGCTCAAAGACAACTTAGTTATTAGTTAGTGATTAATACTCCGTGGTTAGCGCGCAACAATACTTTTGCTTTTCCATCAACAACCCTTTTTACCTGCTCGTATTCCGTGTCGTACATTGCAACGTACGCCCTACCCGGAGCAGATAAATAAGCCGCCAATTCTTTTCCGTTTTTCACCACCGCGGGGTTGCGGCGGGAATAAAACATCAGACCGCGGCTGAAATAATTATAGGAAGCCACCCGATCCAATGGCCCGGCGGTGGCGGCAATTTTTTCTCCCAGCGGCTTCATGGGGCGGAAACTTTCAATTGTCGGCACCAGCCAATACATAAAATAGATGTTCAAAACAGCCACCCAGACCACGATTACCCAAAAGAAATAGGCCTTTTTTGGTTTCAGTAGGAAAGCGGCCAAACCCGCCAGCGCCCCACCCCCCAGCAAATAAGCCAATGGCCGCAAACTTCCGATTGCCACGCCAAATCCTCCCGTCACCATCGGCCCTTTGGCCGCCACCACATAGAAAAACATGGCCGCCAGAGAAA
>JBAZQH010000078.1:0-7566 GCA_041645285.1 Candidatus Margulisiibacteriota bacterium | reverse complement strand
CTGCCGCCCGGTACGCCTTTCCAGTAAAGGTTGCCAGTGACTCCCCTAACCGCAATTTACCTGGAACCCCGGCCGCCAAAGAAATAAATCCAGAGGAAAATGTGGCCACCGGAATTGCCTTGGAATTTACCGAAATTGGCGTCAGAGTATCCCTCAAAACCTCAGATGGCGAAAAAGTTATCGCCAACCACACTTACGATTCCATTGCCTAAGCTTGGTCACCGTAAGCTTTATTTACTCTTTACCGTCAAACCAACTGAATAGTTTTTATCATAGTTCAAGCAATTATCTGCCCGAATTACGACATCCAAATACTCTTCAATTTGCTGTTCAGCCGTAAACCTTAACTTTGGATAATCCGGATTATTATTAATCTTATACAAATCCGCCGCCAAGGTGGTCAAGTCATTCGGGTAAAATTCAACGCCGCCACCCAATGAAGCATTAATCATGCCAATCCGCATCCCAAACTGGGAAGAAACCTGACGCGCAATCCACAAGTCCTGCAGGCTTAACCCTTGGGTCGTGGCCGGCCCTTCACCCAGCCCAAAACGGTAATAATCATGTCGGTTTTTGGACGGAACTACATCTAGGTTTGCGCGAATTTCATTATTAATTGTGCCAAACTGTACGTTACCAGAAGGCACAATCCGCAACTGAGCAAACGAACCAAAAAAGTCATTGGCGGAGGAAAGCGTCTTGTCAGTTTGCCCGGCGACGCTCTTTACGCTGGCCTGAAATTTTGGATCGGAAACAATACTGTCAATCGATTGTGCAATTTTCCGCAATTCCATTGTCAGTTCATTAATTTGGTTGGTAGCTTTTTGGGTAGTTAAAACCGCATCGATAAATGCCGCCTGAATATCCGGCCGTTCAATGATGGTTCGAATCACTTCCAGTATTCTCTTGGTTTCTTCAAGGTTTTGCGCTCCAATATCCACAAAATCAACAATCCCGGAAGTGGCTTCTCCCGATAAAACCTGCGAGGGTTTATAAATTCCAGCCGAATGGACGGGAATAACCTCCAAATATTTCATGCCAACCAAGCCGTCAAACGCTACCCGCAAAAATGACTGATCCGGAATCCTAATGTCGCGGTTAACCAAAGAATAAACCCGAATATCATCCATCCCGGGATCAATCCGCATAACCTTGCCGGCCTTTACTCCGCGATAACGCACTTCAGAACCAACCGTTAACCCCTGGATATCTTGGAACGACCCAATCATTTGGTACCCGCCCTGCTTTAGCAAAAAATCACTTTTCCACATGACAATTAACCCCAAAGCCACCAGCGCCACCAAAGTCAGGATTCCAACTTTTCGATAATTTTGCATTTGTCCCTCCTATTGTATCAACTTTTAACTGCCCGCCGTCGGCGGACTAGATTATTCCCGCATCAATAAATTGTTTTAAAACTAAATTTTGCGTCCGGCGCACTTGCTCAACGGTTCCACCCTCGATCAATTTTCCCTGATGCAGCATCACGATCCGCGCCGCCGTGCGGAAAATTGTACTCAGTTGATGGGTCACCAAAATCGAAGTCACTTTAAGCTCGTGCGCCAACTTATTAATCAAAATTTCAATGCTGGCGGAAGTTTGTGGATCCAACCCGGTAGTGGGTTCATCGTATAACAGCATTTTGGGGCCAAAAGATAGCGCGCGCGCCAAACTAACCCGTTTTTGCATGCCGCCCGACAACTCGGACGGCATCAAATCATAGGCCCCGGCCAAATCCACTAATTTTAATTTTTCAATCGCAATTTTTCTTATTTCCTGATCAGTCAGCGAGGTGTGTTCCCGCAGGGCAAAGCTAACATTTTCCCCAACCGTCATTGAATCAAACAAGGCAGAGCCCTGGAACACCATCCCCATGCCTCTTCTTACCTTGGACAACTGGGCTTCAGATAACTTGGTTACATCAACTCCATCAACCAGAATGGACCCGGAATCCGGACGATCCAATGCCAAAATTAAGCGCAAAAGAGTGCTTTTCCCGCATCCGGAAGGGCCAATAATTGCCGTAGTTTTACCGGTTTCAATCGCCAGATCAACGCCGTCCAAAACCTTTTTGTTGTTAAACGACTTGTGTACCTTAATTATATCAATCATATAATTTTACTACCTGAATATTGCTATCGATAAAAAGTAATTTGCCACAAAAATTGTGATTAACGAAATTACCACCGCGTTGGTGGTGGCCTCCCCGACTCCTTTGGCGCCACCCCGCGCATGCATCCCCTGGTAGCTGGCCACAATTGCTATAATCAAGCCAAAGACAATGGTCTTGCTTAAGCCACCCAGAATGTCTGAAATTTTAAGGAACGACTCTACTGAACTCATCATATCAAATGAGCTGATTCCCACAAACCACACCGCCACGACATAACCGCCTAAAAACCCTACAATATCCGTTAAAATGGTTAAAACTGGCAGCATCAAGGCAGCCGCAATGGCTCGCGGCACCACCAAATAATTAACCGGATCGGTTCCCATGGAGCGCAAAGCGTCAATTTGTTCGGTTACTTTCATGGTTCCCAATTCTGCCGCAATGGCCGCTCCCACCCGGCCCGCCAAAACCACGCCGGTCAAAATGGGACATAATTCACGGGTTAAGGCAATACCCAATAGTCCGCCGACAACTTTATTGGCGCCAAATCGAACAAATTCGTAAGCAATCTGGATAGCAAAAACCATGCCGACAAAAAGGATGGTCGTCAACGCTACCGGCAGAGAATCATTGCCAATCCGCTTCATCTGTTCAAATACGTTTTTTGTGGAGTACTTACGTGCCGCAATGCATTTTAGCGTATCTACCGCTAGGTGGATATTTTTACCGAATTCATCGATAAAAAAAACAACTTCTTTGCCCAACCAATTAATTAACCAGTCCAACATATCAAATCACCCGCGATAATAATGTTTTAACACGACCGGAATGAGCTCAACCAAGGCAGACGCCGTCAAGCCAAAAACCCCAACTTGACGCTCCAAAAGATCCGCCGCCAGGCCATGCACAAAGACCGCCGTTTTGGCCGCAGCAAAGGGATCCATACCTTGCCCGACCAGTGAAACCAGCAAGCCCGCCAAAACATCCCCCACTCCAGCTGAGCTCATCCCCGGATTGCCGGTAAAATTGATAGCCGTTTTCTTTTTTCCCTGCGTGCAAACCGTATCGGCCCCTTTCAAAACCAAAGTAGTCTTATAGCTGGCAGAAAATTTCTCTGCCAGTGCGACGCGTTGTTTTTGAACCTCAGCAATAGTTTTATTAATCAGGCGGGCAAACTCGCCCGGATGAGGAGTAAGCACCACCGGAAATTTCAACGTTTGCAATGTGTCCACATTTTCGGACAAGCAATTTAAGCCATCGGCGTCAATCACCACGGGAATTTTAAATTTATCCTGCACCAATCGGGAGAGGAGCAGGAAGAAAAATTCTTTGGTTTCAATGTCAGTAGAGATCCCGGGGCCAACCAGAATAGCATCCAGGCCAATCATTTTGGGAAGCAATTTTTCCAGAGATTTCGGGCACAATGCCCCGCTGGTTGATTGCGGCAAGGACAGAACAATGGCTTCCACACATGCCGCCGCCACAATCCCCTGGATACT
Source organism: Candidatus Margulisiibacteriota bacterium (assembly GCA_041645285.1). Taxonomy (GTDB): domain Bacteria; phylum Margulisbacteria; class WOR-1; order JAHJIW01; family JAHJIW01; genus JBAZQH01. The sequence continues at coordinate 3,957 of JBAZQH010000078.1, read as the reverse complement.
CTCGGGTACGGCCAGGGTTACCAACCCGGCACCACTTTTGACCGCCGCCCGTGCGGCCAGGATGGCTGCCCCAGACATGCTGCTGGAACCAGCAATAATTAATATTTTACCGAACTGGCCTTTATTGGAATCATAGGCACGGCGCTTTAAGGCGGAAGAAATAAAATCTGAGGTAATCGCAGTGATTCCTTTGGCGCTGAGTTTAAATTTGCCTTTGGAAACCGCACCCGGTTTTGGCACCGCCGCTGAGTTGGCGCCAAAAATCAGGTTGCTCGGTATTCCAATATCCACTACCACCGGCTTTCCAACATACTTTATCGATGCCGGCTCCAGCAAGCCTTTCTTCATAAATGCCAGGGTAATCGTCAAATCGGCACGCACCGCTTCTCCCAATACTTGCCCGGTGTTGGCATCCAACCCGGAAGGGATGTCTACCGCCACTTTGACAGCTTTATCCGCAACGTTAATTTTGCGGATTACCTCGGCCAAAAACCCACTAACCTTATCCGACAACCCCACCCCAAAAATTGCGTCCACCACCAAATCGGCCCGCGCCAGAATGGCAGACAGCTTTTTCCTGGGCGCCGCATGGTTGGCCAAAATAAACGGAATTTTCAACTTTTGCGCTATATCAAAATTAAGTTTTGCATCATAAGAAAAATCCTTAGGGTTACACAGCAAAACAATTTTTACATCTTTTCCGGCTGCAGATAAATAGCGCGCTACTACCAAGCCGTCGCCGCCGTTATTGCCTTTATAAACAAAAACCAAAATGGACTTAACCCAGGGATAGCGGATTAAAATTTCGTGGGCGGACACCCGGCCGGCATTTTCCATGAGGACAACGGAAGGAATTCCTAGCGTTCGGATCGCATAATCATCCAGCCGCTTGGCTTCTTCGCGAGTAACCACCCGGTTATCCAATTTGTTACTCCTCAATTACTATGAACGCAACGGCAAATTTCCCGTCGTGCGATAAACTCACCATGGTTTTGGGCTTCGCCCGGCCTTTATAATATAAAATTGGTTTGCCCAGTTTATCATTCCGGATTTCAATTTCGGTCCAGACCAGGCCATTTAAGCCGGTTCCCAGTGCCTTGCCCAACGCTTCCTTGGCCGCAAAACGCACCGCTAGCTCTGGAATCTTTAATTTTTTGCGCCGCCGGCAATAATTGATCTCGTGTTTCGAAAATATCCGACTCAGGAACCGCTCGCCAAATTCATTAACCGACTTTTCAATGCGGTTAATTTCGACAATGTCAACGCCGATGCCTTTAATCATTTAATATACCGGCGTCACCCAATCCTGATATTTGGGATTATCGCCCCGTACCGCCGCAAAATATAATTTTTGTAGTTTTTTGGTAATTGGGCCAATTTTCCCGTCACCAATCTTGCGCCGGTCAATTTCCACCGCCGGTGAAATTTGCGCCCCGGTACCGCAGAAAAACATTTCATCAGAGATATAAAGTTCGCTACGGTCAATGGAGCGCTCGTGCACTACTATTCCCAATTCATCTTGAATCATTTCAATCAACGCTTTGCGGGTAATACCTTCCAAAATATTTTCGTGAACCGGCGGCGTTAAAACCTGGCCCGCACGCACCATAAAAATATTTTCGCCGGACCCCTCTAAAACATGGCCGTCCCCTGACAACATAACCGCCTCGTCATAGCCATTCATAGTAGCTTCGGCTTTGGCTAATGATGAATTGACGTATAAACCAGTTACTTTGGCGCGCGCGGGAATTGCAATATCATCAATGCGCCGCCAGGTGGAAGTACAGACGCGTATCCCCTTTGAAACATCCAAATAATCACCAAACGGCGCCAAATATATGGTTAAATCGCTTTCAATGTTGGTTAAGCCCAACCCAATTTTTTCTTTTGACTTATACGCAATCGGACGGATGTAGACATCTTCTTTGTAGCCATGTTTTTTTAATAGTTTTAAGGTAATGGCACACAATTCATCAACCGAATAATGAATGTCGATATGCAAAACCCGCGCCGAGCGAAACAATCGCTCATAATGCTCTTCCAGTTTCAGCACAAACATTTGTTTTTGTTTTTCGTTCCAATAGGCCCGGATACCCTCAAAAACGCCGGTACCATAATTAAACGCGTGCGTCATAACGCCAATTTTGGCCTTTGCAAACGGAACAATTTTCCCTTCAAAAAATGCGTATTTCATGAGTTGAAATCCTTTCTGTCAGCCGAATTTATTACTTGAATTTTAACATACTTCGATGGGATTTTGGTAAAAATTTGCCGCTGACTACATCTTCTCCGGAGCGGAAATTCCCAACAAATCAAAAATGCTTTTTAGCACAATTTTGACAGACGAAACCAAAACCAGCCGCGCGGAAGTTAACTTGGGATCAGCAGAAATAACCCGATTGCGATGATAATAGGAATGAAAAAAAGTAGCTAACTCTACCGCAAAATTTATCAAGCGGTGCGGCTGGCGCGCTTGTGCCGCTTCGGACAATGCGTCCGGATAATCCAAAAGCATTTTCATCAAATCACGGTCATCATTTGAACTTAAGAGAAAAATATCTTTCGAGCTCGCGATTTTATGCCCGCCTTTGTGGGCTTCACGCATAATACTGGAAAGCCGGGCAAACGCGTATTGTAAATAATAAACCGGATTATCCATGGACTTTTCTTTGGCTTTTTCCAGGTCAAACTCAAGATGGGTATGGGCGTCGTTCATGGCAAAATAGTAGCGGGTAGCATCCACGCCAATTTCGTCAATTACCTCTTGTAAAGTTATCATTTCACCGGTGCGCTTAGACATGCGGACCAACTCGCCCGCGCGGTACAGCGCCACCAATTGGCCAATGATAATTTCTAAGCTGTCTTCGCTGTAACCCAGCGCCGAGACCGCGGACTTTACCCGTTTAACGTAACCATGATGGTCGGTTCCCCAAATATCAATCAGATGATGAAACCCGCGCTGGAATTTATTCAAGTGATAAGCAATATCCGCTAAAAAATAAGTCGGCTCGCCACTTTCTTTGATCAGCACGCGGTCTTTGTCATCGCCAAAATCAGTGGACCGAAACCAGAGCGCCCCATCCGCCGTATACGTCACCCCTTTTTTATCCAGCGCATTGGCGGTTTTTTGCAAAAGCTTGTTTGCGTGCAGTGACTTTTCGCTGAACCAGTTGTCAAATTTTACATTCAAATTCAGGAGTGCCTGTTTTTGTTTTTTTAATATATGCCGGATGGCATTTTCTTTAAGTTTGGCGGGGTCTTTTTGCGGCCGCAAAAGATCGGCAATTTCGTTGATATAAGAGCCACGATAGCCATCGGCGGGCACGTCCCTACCCTCCAGGACCGCATTAATTGAATCATGCAGCATTTCAATTTGCCGACCAGCATCGTTGATATAAAACTCACGCGTTACCCGATACCCAATTGCCGCCAATAACCGCGCAATGTCATCACCGATTACCGCCCATCTGCCGTGCCCAACGTGCAGCGGCCCGGTTGGATTTGCCGAAACAAATTCCAGCAGGACTTTTGCGCCCTTTCCAATATTAGAATGTCCGTACTTTTCCTTCTTCTTCAATATTTCAAGGATATTTTCCTGAAGCTTGTGGATTGACAAAGTAAAATTGATAAAGCCGGGGCCCGCGATTTCGATTTTTTCGAATGGGCTGGCCGCACGGCCGCCGGGGTTTTCAATATAATTTTTGATTTCTTCAGCTACCACGCGCGGCGGCTTACCTAAAATTTTAGCCAGCGACAGCGCAACGCTCACCGAAAAGTCGCCAAAGGCTTTTTGTTTGGGAACGTCAACCACGATCGGCTGAGCAAAGCCAATTTTATGGTCGCGCAGATAATTTTTTACCAATGACGCAATAAAATATTGCATCCAATAATTATAGCTGTTTTTTTGCATGTTCTCGACAAAAGTTATAGAATTTAATCCATATTAAAGGAGAGCAA
>JBAZQH010000077.1:0-7607 GCA_041645285.1 Candidatus Margulisiibacteriota bacterium | reverse complement strand
CGCAGGGTGTGGGGGGAAGCATGACGGGTAATCCCGGCGGCCTGGACATATTTTTTTACTAGGTTAAACAAACCCTGCCGCGACAAGCGCCGCCCCCCATTGTCAAGAAACAGCGCCTTTTCCTCTTGTCGTTTTTTTACCAGTTTGGGCCGCAAATCTTTCAGATAATCCCGGATAGCTTGCAAGGCCTTTTTCCCCACCGGCACAATGCGCTCTTTATCGCCTTTGCCGGTACACTTTACAAAAGCCACCTCCAGGTTAACATCATTGATATCCAGCGCCACCAGCTCGGCCGCGCGCAGGCCGCAGGCGTACAAGAGTTCCAAAATTGCCAAATCCCTTAGCCAAAGGCGCGATTTTTCCCCATCCCCACCCGCCAAAAGCTTAAACATCTCCCCAAAAGTCAGGGCCTTAGGTAAACGCTTGGGCTGTTTGGGAAGCTCAATTTCCGCCGCCGGGTCTTTTTTTACGTAACCTTCCCGCAGTAAAAAATGAAAAAATGATTTAATCGCCGAAATTTTGCGGGCTACCGAATTGATGGAAAATTTTTGGGACAGGCGCGAGAGGTAAAGTGACAGGTCGCCGCGCGAAACCTCCAGCGGGGACCGGTTTTTTAAAAAGGCCGCAAACTGGCTCAAATCGCGCCGGTAGGCAGAGATGGTGTGTTTAGAACAGCCCTTCTCTACGCTAAGGTAGCTTAAGAATTCATCGGTAAATTGTTGCATAAGTGAAATCCTAAATCCCAAATCCGGGCGTGGCCGCAATCATCACCCCAATAATCGTCTTATTATCTTTAATCACGCCGTCTTTGATCATCTTAAGCGCATCACTAATTTTTACGCATTCAACCTTTACAATTTCATCTTCATCCAAATTTTGACTGGACGGGGTCAAATCCTCGGCTAAAAAATAATGCAAGATCTCGGTGGAGTATCCCGGCGAAGCATAGGCCGACAGGACTTTGCGGATTTTTCCGGCAATGTAGCCGGTTTCTTCCTTCAGCTCCCGAGCCGCCGCTTTTGCCAAATCCTCACCCGCATGGAACAATCCCGCCGGAATCTCAAAAATAACTTCTTCTGCCGGCTTGCGAAACTGGCGGATTAAAACCATTTGGTCCGGCGCGAGCAAAGCTACCACGGCCACCGCCCCTTTGTGTTCCACCACCTCCCGTCGAGCTTCTCTTCCGTCCGGCAGCGACACCCAATCCTGGCGCAGGGAAACTACCCGCCCGTCATAATACCTTTCGCTTCTTATCGTTTTTTCAAAAAATCCGTCCAATTTACCACCTCTTTAACAATTTGTAACAAAAGGGTTCCCCCTTTGGTCAAATCTTTCAACGCAATCTTTTCGCGGTTGGAATGCAGGTTGCGCGCTCCCAATCCCAAAATCACGCAAGGGATACCTGCGGCGTTAAAGATATTGGCATCGGACCCACCGCCAGTGGGACGGGCCACCGGTTTCATCTTAAGCTTGCGCGCCGCCGCTTCGGCAACCTTGAAAACCGTCTCTCCCGGTTCAATTTCAAAAGCACGATAAGCCAAGTTGACCTTGCATTGATATTTTGCCCCGTGCAATGAACAGGCACGCGACAGCGCCCGGCAGATACTTTGGGTTTGCCGGTTTAACTTTACAAAATTCCGGCTGCGCGCCTCCCCTTTGATTTCAACCAGCTCGGCCACAATATTGGTAGCCGTCCCGCCTTTAATCAAACCAATGTTGGCGGTGGTTTCAAAGTCAATCCGGCCCAACCGCATTTTGGCAATGGCTTCCGCGGCCACCTTGATGGCGGAGATCCCTTTTTCGGGATGGGTGCCGGCATGCGCGGCCCGGCCAAAAATATGGGCTTCGATGTTGTTTTGGAAAGGCGCCTGATTATAGATTACATTGGCCTTCCCGCCGTCCAAAACATAACCAAAATCCGCTTTCAGCTTTTTTATATCCAGCGCTTTGGCTCCCTTTAAACCAATTTCTTCTGCCACAGATAGGACCACTAAAATATCCCCGTGCGGTACATGATTGGTTTTTAAGTAATGTAAAACTTCCAAAATAGCCGCCACTCCCGCCTTGTCATCCGCCCCCAAAGCCGTGGTTCCATCACTAAACACCACACCGCGTGTGATGCGCGGTTTCACTCCCTTGCCGGTGATTACTGTATCAACGTGCGCGTTTAAGAGGATGGTGGGAACGTTTTTAACATTGCCGGGGATTTTCACGATCAGGTTGCCTGCCTCCCCGCCAATTTTTTTGCCGGCATCGTCAAAAGTTGGTTTCCATCCTCGAGAACGAAACCATTGTGCCAGATAGTGCATAATAGCGGCTTCTGCATTTGAGGGGGAATCAATTTTGACCAGCTTAAGAAATTGGGTTTTTAGGTTGTTTTCTTTAACCATAATTATTCATAATCTTCACCGAGCAAAACTCGCCGCACATGGAGCAGGCGTTTTTGGATTTTAATTTGCCGGAGCGGGGCATTTTGGCTTGGCGCATTTCCCGCGCTTTGGCAGGATTAACGGACAATTTAAACTGCTTTTCCCAATCAAGGGATTTGCGGGCGCGGGCCATCGCCAAGTCGCGCCGCGCGGCGCCGGGAATCCCCTTGGCAATATCCGCAATGTGCGCCGCAATTTTGGAGGCAATTACACCTTCTTCAACTTCTTTTAAATCGGGCAAACCCAAATGTTCGGATGGGGTAACGTAACACAGAAAGTCGGCGCCGTGCATCCCCGCCAGCGCCCCGCCGATGGCCGAAGTCAAATGGTCGTAACCCGGCGCAATATCGGTGGGCAGCGGCCCCAAAACATAAAACGGCGCACCTTTACAGATGCGCTTTTGCAGTTTGATGTTTTTCTCAATCTGGTTTAGCGGAATATGCCCCGGCCCCTCAATCATCACCTGGACGCCGGCCCTCCTCGCCCGCTCGGCCAGCCGCCCCAATATTTTTAATTCACAAATTTGTGCAACATCCGTAGCATCGGCAATACAGCCCGGCCGCATCCCATCCCCTAAACTCAATGTCACATCGTACTTTTTGCAAATTTCCAGCAAGCGGTCAAAATAAGTGTGAAGCGGATTATCTTTTTTGTTTTGCATCATCCACTGGTACGTCAGCGCCCCACCCCGCGACACAATATCCAAAACCCGCGGGTGCTTTTTGAGAGCGGCAATTGACTCAAGATTTACGCCGCAGTGAACGGTAACAAAATCTACCCCGCTTTGCGCGTGCTCTTCAATTACGGCAAAAATACCGTCTTCGGTAAACCGGCCTTCGGCCTGCGCCTGGTAAACCGGGACCGTCCCAAAAGGCAGGCGGCATCTTTTTAACAGCTTTTGGCGGATTAAAGATAAATTGCCGCCGGTGGATAAATCCATCAAGGCATCCGCGCCGCATTTTTCGGCCACCGCCAATTTTTCCAATTCAAATTTCAAGCTGGAACACTCGCGCGAGGTGCCAATATTAGCGTTAATTTTGGTGGAAAGTCCTTTGCCAATGCCGCAGGGGATAAGATTTTTGTGGTTAATGTTGGCGGGAATTACAATCAGGCCTCTAGCCACGCCGTCGCAAACCGCTTTCGCCGACACGCCTTCCCGCCGTGCCACGGCGCGCATTTGTTTGGTAATGATGCCTTTGCGGGATTTAAGCAGTTGCGTCAAGTTTATGCCTCGGGGAAAATTTTACCATAAAAAAAGAGGAGCTGCCATCTACAGAGAGCTCCCCTTTTTAATTAACGCTGATTAAATTTCGCCCTAACGCTGTTTATTGTCCCGCTGCTACCGCCGTGGTTAATGTATCGTTATCCAAGCCGGAAGTCTTAGTGGTTGCCGCCGGTACTTTTTCATCTTTAAATCCGACAAACCAGGACAACAATTCTTTAATTTTCACGCCGGCAAATTTGGTTTTGGACATCATTTCAACCGATTCGGCGCGGGTAAGATTGGATTTAGGTTTCAGCTCATAAGTTTTAATATAAGACAACATGCCGGAATCTTTGGCCGCCTGCACGTAGCGCGAAGCCCAGTGTTTGCTGGGAATATCCGCATAAGGAGAAGAAGGATACCCAACAATGTTCATTTGGTCTAGCCGCGCCATAACCGTAATACCTTCTACCTTGGTGATTTTCTGGTTGGGGCGGAAGTTGCCGTCAGGGTAACCAGCCATGTACCCGGCGCGCTTCGCCGCGCGGATATATTCTGCCGCCCAGTGGTCGGTCTTGACATCCTTAAACGGCTTGCTGTTGGTAGAATAAGATTGAATCCCCATAGCACGCACTAACAAAGTGGCCAGCTCCGCACGAGTTAAAGCATTATCCGGCCGGAAAGTGCCATCGGGGTATCCCTGGATTAAACCAACCGTGGAAGTATTTTCAATGGGGCTTTTTGCCCAGTAACCCTTGCCCACGTCTACAAATGACGCCAAGCGTAAAATCCGGCGCTCGGTGGAGGCAATGTCGACCCCTTTAGCAGTATTGGTAACCTTGACTAACAATAATTTTTTGCCCAGCTTATCCAACTGGTACGATAACTCAAATTTACCGTTTTCATCCATCGGCGCGTTAACACCGTTAACCGTAACGCTGACCCCTTTCATATTTTCATTGGTCAGGTTGGTCACAATCCCGATCACTTTGACCGAATCTTCATTGGTAATAAATTTATCTTCCGGGCTGATAATGGTAACTTCCGGTGGAGCAACCACCGCAATTTCCTGCCCGACGTAACCTAATGAAAAATAATGCGTCGTATCATCCGACAAAGAATCATAAGGATGATACGCATAGTCAAACTCAAGCCCGCTGTAACGGATACCCATCCCGGCAGTAATGTTGGATGTAGATCCGGCTGCGCTCGGTTCACTGTCCAATCCAACGCGTAATGCCAGCGCATCCACCGGCCAGTATTCGGCGCCGACGTGGGTGCCCATCCCCAACCCCGACTGCGTGTAATAATCGATGTCTGCGGCCAGCGACAATTTTTGGTCAGATAAATTCAAGGCCTCTTCCGCCAAACCCAAAACATTGACCTTTGCGCCAATTTTGGCAACCGATTCAATCGCGTCATTTTCGCCGGATTTACGGGTTATTTTCCCCCCTAAGTTTTCCGGTAAAATGTTTTGCAGGTTGGCCCCGATATTTAACCAGGGTTTCGCATGATATAAAACACCCAGATCCACATCCAGTCCAGAGCCGTTGCCCGCTTCGGCTGAAGCCGAGCCAGTTGCTTTACTGGCATAATATTTCAATGTGCCGCCAACCTGGACTTTTTCTTTAATGCCAAACCGTGCCAAATCGGTGCCGTAGGACGCAAACAACACACTGTCGTTCCACGACCCGGTGCCAGTTGATGTGCCTAAACTATCGTACAGCGCAATTTCACTCACGCCGGCCGATGCGTAACCTAACCCCACCGACCCTTCCGCCCACGGATAAACTCCACCCACCATCATATAATTTACGTCACCCATTAATGTGGTATACATGCTGGTCAGCTTGGCGGACTTAATCATGCCTAACCCCGCCGGATTGATAAATAAAGTTTCGGCTTCTTCCGCCACCGCCACGTACGCTTTACCCATACCTAAAGGACGCGCACCCACCGCAATTTGCAGTGGATCGGTAAACGAAGTGGCCAGCGCCGGAATTGCCACGGCTGCCACCACCACCGCGGTAATGATGATTAATCTTACCAGTTTCATATTTTTCATTTTGTCCACCTTATCCTTTTTTTCTCGCCCCGGCTTGCCGGGGCTCGTAATTACCGCTGTTTGACGACGATGACTTTACCTTTGCTGATCAGGGTTTTGGCACCTTCGTCTATAATCCTGATCAGGTAAGTCCCGTCGCCCGCCAATTGACCGGTGAATAATTTTCCATCCCATTCTATATTGGTGGTGCCGGTCGAAAGCGTTGCTTCGGTCTTGTAAACCAAGCGCGCGGCAATATCGTAAATGTAAACCCCAACCCGGGTATCCGCAGTTACGCTGACCTGCATTTTTAATGTATCAGCATACGGGTTGAACGGGTTCGGATAGGCCTTGAGCGTGGTGCTCATGGCAATTACGGTAAACGAATATGAATTACTGTAAGCGCCCGTCACCATAGTTGAATCCCTGCGATATACTTTTACCCCGTAGGACTTGGATTCCAAACCGGTCGGGACCAGCAAGGTGATCGTGCCATCGCTCCAGTAAGTGCAATCATCGGCATCCACCGCAGCCGTATGTGCGCCGTCGTCAAATATGACCTGCGATAATCCGGCACTGTCGCCAAAATCACTGCCCGAAATGGTAATTGATGTTCCAATGGCCGCCTCGTCCGGTGAAATGCCGGAGATGGCGGGGGTGGTAGTTACGGTTTCAACTGAAGTAGTAAAGGTAAAATCACGGTCGCCGCTAATGGCATTTCCGAAAACATCCTGGGCTGAAGCTGCCACCGCAATTGTGTAAGTTGTATTATAACCAAATGCAGTATGTGTATAAGTTACACGGGTATTACCCAAACTCCAGGCCGCACTCCAACTGCCCGGATCCGGACTGCTGGTGATACTGACCGTAGAAGTTTCCATGGTTTCGCTGAAAGTAATAATTACTGAGCTGGTCAACGCTACGCCAGTTGAACCACTGGTAGGCATGGTGCCAGAAATTGTCGGCCCGGAAAGGTCAATCACAACCGCACTTGAGTGTTGTACCGCAGAGACATTACCCGCCGTATCAACACAAACCACGTGCAGGTAGTAAGTGCCGGAACTGGTGACCGTTGGCGTTGCCGTAAGTCCGGTCGTGTAAGTACCCGTTGAGCGCACCGTAGTATTGCTCGTGCTTGAGCTGGTGTTATGCAGATAATAATATCCCGCTACTCCACTCGTAGCATCAGATCCAGCTGCCCAGGCGTACGTTGGAGTACTATCACCAGTCGGTGAAGACGGCGCCGTAATTGCACCACAGGCAGGCGCAGTAGTATCCAGGGATATGGTCGCTGACGCATGATTAACATAGTTAACATTCCCTGAACCGTCCTTCAACCAAATGTATGCTGTATGCGTTCCGTCACTGCCAACCGCTAAATCATTCAGTGCCCCGGTTGATGAAACCACATAAGTGCCATCGGTGTTAGAGGTCGGGACTGAATCCAACTTATAATAATATCCCGCAATCCCTGACGCGTCGCTCGGGTTCGTCCACGTAATATCAAATGAATCTATCGTTGACCAGCCCGTAGGAGTTACCAATACACTTGTGGGCGCGGTCGGCGCGGTGATGTCAGCTACTGCTTCCACTGTATACACTACCGACAATACTTCCGTAGTTGTTCCACTGCCGCTGGTACCCGTAAACGTCACATTTGCCCGATAGGTTCCGGCAGTGGTTAAACTGCTGGGCGCAACCGTTACCGTCTTTGTAGCACCAGATACAACCGTTCCAGCCGGAATGGTTACCGTTAACCAGCCACTGCCTGAAATATACGTTGTGCTGCTGGTTAAGCTAGTTAATGTTGCTGTCCCGTTATTAGTTACCGTTGTAGTATTCGAGCTAGGCGCACTTCCTGCTGTCGCACTATAACTCAATGTCGCAGGCGCAATTGTCATATCGGTTACCGGAGCCGCTTCTACTGTGT
>JBAZQH010000076.1:0-7650 GCA_041645285.1 Candidatus Margulisiibacteriota bacterium | reverse complement strand
AGCGCTGGTCGCAACCTCCACGGTAATTATGCAGGATATTTGGGCGGCCGCGGCGGCAACGGTGGAAAGTGACGGCCAAAAACTGATCTTGGCCCAAACCGTTGACGGGGCCGGCCAGGCCATTACTTATGATTTAAACGGCGGCCGGGTCCGCCGCAAAACCAACGCCACCAGCGCATATTTGACCTACGATGAAATGATTACGGATTTGCGCTTTACGGATTTGGGGCAAGGATTAGTATCTTTTGAAGTAATTATCAATTCACGCGAAAGCTTTGCGTACCTGGCCAAAAGCCGGGTAATGCCGTGAGGTAAATTGATGCGCAGGGGATATATCAATATTTACTTGATGCTGGTGATTTTGGTCTTATTGGCTAGCTTAGGGTCACTTTCCTCGATCCTGGTTTCAAATTTTCGTGCGCTGCGCAATCAAGAAAATGCTTTTGCGCTGGAATATCTGGCAGAAGCGGGAATTGAATTTGGGAAAGATTCAATAAAAAATATTCCAGGATATTATACGGACGGTAGCCCAAGGACGCCGTTAAAAACCTGGTTGATCGAAGAAAGTGTTGGCAGCACAATGAATTTTAAGAACGGCGGAGTTAAAATTATTTGCCCCAGCGGGCGGGGAGAGCTTTACGCGGTAGGTTTTTTCGGCGTAGACATTCTCACCTCCAGCGGATACGCCTTTTTAAAGATAAAGTTTGAAGAAGAGCCGTTGCGGGTGATAGAATGGACTAAATTTTGAGAAAGAAAAAGGACGAGGGAGAGGAAAAGGATAAGGTTGCGAACAAGAAAAGAGGGGAAACATGAATTATGTATTGTTAATTATATCAGTTTCGTTGGCGGTTATTGGCCAACTTTTGATGAAATACGGGATGAAAATGATCGGGACATTTCCACTAACCCAACTTTTTCCGCGGTTAATTTCAATTGTGTTTAACCCTTTTGTTTTTGCGGGGTTGGCAGCGTTTGCTTTGTCGGCAGTTTTTTGGCTGGCGGTTTTGTCGCGGTTTGACCTGTCCATGGCATATCCGCTGGTTTCGCTTGGCTATATCATTGTTGTGCTGGTTTCGATGATCGTTTTTAAAGAGCCGGTGGGTTGGGTGCGGTGGATGGGGGTGGCGGCGATTGTGTTTGGGGTTATTCTGGTGTCAAGGTCGTAGGCTCTTCGGCGATTTCTAAAATTGTTGCATTGGAATACTCGCAAGCCTGCGGGTTGTCTTCGCTGCAATCGGTATGATCGACAAAATATATGGTTTCTCCAATCGTGAATTGATGTCCACTGGCGGCAGAGATGTATTTACTATAATTTGTATTATTTACTAATTGTCGGGTTTCTGTGCCAAGCGGTTTTTTATAAAGGCGATCAACTTTGTCTGAAGTGTATAAGTCTTCTTCACGGGTAAAGTAGGTTATTTCGCCATTGGGGCTTACCGTAGCGTTGTATAATGTGTTTTCGTCTATTTCGTAGGTTGTTTCGGCTGATATTAATGCCGGTTGATTTGGCTCAGGGGATAAGTTAATTAAAAATAATCCTTCAAATCCCGGCGGCGTTTCCGAAGTACTGCCATTTGGAGGAAAATAGGTTAGTAAGTAAGGATTAGCTGGATCCCGTTCTTCGTGTGAGAAGTAGAGCTCGTCGGTATAGCCATTGTCGATCAGCGGGCCAAGATCGGTTACAAACAATGGCGCTAGCTCTGTGCCGCTGTCAAGGTCATAACGAGGAAAAGACAGCTCCGTGGTTGCGTCATATTTTGCCAGATCAATTGCTTTCGGTAAAATAAATATTTGATTATCATAGATTGTTATTGTTATGGGGAGGGACCAATCCATATCGAACGCTGGAGGCAGATCAAGTTCGGTTTGGATGTATTCTCCGGTTTCCCAATCCGAAATAATTAGTGTCGGCACGCCGTCATAACTGTATATCGAAGCCATTTTGCTTGCGGCGAAAGAAACGGTATCCATTTCCAAGGAACATTCCCCACCGATAAGATATTCTGAGTCCGGGCTTGAATTTTTGACCGGGAAGGGCATGTTTATCTCTATCGGGGTTTCCGGAAAATTATTTGATTGTGTATCATATGGATAAAAATAAAACGGGCAATAAGGATTAAGTGTTCCATCGGAACCAAAATAGGGATAGTGCTCATATTCAAGATAGGTAACCGCATCTTGAAATATGGCGAAAGTGCCGTGGTAAGGAGGCATCGTAGTTCTATGGTAGGTGGCATTTATTTGGCCAGGATAGTCGGGCGGAAAGAAAGTTGTCCCCCATTGGTCTTCGGCAAAATTAACCCTTTCGATATAGTCGGGATTTGATGATGCTAGGGAAAGTTTGGGGTCAACGTAAAGCCAGCTCAAAGTTTCGGCATGGTCATCTGCGCAGGTTGCCAGCGAGTAATGACTTAAGCGGGCACTATCGTATGCTAATGTAGCCTCATGGCCGAAATAACCATCATAATTTACGTAATTGGTTTGGGCGCAAATGTTTTCTTCAAAATCCTGATATCCCAAATCGTCATTTTTTTCGTTAAGCTCTTGCCGGGAATGGATTATTTCATGTAAGAGGATTTGCTGCGATGATAAAGTTAATGATAAAGTTGTTGAAAAAGGCGTAGCCGGCTGCAGGATTAATTGGCTATCTAAGATAAATACTTTATTGTTTTGTTCTTTAAAACAGCCACTCGCAAATTTTCCGTATTCACCGCAAGCTTCCGTAATTGTCTGCTTCGGTGCTACAATAATTTCATCTACTTTGCACGTCAGCGGCGGGTAATAAGGGTTGGAATCATCTTCGGTCTTTTTCTTTTCGGCCTCTTCAATGGTTGCACACATAGCGTTTTTCAACTCTGGATCAATTGGATCGCCATTTTCATCCGAAATTGGCGGACAGCCGCAGGGGCCTTCCTGGGGGCCGGCACAGCCGCCCAGCATTTCCAATGCTAAAATTTTATTTGGCGAAAGCAAAAAGCCGGTAGCGGCAACACCAATTAATGCTGCTTTCACTGCTTTTGGGTGGTTTTCAACAAAATTACCGGCCTTTTTATCTATTATATTGGGTAGCCGGGCAATTGTTTCTTCGGTGGACTCAACTGCGATGGAAACAGGGCGTAATATTTGTTCCTCAACGTAGCGTTGCGCTGCGGCGGCATATTGCTGGGCATCTTCGGCTTTTTGTTCTACTGCATCCACTGCTTTGCGGGCGTAAGCCGATGCGGAGGTTTTAATATCACCTAAACTGGGCCAGTTAACCATAATATCCTCTTGGGATTAAATTTGGCCGTTGGCATACGGCTACTAAAGTATTATTCGTGTCAAACAGCGGCTAACTTGCGCAAAAAAGGATGTTTTTTTGAAAGATGTATTAATCTTTCTTGTAGTATTTAGTGAAGTCTTCCGGTTTAATATCCTGTAAAAACTCGCGGAATTTTTTGGTTTCTTCTTCGTCTTTTTCGGCGTTGACTAATTTAGCCTGCATCATAACCACCTCGGCCACGTGGATGGGGGATTTGGTGCGCACTGCCAGCGCAATCGCGTCGGAGGGCCGGGCGTCCAGGTTGATTTTTTTGCCTTCTTTGTCTTTTAATTCGATGACCGCGTAAAACGTGCCTTCTTTTACATCACTGATGATGACGCGCTCCACTTTGGCGCCAAAGATTTTGATGGTTTCAGAAAGGAGGTCGTGGGTCATGGGGCGGGGTGGGCGGACATCCTGCAGCTCCATCGCAATGGCGGCGGCCTCAAAAATGCCAATCCAGATGGGCAAAAAATTCATTTCTTCGGGATCTTTCAGCAGTACCATGGGCGAGAGGTTTTTGGGGTCAAAGCCCAATCCCCCAATTTGCATTTGGATCATATTATAATTTAAGTCCTTCGAAAATCTTTTTAAATGCAGCCATGTCGGTGGCGGCAATTTCCGAGAGCATTTTACGGTTTAAGTTGATATTGGCTTTTTTAATTGCTCCCATCATTTTGCTGTAGGAGGTTCCCAGCATTTTGGCCGCGGCGGACAAGCGCGCGATCCATAATGCGCGGAAAGTGCGTTTTTTTAGTTTGCGGTGGCGGGTGGCATGGGTGCCGGCTTTAAGCTGGGCTTGGTGTGCGGCGCGAAAAACATTTTTCAGCGTTCCGCGAAAGCCCTTGTTTTTTTTGTACAGTTTCTTTTTTTTGCGGCGGGCAACAAAGCCCCTTTTTACCCTGACCATAATAATTGCTCCTTTTAATTGTTACATACTGTAAGGCAACATGCCTTGGATGCGCTTGACATCGGTTTTGCTTACCAGGCATGCCCGGCGACCCTGTCGCTTGTTCTTTTTGGTTTTGCTTTCCAAAATATGGCGGCGGTTGATGTGGTCGCGCTTATATTTACCGGTGCCGGTAACTTTAAAGCGTTTGGCGGCGGCTTTACGGGTCTTGATTTTTGGCATAACTTAACTCCTGCGTTATTATTTTAGACGCCGCCGCTACAGCGGTGCAACGATTAAATTTAAATTGCGCCCTTCCATTTTGGGCGGGGCTTCCGGCGCGCCTTTTCCGGTCAACTTTTCGATTGCAGTTCCCATCAGGCGGAACCCAATGTCCTTATGGCTCATTTCACGGCCGCGGAAAAACATGTTTAGTTTTACCTTGTGGCCTTTTTCCAGTAATTCAATGGTCTTGTTAATTTTTACGATTAAATCGTGCGTGTCAATTTTGGGCGTCAGCTTAATTTCTTTTAAGGTGCCGGTCTTTTTGCCCTTTTTGTTTTCTTTTTCTTTTTTGCTGGCTTCGTACTTCAGCTTGCCGATGTCCCCGATTTTGCAGACCGGTGGTTTGGCTTCGGGTGCAATGAGAATTAAATCGAGCTCTTTTTCCCTGGCGGTTTCCAGCGCTTGCGACAAGCTTACAATGCCGGCCTGGGCCCCGTTTTCGTCAATCAGCCGGACTTCGGTTCCCCGGATCTGCTCGTTAATAATGAACCTTTTGCCGATGAAAATCACCGCCTTGGAAAAGTATCGGTAAAACCTAGGTTAAGATGGGTTATTTTATCAGGTAAATCGGGAAAAAGTCAAGAAGCGGCGGCTTTGAGCTCATTTAGTAATTCCGCGACGCTTTTTGCTCCCGCATCCCCCTTAAGGTGCTCCCGCACCGCCACTTTCCCTGCCTCCATCTCCTTATCGCCAATAATTAACATGTACGGAATTTTTTGCGTTTCGGCATTGCGGATTTTGTGCCCAATTTTTTCGGCGGATAGGTTCAGCTCGACGCGATAATCCTGCGCGCGCAGTTCCGCAGCGACTTTCTGGGCATATTCATTGTGACGTTCGGCAATGGTTAAAATACTGATTTGCACCGGCGCCAGCCACAGCGGGAAATTGCCGCCGTAGTGTTCAATTAGCGCTCCAATAAAGCGCTCCAAACTTCCCAAAATTGCCCGGTGGATCATGACGGGGCGGTGCTTTTGGCCGTCGGGACCGGTGTAGGTTAAATCAAACCGCTCGGGCAGATTAAAATCAACCTGTACGGTAGGCCCTTGCCACAGCCGCCCGATGGCGTCTTTTAATTTGATGTCGATTTTGGGGCCGTAAAATACGCCGCCGCCCGGCTCAACCTCAAACTGGATATTTTTCTTCTTTAAGGCCTCCGCCAAGATGTCTTCGGCGTGGTCCCAGGATTCGGTACTGCCCACAAATTTTTCCGGGCGAGTGGAAAGATTTACTTTATAATCAAACCCAAATTTTTTCATTACAAAATCAACAAAATCGAGGACGGACGAAATTTCATCCATTAACTGGTCCGGCCGGCAAAAGATATGCGCATCGTCCTGCGTAAACCCCCGCACGCGCAAGAGCCCATGTAATACGCCTGATTTTTCGTAACGATAAACGGTGCCCAACTCAAAATAACGGATTGGCAGGTCGCGATAACTTATAATTTTTCTTTTTACAATTGTAATGTGGCCGGGACAGTTCATGGGCTTAATGACATAATCTTGTTCATCAATTTGCATGAAATACATATTTTCTTTGTAATAGCCGGTGTGGCCGGAAGTGTTAAACAGGTCGATTTTGGCGATGTGCGGGATATAAACAAACTCGTAACCGCGGCGAGCGTTTTCTTTTTTTAAAAAATCTTCAATGATATTGCGTAAAATGGCGCCTTTGGGATGATAGTAAACAAAACCGGCGCCGCATTCGTCGTGGATACTGAATAAATCCAACTCTTTGCCCAATCTTCGGTGGTCGCGTTTGGCGGCTTCTTCAACTTGTGCCAGATACTGTGCCAGTTCTTCTTTGGTTTCAAACGCGGTGCCATAAATGCGCTGGAGCATCTTGTTTTTTTCGTCGCCGCGCCAGTATGCGCCGGCGATCGAGAGTAATTTAAATGCTTTCAGTCTTTTGGTGTAGTTGACATGCGGGCCGCGGCATAAATCCACAAAATCGCCGTGTTTGTAAAGTGTAACGGTTTTGTCTTCAATGCCCTTGATCAGCTCAACTTTGTAGATTTCGCCTTTTTCCTTGAAAAACTTAATAGCTTCTTCTTTGTCCATTTCACTTTTTTCAAATTTGAGGTTTTGATTGGCGATTTCTTTCATTTTTTCTTCAATTTTGGGAAGGTCTTCTGGGGTCAGTTTGTGTTCCATGTCAAAATCATAATAAAAGCCGGTGTCAATTGATGGCCCGATAGCTAATTTGACGTCAGGATAAAGTTGTTTTACCGCGTCGGCCATGAGATGGGCGGTAGAGTGGCGAATGGTTTCCAGCGCGTTAGCTTTGTTCTCTGACATGATAAGAAATTATAGCACAGTTAAAGTTACGGTTGATACATGCTGGCGGCAACCGCGGCTTGTTTAGCGGCAGGAAAAATCCGATCATCTTGGCTGATTAAAACCAAGCGCTGGGCATTGGGAAAATTTTTACAGCTCTCAACATATGCGGATAGGGCAGTAAAAATTTTGTCGCGGGCAGCGCCTTGCGCAATAAACAGGTTATGTCCCATTCCTTGGAGGGTAATGATTTCAATCTCTTCGGCTGACGGTTGAATGATTTCGCTGGTATCTATCTTAAGAGCATAATGGGCGGTGGTGGGATTTCCCCAGATGGCTAGCCCGTGCTGACGCGCTGGTTTATTTTCTTGCGGGGTCGCATGCAGTTGAGGTTGACTGAGCGGGTTTATCGGAAGCGGGATCGGTAACCACTGTATGGCTTGGAAAAGCCTTAGCCAAACATTGAATTCATGTTGTCCAATTTTTATGGCGCGGGAATTCATGGCATCTGCCGTAGAGGTAAAAAGGCCGCTAAAAATGTCACCTACCACGTTTGCCTGGGTTTTCAATTCTGCGTAATCTCCGGAAAAATCCAGCTTGTAGTGTTCAATGGTTGAAAAACTGTGGCTAAAAATTATTGTGCCTCTTTGGCTAAATTGCCGGTCTATGGCAAATTGCAATCCGGCGGCAATTTGCCGGGTGGCGTCTTTTTGGATATGCCGGCGGAAAGCATTGTCTCTGAAATAACGGCCGCTGACTCCCGGTTCATAAATTACCACTACCGGGGCGTGTAATTGTTGGGCGAGGTCCCCCGGGAAAGTGCCCAGGTAATTTGAGGTGTATAGCGTTTGGGGATCATTGAGCAGCTCATCGGAAATTTTGCGCAATGGGATCGGTTT
>JBAZQH010000075.1:0-7817 GCA_041645285.1 Candidatus Margulisiibacteriota bacterium | reverse complement strand
TGTTCTTACCTTGAATTTTGCCTCTGGGATGCGGTGGGCGACGCTACCAATTTTCAGCGCACTTGGAATATCGGACAGGCGCATGCCGAGGGCAGCACGATTTACCACACATCTTTGTACGGTAGCTGGTCTGATATTTTTGCCTATTTCCATTGCTCGGCGCCGGTGTCCAGTTTTGATTGCCAACGCAAATCTTTTCTGGGCAACTATGGCTACAATAACCTGGACAACCCGGATGCCGTACGCAAAGGAAAGTGCTCTAATTCAATTGCTAATGGCTGGGCGCCGATTGGCGCACACTGCTCTGGCGTCGAATTAAAGCCGGGCCAAACCAAAACCATTATTTTTATCCTGGGAGTAGCTAAGGATCGCAAAATTTCCGCAAAAAAGATAAAACAATTTTCCAAAGAGCCCGCGGTAGCCGCGGCGCTGAATAAACAGAAAAAAATCTGGGACGAAAAACTTTCCAAATTTCAAGTTGTGACGCCGGACCCGGAAATGAACACCATGCTCAATACCTGGAACCAATACCAGTGCATTACCACCTTCAATTGGTCGCGTTACGCTTCTTATTATGAGGCGGGGATTGGGCGGGGGATGGGATTTCGCGACTCAAACCAGGACACGCTGGGGTTTGCGCACATGTTGCCCGAAAAGGCCCGGCAGAGAATTTTGGCCCTGGCCGCGGTCCAATTTGAAAACGGCAGTACTTACCACCAATATTCTCCTATTACCGGTAAAGGTGATTTGTGGGGATACTCGGATGACCCGCTCTGGCTGATTTATTCAACCGTGCATTACATAAAAGAAACCGGCGATTTAAAAATTTTAAACGAGAAAGTGCCGTTTGCTGAAATGGCGTCCAGCCCAAAAACCATGTTTGGCCACCATAATTATTTGCCGCCCGACTTGCAAAAAGCGGCCGCCGCAAGAGAGGCGCGCGCGGGCGGAGCAGGAAAGAGCGCAACTCTTTATGAGCATTTGTGCCGGGCGATAGATTACACCACAAAAAATCTGGGGCCGCAGGGATTGCCCAAAGCCGGTTTTGCCGACTGGAACGATTGTTTGAACATGCTGGGAACCAAGCAGGCGGCCGAGTCGGTTTTGGTGGGAATGATGCTGGTGGGGGCGGCGGATTTGATGGCAGAGCTGGCAAAGAAATCCGATCAAAAAAAGTTTTTGCAAATTGCCGAAAAAATGCGCAAAACCGTCAACAAAGTTGCCTGGGACGGCAACTGGTACCGGCGGGCGTTTGATGACAAAAGCCGTCCGGTAGGTTCAAAAATTTGTAAAGAAGGAAAAATTTATTTGGAAACACAGGCCTGGGCGGTGATGTCGGGAGCGGCAGACGAAGCCCGCAGTAAGCTGTGCCTGGACGCGGTGCACCAGCGTCTGGCAACCAAATACGGCATAATTTTACAACAGCCGGCACTGCGGCGTTTTTATCCGGAGCTGGGAGAAATTTCAACTTATCCCCCGGGGCTAAAAGAAAACGCCGCTATTTTTTGCCATCCCAACCCGTGGGCCATGGTGGCGGAGGCCATGCTAGGGAGAGGCGATCGCGCTTATGAATATTACCGGGCAATCTTGCCGATTGCGCAAAATGACATTGCCGAAATCAGGAAAACCGAACCCTACGTTTATTGCCAGATGGTGGCCGGGCGTGACCATCCCGACTTTGGCGAAGGCAAAAACTCGTGGCTGACCGGATCGGCCTCTTGGAATTTTGTGGCGGCGGCCGAATATATTTTAGGGATCCGGCCCGAATATGACGGCTTGCGGATTGATCCCTGTATCCCGCGGGGTTGGAACGGTTTTGAGGCGATGCGGGTTTGGCGCGGCGCAACTTACAATATAAAAGTCCGCAATCCCCAGCACCTCTCTTTTGGAGTGAAATCTTTGCGCGTGGATGGCAAGCGGACGGAAGGCAATTTGGTCCCGGCGTTTAATGATAATAAAAAGCATATAATTGAAGTTGAGATGGGGTAGAGAAAAATCCCAATGACAAAATCCCAAATCCAAAAATTTTTGACCAAGCTGAGTGTTTTAGTTTTAATGCTGACCGCCTTGTTGTTTTTGCCTGCCATGGCCACTAATAACCTTCTTAAAAACGGCTCTTTCGAAGACGGCGTAAAGGACAAGATTCCTCTGTACTGGGGCAAAGAATATTATAACTGTTATGTTGAAAGCGGCGGAAAAGACGACGGAAAATGCTTGCGTATTACCAATGCTAAACCGCAATCCTCAATGGGCGCGCAGGAATTTTCTCTGGACGGCCGGAAATATCCCAAAGTTACGGTTTCGGCCTGGATTAAGGTTGCCGCCGTAGTCCCCGGCAAAGAGGACTGGGAAAAAGCCAATCTGCAGATTTTGTTTTTTGACGAGGATGGCAAGCAGGTGGGGGGGTGGCCGCAGTTGGGCCCGTGGGAGGGGACGTTTGACTGGCTCCTGGCCGCGCGGATTTTTAAAGTGCCGGCAGAGGCCCGCAAGGCCAAAGTTGTTTTTGGTTTGAATAATTGTACCGGCACGCTTTTGGCAGACGATATCCAGGTAATAATTGGCGATACCCGGGAAGAAGATCCTTATAATCTGGTTTCAAGCGGTAATTTTGAGGTTTGGGAGGACTGGGCTTATGGCGGGACGGACGGTGGCGGGGTGTATTCACCGGGATATACCGGCAACGGCTTGTTAAAAATTTCCAATCCCACGCCCTGTTGGTCGTTTGCTTCGCAATCCATTCCGCTGGACGGGACCGAAGCCAAAAAAATTAATATTGAGGCCTTCGTTAAGATCCAGGACGTAACCCAGGGCGCGCGACCCTGGCAGCAGGCGCGCATCAACATAGAATTTATTGACAAAAACGGCAAAAGAATCGGCGGCTGGCCGATTGTCTTTTCTGAAATCGGCACTTTTGATTGGAAAAAAATCGAAAATCATTTTGCGGTGCCGGAAGAATGCAAACGGATGGATATTTTTGTCGGCTTGATGGAGGTGGGGGGAACAATTTGGGTAGACGATCTGCGAGTAGAGGGATATCGGGCGGACGGCAGTAAGCTCCCGCGCCAGCCGTATTTTGAAACTGATAAGGCAAACTGGTTTGCGCTGTCCAAAAAAGACACTTACCCAAAAAAGACGGCGCCCGACGTTTCGTTTTTGCTGGATAAGCCCGCCGGCAAGCACGGGTTTTTAAAAGTTAAAAACGGGCATTTTTATTTTGCGGATGGGGTACGGGCGCGGTTTTGGGGGACCAACATTGTGGGTTCAGATTGTTTTATGGACCACAAAACCGCAGAGAAAACGGCCGAGCGGCTGGCCGCGTTCGGGTGCAACCTGGTTCGCATCCATCATTTGGACGCCTACTGGGCCAACCCCAATATCTTTGACAGTAAGGTTAACGATACCCAGCACCTTGACGCCAAGCAGTTGGAAAAACTGGACTACTTGATTTATCAGCTGGAAAAGCGCGGTATCTATATATTTATGGACCTCTTGGTAGATCGGCAGTTTAAGGCCGGGGATAATGTGGCGGATTATAAAGGGGTGGAGCGCGGCGCCAAGTTTTCGGGATTTTATAATGAGCGCATTATCGAGCTGCAGAAAAAATATGCTCGACAGCTTTTAACTCACGTTAATCAATACACTAAAAAACGTTATGTGGATGACCCCGGCATTGCTTCGGTAAAAATGATCAACGAGGCCATGCTTTATTACATCGGCACGCAAGTGGGGCTGTCCAAGGTATACCTGGTAGAACTGGATGGCCTTTGGAATAATTGGCTGAAGGAAAAATACGGCAGCCGCGATGCGCTGAAAGCGGCCTGGACCGATAAATATGGCCGCGGTGACTTGAGAGACGGAGAAGATTTTGGCAACATAGCCCGCGGCGAAACCCTGATGAAATTCCAGCGGGGCGGCGGCAGCTTGCTGGCGGACAGCCGCGAAAAAGAAACCATGCTTTTTTACTATGACCTGCAGGTTGAGTATTACACAGAAATGGGAAAATATTTGAAGGGCCTGGGAGTGAAAGTGCCGATCTCGGGCAGCAACCACTGGTATAACGTTGCCGCCGACGTAAAATCCAACGCCGCGCTGGATTATATCGACCGCCATCGCTACTGGGACCACCCCAAATACGGCTACGGCACCAACATTGTTTTTGAAGACCAGCCGATGGTTAAATTTCCCGAAGAGGCCCTGCCCAACAACTTTGCTTATTATAAGGTTGCCGGCAAGCCCTTTGTCATTTCAGAGTGGAATTGCTGTTTCCCCAACGAATACCGCGCCGAAGGGCCCATGGTCATGGCGGCGTATGCGGCACTGCAGGATTGGGACGCGGTTTTGCAGTTTAGCTTTGCAGCCGGCGACTGGGGCAAGGTGATGCAGGATAATTTTGACATTGGCGCCTGGCCCAACGTTTTTGCAGAGTGGCCGGCGGCGGCACTGATGTTTTATCGCGGGGATGTTGCCAAAGCCAAACAGGTGCTGACCGAGTCACTCCTGCCGCAAGATGTTTTTGGCCCGATCCGCGAAGATAATCCTATTTTTGGCGAACCGCTTTTGCCGCTGGTAACCGGGACGCAAATAAATTTTGTAGATTCAATCCAGCAGGCCAGCGCGGATGACCCGGCGCCAACCTTGGCTAAATATGTTGATTTGGAAAACCAGCGCTTGACCAGCGATACCGGCCAGCTAAAGTGGGATTGGGGGCGAGAAGTTTTCAAAATTGATACACCCAGGACGCAGGGTGGGGTTGGATTTGCGGGCAAAAAGGCGGGCGGCGGGGCAACGGATGCGGGGGCGGCCGGCCTTATCACCAGCGACCTCAAAATAACCCCATCCACCGGCTTCTCTTCAGTATTTGTTTCCAGCTTGGACAAAAATCCAATTAAACAATCAAAGCATTTATTGTTGACGGCGACTGCCCGCGCGGAAAATACGGGGCAGAAATACAATGCCGCCAAAACCCAACTGAAAGAAGTGGGCGGGGCGCCGGTTTTGGTGGAGGGCGTAGACGCGAAGGTCTGGATTAATACCAAGTCGCGCACTGCCAAAGTTTATGCGCTGGATATGGCGGGCAATCGGAAAAAAGCCATTGCTGCGCAAAGAGTGAACGGCGGTGCGAGCTTTGTGATTTCTTCGGCAAACCAGGCATTGTTTTATGAAGTGGTGGTGAGGTAGGTTCTTCGCTAGGGTTTCGTTTTTCCGCAGGCAAAATTTTAATCTGCTTACATTAGGAAGCGAGCTTTCATAAGATAGCGCAAGTCGCTTTTTCGCTTGTTTTTCCAAAATACAATCACGATGGTAGCCGGATTTACAAAAAAAGCTGCAAAGATTAAGTTTTATGGATTATAATGTGCCTAATCGATAAAATTATCGATTTTTGTCGATTAGTGTGAAATAAGATCGACAAAAATGGAGGAGGCAAACAAAATGGACCTGAAAGTAATTAACTGTATTTTAGCCGAACACCTGCGCCCTGAGCCCGGCGGAAAAATTACCGCCATTGGGATTCCTTTTGTCATTCAATTGCCGGACACAACCAAGCCCTGCTACCCGTTGTTTTGTCTTTTGCAACTGCAGGGGACGGATAGTGGTGAAGCCGAGGTGAGCTTGGTGATTCGCGACACGGCGGAGAAAAAAGATGTGGCGCAGTTTGGCAACAAAGTAAAAATCGCGCCGCATAAGGGAGAAACCGCTGAAGTCAAAATTTCGGGAGGCAAAGCCGTTACGTCGCCAGCGGGCCCTAAGCGTACATATAATATAATACAAATCCAACCCCTGCGCCGTGTAGTGTTTGGCCACCCGGGCGAGTTTGAAGTGATGGTGGCGGTGGATAAAGTGGCTAAAAAAACGTTTAAGCTGGCGGTGGCGGAAGCAAAGCCGCAAAACCCGCCCCGCGCGCAATTTTAAAAAATCGTAAAATCCCCAAAATATTTTCCCCAAAAAGTGAAATCGCGGGACAAAAGTGGCGATAATAATTTAGCGGGAGCGCAAAAAAGCCATTCAAAAATTATAATTATGGAGAATAAACGATGTCGGATCCAATAAGAGTAGCGATTGGTGTTTCTGCGCGGAGGACAAGGCGGATAGATAGTTGGAAGTTGAGTAGTGTGAAATCGTACCAAGCTCAGCCGGGGACGCTTCTCCAACAAGCGGCAGTTAGGTTTAATAACCTGTATCCACATGGAACATTTTCTGTCCAGGACAGCACTCAAACCGTTAAAATTGCAAAGATGATGGCTTATTGTTGGGGAGAAGAACGAGTACGAGCAACCGTTAACGGGTGCCAAAGACCGAATTTTTATCCGGTTACATTTTTCCTAGAGGGAGGGTTGGCAAAGGAAATCATTGATTTTTATCCGGACTTAGGTAAAAAAATGAGTGAGGCGCTGCGGCTTGGTGCAGCTGCCAAAGCAGGTGGAGCTCCGTATCTTGGCCCTCAAATTGGTGGTCACCCGGAAGGCCTAATACCTTTTTGCCCCTTTGGCCCATATCGTCCTGGCGAAAGATTTTGGGACGAGGAGTTTCATCAACAATTGCTCGCCAATCAAGTGGCGGCAACGTTAGCTGCCTTTAGAGAAATAGCGGCAGACCAAACCTTGCCAGCATCAAGCATTGGCTTTTACCCTCCGGCGGGAATTTTTTCCTGGCGGGCGGCAGAAACATTGGCAGCCCTGGGTGTGGGATACACGGTTATGGATGGGTTACACTTGAGCCCCGTCAATCAGTTTTTTAAATCAAGCGGCTTGACGGTTTTGATCAGGCAACGCGGATTTTTGGACAGTAATGGGCTGATGATTGACCAGGTAGCGGATTCGGATTTAATGGCGAGGAAGGTTTTAGCGCGTATCGAAAATTCTCCAACCAGACAGGGGATCGTTATTTTTGATGCTGATGCATTAGGGCTTTGCCCGGATTTTGAGGGAAAAAATTTGATGACGGAGCGAGGCGGCAGGGCATTTTTGGGGCTTTTTTGTGATAGGCTCTTGCTGCGAGGTGCCAGCTTGGTTAATATTGGAACATTAGTCAGTGAGCTTGAGCGGAGTCAGGCTCCCGCCGCAGATTATGCTAAAGTTTTATTAAAGGCGGGCAAAGCAAGTGACAGCATTGGCGATCCACGATATTTTGTTTCAACGCAATTTGGCGGAGGGTTACTTGACGCCTTTGATAGAATGCGGGAAGTGGAAGCAAGGTTAGCGGCGTTAGGAGAATTAATTTCGAGAGCTCGAAGTATTGATATGAGGATCAGGCCTACCGCTGAACCGTCTTCGGCAATAGCCTTTCTTGTTGCTACGGCGCAAAGATATTTGCTTGCGGCCATGGATACGAGCAATTTGCTGACGGTTGGGTCCATGGATGTTGGCGGTTTGCAGACGGGAGCGACCCTGGCGGTGGCCCCTCGTCTAGTTGGCGGAAGCGAAAGTTTTTATCACGAACGTGATTTTGCCTCTCATTTGCTTGACCTTGTTGATCAACCGCCCCCGAGCTAATTTGCCTCCCTGCCTAAAGTTTCCCCCAAAAGGTCAAAAAAAGATTCCCCCAAAAAGATGAAATTTTGCGTGGAAATTGACGATATATAATTGGAAAGAAGACAATAGCCGGAGGGCAAAATGGGCGCAGCATTAAAGATTAATATATATCAGGGCCAGCGCGTCACGCCTTTCCACAATACCTGTCCCGCGGTTTTGGCTTTTGAGCGTGATGCGGCGCGATTGCAATCTGCCACATCCTGGGGGCGGAGGATACCGCATTACCTCGTAGGAACCGCGTTGGGCGCCGGTGCGGTGTTAGCCGCTACCGCGCTATTGCATTTGGAA
>JBAZQH010000074.1:0-7901 GCA_041645285.1 Candidatus Margulisiibacteriota bacterium | reverse complement strand
AACAGCGCGGTGCCGGTAACCCCATCCACGTCATAATCACCAAAAACACAAACTTTTTCGTTTTTTTCACGGGCGGAAAAAATGCGTTGGGCGGCTTCTTTAATCTGGGGAAAATCCAGCGGATCGCGCAAGGCGCTAAGCTTTGGCATTAAAAAAATCTGGGCCTGGTCGCAATTAGTAATGCCGCGGTGGATCAAGACCTGTGCGGTAAGTGGGGAAAGCTTTAATGCGTTAGCGAGTGTGTCGGCTAGATTGGGATTTTGCGGCAAAATCTCCCATTGCTTTTTGCGGTTATTCATTATGGCCTAAGCAACATCAGCTTTTGGCCGTATTCCACCGGCTTGCCGTTTTCTACCAGAATTTTTACGATTGTCCCCGCCGCCTCGGACTCAATTTCGTTAAATAATTTCATTGCTTCAACAATACACACGGTTTTTCCCGGTTTTACGGTATGTCCAATATCCACAAACGGCGGCGAATCCGGGGAAGGAGAACGATAAAAAGTCCCCACCATCGGCGAGGTGATGGCAACCAAACCATCATCTTCATTGGCGGCGGAGGGAGCGGCCGCGGGTGCCGACGGCGCGGCGGCAGGATCCCCGTGCGCCGCATGGGCATCGGACACAACCTTTGCTACGCCGTTTTCGCGCTTAACCTCAACCCTAATGCCATTTTCTTCAATCGAAATAGAAGAAATTTTGTGCTGGTTTATTTTTTCCACCAATTTATCGATTAGCTTATCCATTTTGTCGAAATCTACCATTTTTAGGGGCCTCCTTTATACTCTCTCTATATACTTCCCGGTCCTCGTATCCACCTTTACCACATCCCCCATCGACATGAACAGGGGAACTTTGACAATTAATCCCGTCTCCAGCGTTGCGTCTTTGGTGCCGCCGGAAACCGTGTTGCCGCGAACCTCGGGCGGCGTTTCAATAATCTTTAGCGGCACCGCCGCCGGCAAATCAACGCCGATGGCTTCGTCCTCGTAAAACGTAATCTGGATTATATCACCGTCTTTCATGTAAGGGAGGTTTTCTCCAATTAATTTGCGGTCGATGGCAACCTGGTTAAAATCGGTCTGGTCCATAAAGTGGGCAGAATCAGGATCAGAATACAAAAACTGCATTTGTTTGCGCTCAATGTGGGCTAAATTTACTTTTTCGCCGCTTTTGAAGGTTTTTTCAATGGTGGCGCCGGTGCGGATGTTTTTGAACTTGGCGCGGATGACAGCTCCCCCGCGGCCCATCTTAATGTGGTTATATTCGAGGACGATAAATAAATTGCTATCGATTTCTACCGTCATACCGGGGCGTAAATCTTGTGACTGGACAACCATGGGGGGCATTTTAGCATAATTATTAAGGTTGGGGCAACGGCACCGGGACAGTTAGAAATTCTTGAACAGTGTCTGCCATGCCTTCGAAAGGGGTTTCGGCATAGTAAGACCGTTGCCGCTTTTTAATGCCATACATATCTGCCTCCGGATGTGCTTTCAAATATCTTTGCAGATAATTCAATTCCGCCAAATGCCTGGCACCAACAACCGTAGACGGCTTGCCGCTTGAAGAAATATCCTCGTAATATTCGGCCAATGATTGTCCCGGCAAACGGCATTTGTAATATGCATCATCAAAACTATACCCCGAGGGAAGAAGTAGTGGGGACCAAGACCAATCTGTTCTCGAGGTAATTTTACCTGATAAACACATAAAATCACTCGGGTCATACCACAAAAAGCCACCTTCCACCCATCGTTCCAACTCGGGATAATTTATATCTAGCACTTGCGCGGAGCCGGGAGAATTTAAAAATGCTTGCCAAAATTCAGGAACATAATATGGCACGGCATTTCTACTCGAATTTTTTATGAAAAAGAGCATGGTAGCATAACGCGGGTCAATCATGGCAACTTTCGGTTTGTTTTTTGGCTGTTTGTCAACCGCGCTTGAAAAATCTTCTTCGTAAGCATTTTCATCGATAACTTCTATAGAAAATGCGTTACGCGTGATTTCTTCCTGATCATAAAAATCAAACCGGTCAACTGTTTTATAAGAATCAAAAATAGCTTGTAGAACCGGCTCCTGATGATAGCGTTGCAAATACGTATCCCCTTGGCCAAAACTTAAGCCTGCTTCTCGTGCAGATCGAGCACTGGCGGCATGGCTCAAATCATTTACTATCGCAACAAATACTGATAAATCAATCGGCCCCTGGCTTGCGCCAGCTGTTTCGAGTAAATATTGCTGGTCAATCAACGGTTCATTTAAAAACGATGGATAACAACTATAACGCCGACACCTCAAATCTGTCACAGCTCTTGTATCTGTTATTTGCGAATAAAATATATTTTGAGCCTCCGGTTCCTGCAATGCCCGAGAAATATCGTCCATCACTTTAAAGTGCTGGGCCATTAATTGTTTTAACCTGTTTTTTTGCTTGGCTAGTGTAATTTGTTCTGCCTTGGATAAGTATTCCCCATCCGTTCTTAAATACAAATGCAGAGCTCGCATCAACAGCAATCCATTGCGAGCAATTATGTCCTCTCCAAAAAGCTCATTCCTGTCCTTACGCTTATCGGATGCATCCCAGGTTGCGCCGCTTTCAGAAGTTATTACCGCGTACATTTTGGTTTTATGTGCAATGTGCCTTTCAAAAACTTCGAGGAAGTGATCCACCGTAGGGATAACATCGGCGGAATAAGGAACCAAATCAAATTGGTCATCTTGGGTATTCCCGACGATTACATCAAAAAAATGTTCATGGAATATCTTTAAAGACCATTCTTCTCCTGATACATCAGTTTCTTTCCCGCCAGCGTTTCCATTCATGCCCGTTGACTTTTCCATTTTGCCCAAGCTTAAATCATGTTCCTCAACTTTTCCGCTGCTTTCATTTAATTCCATGATGGTTTCGGCGGGTGAAGCGCTGGTCTTGTATTGATCCCATGATAGTATCAACCCTCCGACCATTGAATTATTGGATAGAAAGTCTAGCAAGTCACGAAATTTTGCTGATTTTAACCATGACCACCAATCTGCAGGCACATTTGTATTTTTTCGATATTTCAAAAAATCCTTCGAGCCCAGCGATACTGCCTCGCCTTCTCCAACCAAGGTCTGCCACACTAAAATCTCAGGTGAATATAAATCGGTGCGGGTGCCATCTTCAAAAACATTGTCCCGCGGATCATACAAACGGTCTTTTTCAGGATTATAATAAACCACACTTTCATGGCCGAAAAAAACTCTGACAAATCGCTTGTACCCTGGTAGTCCAAAATCTACTCCAGCTTGTTCCATACGCTGATAAAAGCCTGCCATAAAATAGGTTTCCGCCTCACAATTCCCGCCTTGTCCATCCATTAGTAGCGGTAAGAGGGCCTGTCTTTTTTTATAATGCTTCAAATCCGAAACAAATACTGTTTTCTCAAGGGCCAAACGCTTATCTTCCCCTGTTTCTACCATGGCAGCACGCGCTTGCGCAGCCGATACCGTCAAATCAAAACGTTTATTCAACTGTGGCAAACCAGCTTGGATATCATAGGATGAGCGCTGGGCCTGATAATATTGTAAGGTGTCAAAATAGGTAAAATAATCCAAAGTACATTCGCCGCTGGTCGCATATTCCGCCATACAGTTTTGTCCTATTTCAATTTGGTCTGCAATCCCTTGCTTTATTTCTGCGGGAGGGAAAAGCCGGCGGCTTATTTTCCGCCCTTGTTTTTCAACAATATGCACAGCATCATTGCCTAACCCAACGCCCCAATCAATCGCTGGCGGCACATAGGTTAAATATTTACCCCCAACAAATTGAGCCGCATTTTTTACATCCGGCATACCCAACAATGCTTCTCCTGCACCAACTTGAACCCCAATCGCAGCTAAAATAAAAGCAGGAATTTTTGTCAACGTAGAAGCTGACTCCAATGCAGTCAATAAAGACGGAGCAATAACAGCGGAAAAATAAACCCCTTCGCCAACCATCGCGCCTGCCCACACCCCACCCCCCACCACCGCCGCTTCCTGACCAAAAGTAACTTCTTCGTATGATATTTGTTTGTCCGGCGAAGCAACGCTGTTTACATACCAAGCAGTAGCGTCACGAATATCCACGGTTTGCCGCCAGGTTGGGGAATGACTCAAAGCCCTGACGCCCAACGCCGACGCCCCCAACATACACCCCAGGACAAACCTGCGCGCCCGTGAGCTTAGTCTTCTACCTGAAATTATTGGACTAGTTCTAGACAGTTCCATAATTTTTTTGTTTTTTAGCCCCACGACAGCAAAAGCAGCCCGCTTCCCCCTCCCATATATTATCGACAAATTTAGCCAAAAATCGCAAAAAACTGTACATAAAATTTGACTTCTTCCCCCCTCCCCCTTACAATATCCCCATGTCTCATATCATGGTAATAGACGATCAAGCCAGCATGCGGGAAATAACTACCGAGATGTTGAGAAAAGACGGGTTTGAGGTAACCGAAGCCGGAGACGGCGAAGAAGCCCTGAAAATATTCAACCTTAATCCCACCTCTTTTGATTTGATTTTTGCCGACGTTAACATGCCCAAAATTGACGGCTTCGAATTTTTAAAAAAGGTTAAGCAAGTGCATCCGGAAATTCCGGTGATTTTTATCACCGGCATGGACGAAGAGGCGGTTACCTTTGCCGGCCAAGAATACCACGTCAACGGAATCATCAAAAAGCCCTTCACCGAAGAAGAACTGCTCAAAACCATCAAAGACGCCCTCAAAAAATAATTGTGTTATAATTTGTGCATGCAATGTGAATATTTGTCCGCAATCCTGATTGCCGTAATCCTTGGCTACCTCCTCGGCTCCATCCCTTTTGGCGTAATTGTCGCCAAGTTCAGTAAAGTTGATATCCAAAAAGTGGGCAGCGGCAACATTGGCGCAACCAATGTGCTCCGCACGCTGGGACCGGTTGCCGGCACGATTGTTTTTATCCTTGACCTTCTAAAAGGTACGCTGGCAACCTGGATTGCAATGCAAATGCTCTCTGATCCGCTTTGGATAATTATTGCCGGGTCATTTTCGGTTATCGGGCATATGTTTCCGATATTTTTAAAATTTAAAGGGGGCCGCGGGTCAGCCACCGGGCTGGGAATACTGCTGGCAATCGCGCCGGAAATATTTTTAGGCGCACTGATTTTGACTGCCTTGATCATTGCCATGACCCGTTACGTATCACTGGCTTCCATTTCCGTGCCGCCATTGATTGTGCTTGCGCTGTTTTTGGCGCAAGCGCCACTGCCCTATTCAATTGCGGCCGTGGCAATCACTGTATTGATAATTGTAAAACACATCCCCAATATCCAGCGTTTGTTAGCAGGAACTGAAAGAAAAATGGGAGCAAAAACTAATGGCTAAAGTCGTCATCATTGGCGCCGGTGCCTGGGGTACCACGCTGGCCCAGCTGTTGATCGAAAACCAGCACCAGGTTTTAATCTGGAGCTTTGAAGAAGCAGTAACCAACCAAATCAACCAACTGCACGAAAACAAAAAATACCTGCCCGGCATACAACTCTCCGGACAAATTACTGCCTCGTCTGACTGGGGAGAAGTTATCCCGGCAATTAACGAATCCCGCGCGGTGTTTTTTGTGGTTCCGTCCGAACACTTACGAGAAACCGCCGCCAAACTTAAAAACCGGATCAACTCCAACATCCTGGTTGTCAGCGCAACCAAGGGAATAGAAAAAAATACATTTAAAAGGATGTCAGAAGTTTTGATCGAAGAATTAAGATATCCTGCAGAAAAAATTTGCGCGCTGTCCGGGCCCAACCTATCAGCAGAAATTGCCAAAGGCATGCCGGCCACCACCGTCATTGCCTCACCCTCTCCCCAATGTGCAGGCGCGGCGCAAGAATTGTTAATGCAAGCACGCTTCCGGGTTTATACCAACCAGGATATTGTGGGGGTGGAGCTGTGCGGCGCGCTGAAAAATATTATTGCCATCGCGGCCGGGGCGGCGGAGGGGCTGGGGTTAGGCGATAATGCGAAATCGGCGCTGTTGGTGCGCGGGATTGCCGAAATGGCGCGGCTGGGGAAACGCCTGGGCGCGCACGAAGAAACCTTTTACGGTTTAGCGGGATTTGGCGATCTCATTACTACGTGCCAGAGCAAATTATCGCGCAACCATCACGTTGGCGAAGAAATTGCCAAAGGCAAAAAACTGGATAGCATTTTAAAAAGCATGGTTGAAATTGCAGAAGGCGTACCCACCACGCTGGCAGTAAAATCCCTATCCATAAAACTGGGCGTCGATATGCCCATTACCGATGAGGTTTACAACGTGCTTTTTGCCGACAAAGAACCTTATGCCGCTATTCAGGACCTGATGACGAGGGAGCCGAAGAGGGAAGCGTAGGTTTTTCATAAATCACAAAATGATGGCGAGCATTTGCCGTATTTAATCCCACCCTTAACCCGTGGCTAATTAATTCTTCACCAGTTAAAGTTCGCTCTAATTCCGTAATTAAGTCATAAAAAACATAACTGCGGTTAGCTTCAAACCCAAACCTACTCATATCATAATGTGCCCAGGCCTTATTTTCGTGCCCATCAGTTACCATGGGGCCATTGTAGGCAACTGCAATTTCCATTAAAGGATGAATCCCCACCGGCTCTTTCCACACCGTCCATTGGCCGTTCGCCGCCTGGTAGGCAACAGATTCTGCCGCGACTGTTTTTAATTGAGCATAAAAAACGCCTTCTAATGATCGATCCGTGGGTTGAAGCTGAACTGCTTCACCAAACGGCCGGCTTGCCCTGGATGCCAAGGGACGGATTTGAGTTTCGAGTGATTCTAATTCTTCAATTGGCGGCAATCTCAATTCCCAGCTGCCAATTGGGTTACCATTTTCGCCGCTGGTCCCCGGCACATTCATGCATTGGTTTATACCCGCCCGCCGTAAATGTCCCTCATCCAAAGTGAAAAGCCCTACCAGCGGCAACACGACGGTTCCGGCATCCGTTCCCTGCGCCAGTCGGCGATAAATCTCCTGCATGAAAGCCGCGGATAAATCAGAAAGCTGCATAGACAGGTTGTGCGCTTGCGGCATCCGGCCTAACTGCCGCAATCTTTCAGCCACCCCCCCTAATTGGGACAAATCCACATCACCCGGCGTGCCGCCATCCGCCATTACTTTTGCCCGTGACAAAATTTCTAACGCGGGGATAAAATCAGAGTATTTCTGACCAAGCTTTCGTAAATACTCTAAAGTTTCTGCCAGCTTTTCCTCTTCTCCTGCATCAATTTTGGACATAAAATCTAGCTCCGGATTTACAATTTGCCGGATATAAGGTAAGCCATTTTCGCTCGCCCTCTGCAACAATCCAGCCACAACATTAGCCCGTCCCCAATCAATCCAATCCGTTAACTGCGGGGCCAGAATCCCCAGCCGTTCCAGTAATCTTGCGGTGGTATTCCCGGTAATCCATGGATATGGCAAATGTCCGGCCTGTCCGGTTAAAAATGCAGTAACTGGGGGGATATCGTGCGTCCAAGCCGCCATGTCTGATTTACCATATTCATTGAATGGTGTATCCTCCCAAGGAATTGCACGCATTAAGGTAAAATCATTCCCATCCGCAATTGCTTCACTAATGGCCTGTTCTACTGCTCTACGTCGGTTCATATCACCAACGGTTTCGAAGGTGAGTTTTAATCCCGGACACAATGCTATGATTTTTGCCAACATGTCTCGGGCAAAGGCAAGCCGCCGCGCTTCTTCTCCAATCGGAATATCCCACTGTCCTCCATCTTCAGCCAGTTTAGCATCTGCTGGATCTTCAGGATTTAATACTCTATATTTTCCGGTCTTCAGCAGCTTCGGATCATAAACAGGAAACGTAGTATATCCGCCCGCTTTGCCAA
>JBAZQH010000073.1:0-8159 GCA_041645285.1 Candidatus Margulisiibacteriota bacterium | reverse complement strand
TTTTTTAATCTGGCTTTTGATTTCTTCATACACCAGATCAATGGCGGCGTACATGTCCTGGCCGGCTTCGGTTGCGCGGATAACTTTTTTCCCGGCTGCCCAGACGGTAACCTCTGCAACCTGGCTTCTTGAGCTGTCCGCCGTGGTCCGGGCATCCAGGATAATTTCAATCTTTTGGATGTTTTCGAAAAATTGCGGCAGCTTTTCAAATTTCTTGAAAGCATACGACCTGAGAGCCGGGGTTAGGTGAGTTCCGTGGCCTTGGACGATGATTGGCATAGTTTTCTCCTTTACCAAATATATCTTTCAAAGACAAAAGTATTATAACACAGGGTGAAAGCAGCGGAAAGTTTAATCCAGCACCGCCCGCGCCAGGGTGAGGACGTAAACCTTCGCGGCCCCACCCTGCTTTAAAGTTTTGGCGCACTCGTTAACGGTAGCGCCGGTAGTATAAATATCGTCAACCAGTAAAATACGCTGGTCCTGTATGGCTTTTGGGTTATTGATGCGAAAAGCTCCTGAAACGTTTGTGCTGCGTTTTTCTTTTGGTAGATCAAACTGCGGCAGGGTTTCACGGCTGCGGGTGATGATTTCATTTTGGTATGGGATACCCAAGCATTCGGCGGCACATTTTGCCAAAACCTCGGCTTGGTTAAAGCCCCGGCTGGATCGGCGTCGATCTGACAGAGGAACCGCAATCGTCACCTCTGCGCCGCAATTTATAATTTCCGGAAAAGCGGCGGTCAGCCGGCTTTTTATGATTTTACCCAGCGGCTCCGCCAGCATTTTTTTGTTGCTGAATTTAAACTGGTGGATGGCCCGGCGAATTACTCCCTCATAAATAGTCAGCGAGCGGGCCAGGTCAAAATGAGGGCGGGCGCGGGTGCAATCCTTGCACAACAAGACCTTCCGGCCAAATTTTGGGTCTTTGGGCAGGCCGCAGTAAACACATCCCCTCTGCGAATCCAGATACTTTACTTTGGACAGGCAGGAATCACAAAACATTAGAGAGGAAACGTTTTTGCAAACGGCACAGCGCGGCGGGAAAATTAAATCGAGGAACGCGCTGATGTAGTCATGAAATGGCATAGCTTTATACCCGATTAATTATAGCACCATTTTTCAGCTTGATTTAGCCCAATTGCTATGGTAATTTTAGCTTATGAACTGGGACGAAATTGTGGATTTTTTGGGCCAAGGTGAAGGCCAATCGGTTGAATTTGAAAAGTTTATCCCCTCCGATGATGATATTGCCAGGGAACTGGTGGCATTTTCCAACTCTGACGGCGGCAAGATTATTTACGGGTTAGACGATAAAAACAAGCATTTAACCGGAATTGAAGCCCCCGCCGATTTTAAGGAAAAAATCGAATCCATCGGTAAAAATCGCTGTGCTCCCAAAATTATGCCTGAAATTGATGTTTTGGAAAAAGCCGGAAAGAAAATTGTTATTTTATCGGTAACGGAAGGCGACGAAAAACCTTACCGGACCGACGATATCGTATATTTCCGTGATGGCAAAGAAAGCCGGCCGGCTAATGAAAAAGAAATCAAATCCATCACCAGTCCTTGGAGTGGTAAAGGGTTGAATAAGCGGCAAATCCGCGCCCTACAGTTAGCTTCGGAACATAACAATTTGACCAACCGCGAATACCGTGAGGCGTTTGGCGTTTCACACAAGACCGCGCATTTGGAATTAACCATGTTAGTAGATAAAAAATTGCTCTTAACCCAAGGGTCAGGCCGGTCGACCTGCTACGTTCTGCCGCTGCCCAAGGAAGAGGATATTGACGAGGAAATGGAAGAAGAAAAGTAATAAATCGGCGCTTTACCCGTTTCCTGATCTTTTGTATAATACAAATTCATTTTACAAAAATTAGAAAGGAACTGTTTTAATGCGAAAGTTGTTGCTGGCCGGAAATTGGAAAATGAACAAAAATATTCAAGAGTCGGTGGCCTTAGCCGCGGCATTGAAAGACAAACTAAAAGATATTACCGATAAGGACATCTTAATTTGTCCCACCTTCCCCGCCCTCTTTGAGGTATATAAAACCGTCAAAGGTTCCAATGTCATGTTGGGCGCGCAAAATATGTACTTTGAAAAAAGCGGTGCATTCACCGGCGAAATTTCTTCCGACATGCTTAAAGCGGCCGGGTGCACGCACGTAATTTTAGGCCATTCGGAACGCCGCCAAATTTTTAAAGAGACCAATGAAATTGTCAACAAAAAAACCTGGCGGGCCCTGGCGGAGGCATTAATTCCGGTGGTTTGCATCGGAGAAACGCTGGCGGAGCGCGAAGCCAACCAAACCTTAAAGGTAGTGGAAACACAAGTTAAGGGCAGTTTGGCGGGGATTAGCGCTGCGGATATTTTAAAAGTTATTATTGCCTATGAGCCAGTGTGGGCCATTGGCACCGGCAAGACCGCTACCCCGGCCCAGGCCCAGGAAGTGCACGCGTTTATCCGGAAGATTTTATCTGATCTCTACGGTAAGGACGTGGCTGACCAAATCCGGATACTTTACGGCGGTTCGGTTAAGCCGGATAATACCAAGGAATTGATGGGACAGCCGGATATTGACGGGGCTTTGGTTGGCGGTGCGTCTTTAAAGGCGGAAGACTTTGAGAAGATTGTGAAGGATTGTTAGGGAAATCCAAAATCCCAAATCCAAACAAAGTTAAGTATTGATGAAAGAAAGAGGTAAAAAATGGCAAAGAAACTGTACGAAGCATTAGGTTTGGTAAATACACGGGAGATGTTCAAGAAAGCAATGACCGGCAAATATGCCGTCCCGGCCTATAATTTTAATAACATGGAACAGTTGCAGGCGATTATTGGCGGTTGCGCGGAAAGTAATTCACCGGTAATTATCCAGGTATCTTCGGGCGCCCGCAAATACGCCAATCAAACCATGCTTTACTGGATGGCTAAGGGTGCGGTGGAAATGTGCCGTAAGGATTTAAAAAGTAATATCCCGATCTGCCTGCACCTTGACCACGGGGATACGTTTGAATTGTGTAAATCGTGCGTTGATATGGGGTTTTCTTCGGTGATGATTGATGGCTCGGCCCATACTTATGAAGATAATATTGCGTTAACTAAAAAAGTGGTTGAATATGCGCACCAATTTGATGTTTCGGTTGAGGGCGAATTGGGGGTTCTGGCCGGGATTGAAGATGAAGTACATGCTGAACACTCAAATTATACCGACCCCAACCAGGTTGAGGATTTCGTGAAAAGGACCGGAGTTGATTCTTTGGCAATTTCTATTGGTACTTCGCACGGGGCTTATAAGTTTAAAGTAAAACCGGGCGAATCCGTCCCTCCCCTGCGGTTTGACATTCTGGATGAAGTTGAAAAACGACTCCCCGGCTTTCCCATTGTTTTACACGGCGCATCATCGGTGGTGCAGGAATATGTCCAAATGATTAATCAATATGGTGGTAAAATGGAAAATGCCGTGGGGGTGCCCGAAGAACAGCTGCGCCGCGCCGCCAAATCAGCCGTTTGTAAAATCAACATTGATAGCGATGGCCGGCTGGTGGTTACCGCCATTATTCGTAAAGTTTTTGCCGAAAGTCCCAGCGAATTTGATCCGCGCAAATATTTGGGCCCGGCACGGGAAGAGTTGAAAAAGCTGATCGTTGCTAAAAATCAAAACGTTTTAGGATCGGCGGGACAGGGATAGAAAGGATTTTTCAATGAGAGCAAAGTTTCAGGGAAAAGAAATTAATATTAGGAAAATAGGAATACTAACTGGTGGCGGCGACTGCGCGGGCCACAACGCGGTCATTTACGGATTATTGCGCCGCATTAACCAGGCCAACCGTACCCTGCCCGACGGCGAAAAAATGGAATTAATCGGTTTGCTGGGGGGTTGGAAGGCGCTCACCCGAGATCCCGAGGGAGAGCGCGACCAAATCATGGTCAAATTATCCACCGCTGACTTAAAAGACAGCTTTAAAGTTGCGGGAACCATCATCAAATCCTCCCGCACTAACCTTTTCTCAAAAGAAAACCTTGAGAAAAAAGCTCCAGAAAAAGCTATGGAAAATTTGAAGAAATTAGGGATTGATTGTTTAGTGGTATTAGGCGGTGACGATACTTTGGGCGCCGCAGGAAAGCTGGGCCAGCAATTTACGTTCCCCATGTTTGGTGCCCCCAAGACCATGGATAATGATGTTTACGGCACCGACCGTACTTACGGTTTTGATTCGGCGGTGGCGGAGAGCGTGCACTTTATTGAAAATATCATCACCACTTCGCGCTCGCATAACCGTTGTTTTGTGGTGGAGGTTATGGGGCGGCACGCCGGGTGGGTGGCACTACAGGCCGGGATTGCCGGTGGTGCGGACATAGTGCTTTTACCGGAAGAAGTGGTGGATATGCGCGCAGTGATTAAACGGGTGGAAATGGCCATGCAGATCCAAAAATACTGTGTTTTGGTGGTTTCCGAAGGCGCGCGGCTGTTTGATACCCGCTATCCAGCCGAAGTCAATGCCAGCAACCAAAAGATGTTGGAAGCCGTCATTGCTGACCCAAAATATGCTTTAGTCAAAGCCCGCCATGAACTTCCCAGGAAAAAGGACTCATTTGGCAACGAACAATTGGGCGGAATCGGCGAGTATATTTTTTCACTGCTCGAAAAAAATACTAAAGGCATTCAGTATCGCCTGCAAAACTGCGGTCATGCCATCCGCGGGGGCATTGCGCACGTTTCTGACCGTATCTTGGGGTTGCGGTTTGGCGACGCCATATTTGATTTTATCCTGCAGGGTAAGTTTGGCGCTTATCCGGGACTGAAGGGTGACGAAATTGTAGCCAGTGACCTGCTCGAGGTAAAAGGCGGCAAGTTTGTGCCGGCTACCCACCAGCTTTACAAAATGCGCAACGCGGTGGAGTTTTACTAGATCTAAATTGCCAAAATCTGCGCCAGCTTGTAGGACTGCAGGTCGATTTTTTTCTTTGTTTTCAGCACTGTGGTTATCGGCGTAGCAACAATTTTATCGGACTGAATGCCTACCATATAGCCAAATTTGCCCTTGCGCAGCATATCCACTGCGTGGTTACCTAACTTACACGCATATTCACGCGACAGAGCCGTTGGCGACCCTCCCCGCTGGATGTGCCCTAAAATAGAAACCCGGACATCCAACCCCGTTTTTTTGGCAATTTTGTCTCCGATGTCGTGACCCTTGGCCGCACCCTCCGCCACCACTACAATGAAACTTTGCTTGCCTCTACGCTTGCCGGCCATCAGGCTTTCTACAATACTCTCAATGCTATATTTATATTCAGGGATTACCACGGCTTCGGCCCCGCACACCAGCCCTACGTTAATGGCAATGGAGCCGCTGCCCCGCCCCATCACCTCTACCACAAAAACTCGCTCGTGGGAAGTGGCGGTATCGCGGATTTTATCGATAGCATCCACCGCCGTATTGACCGCGGTATCATAACCAATGGTGTAATCGGTCCCTGGGATATCATTATCGATGCTGGCGGGAATGTTGACCACCGGGAAATCAAATTCCTTATGCAGTAAGGCCGCGGCCGCCAGCGATCCGTCGCCGCCAATAACCACTAAACCATCAATATTACGCGCCCGCAAATTGCTGATGGCGACGGCGCGCTTGGTTTTTTTGAAAAAATCGGGATAGCGGGCAGATTGCAAAATAGTGCCGCCGCGGTTTAACGTGTTGCCCACCGAAGACAATTCCATCTCGATGATGTTATTTTCAACCATCCCTTTCCAGCCGTGGCGGATGCCAAAAACGCGCAGGTTATGGTAAATAGCAGTACGCACCACCGCGCGGATGGCGCAATTCATGCCCGGTGCGTCGCCGCCGGTGGTAATTACTGCAAGGGTGTTGATTTTGGTCATTTTATTTCCTCCTCAATAATTTTTAGTATAGCGGATTTTTGCCGGTTCCGCCTTGCCATTTTTTCTTTTTTAGAAGGAATAACCATTGATGCTACTTTGCGCCCGGCCCGACCCCACCCCCGAATTTTGGGGGCGCGGGTGCGGGGAATTTTTTGCGGCTTGGACATGCCCAAAAGTATAGCAAAAAAAATATCAAAGAAAGTGAAATTTTTGCTGAGATCAGCCGAAGAGTAAGTGACAAAATACAATTGGAGGCAAAAAAAATGGCCACACGTAGTGCATTAGCCGGAACCAGACCAACCAAAAATGAACTTGTCCCGCGTAGAGAAATTCAACGCAGATACGCTGTCCGCGGTTATTCTATTACTGGGATAGGTATCAGCAACGGGACTTCCGGCCATCGGGGAAAAGTTGGAGAAGGTTTTACTTTCCAACAAGTTAGCGCAATGGTGCAGGCGTGCGCGGAAATAAAAAATTCACCGCGGGGTGCGTGGGGGCCCAACGCCTTACCAGAAGGACAAAAGCCAGGGCCGGTTATTATTGGACATGATGTTCGTTATGCCTCTGATTTAGCCAGAGATGATGCGATAGAAGTATTAACCGGCAATGGCATCACGGTCATTGAACAAACCGGACGGCGCGCGGTACCTACCCCGGTAGTATCACATGCTATCCTGGCAGCAAATCGGAAAGGCCGGAATGCCGAGGGTATCATTATTACGGCTTCCCACAATACTGCAGAAGAAGGCGGACTTAAAACCAATGGCCTGGATGGCGGGCCGAATGTCAACACCAAGCCAATTGATCTGGCAGCAAATACTATTTTAGCTGAAGACCGTAAAATTAAAAGAAAATCAATCGCAGCTGCCAGAGCTGAAGGATTATTAATTGAAAAAGATTTAATTGGCGAATACGTTGCAGATTTAGACGGAATAATTAATTTTGATGTTATTAAAAGTGCAGAAAAACGCGGCATGCGTTTTGCGGCAACTTCACTGGGAGGATCCGCGCACGGAATTTATAAATTGATCAATAGAAAATGGGGATTGCTCATTCGAGAACATCACGCCAAACCAGATCCCAAAGGTTTACTCCGCACTTACGACTGGGATGGTAAATTAAGGGGCGATCCTTCTTCTGCGGATGTCATGAAAGCAGCGGAAGATAAAAAAGGTGATGCCGTGCTTTTGGCGGCAAACGACAATGACGCGGACCGATTTGGGGGCATTGATTCCGGAGGGATTTTACTGCCCAACCATGTTCTGGCGGTTTTGATCGATTATTTATGCCAAACACGGCAGTATAACCGTGCCGCCAAAATTGCCCGCACAATTGGCACTACACACATGATTAATTGCATTGCCGAAGCTCATGGCAGGGAAGTGGTTGAAACGGATGTCGGATTTAAATGGATGGTAGATGGACTGGCAGACGGTTCATTGATGTTTGCGTGCGAAGAAAGCGCCGGAGCTTCCTTCTTGAGAAAAGATGGTACCACCTGGACCACCGAAAAGGACGGCATCGCGATCAACTTATTGATGATGGAAGTGATTGCGGCAACCGGAAAAGATATTTCCACGTTCTATCGAGAACTGGAAGTCAAATATGGCAATTTTGCCTACGAAAGAATTGATGCTCCGGCAACCGATACAGCCAAAGCACGCTTAAAATCATTGATTGACCAACATAAAGCTGCGAGAGCCGCAAACCAACCTTCACCGGTTGAAGCTTTGTTACGCGATGACACATTGGTTGAAGGTTTAACAATCAAGCGCATCAGAATTGGCGACGGAATAAAAGTGGTATTTACTGGTGCTAATGGAAAAGAAATTTGGGTACTGAAGCGCGCTTCCGGCACCGAGCCGATCATCAAGGACTACCGCGAGCAGCAGGGCGATGGCAGTTTAGATATTGCGCGCGCTGCATCGGAGGCAATTGCTAGAACATTAGGGTTATAAAACGAGTGGGGTTTTGTGATAAAATGCCCCCATGCTTAAGCTTGACTACAATAACCTGATGTCTGAAAAAGTTGGCGAACACGGCGTTAGTACTTTGCCGAAGATTGACTCAACCATACAATCCGCCCTCGAAACCTTAAACCAAATGCGTGGCGATGAAGGCCTCCGGATCAAGTCCATGACCCAATGGATGGCTCTCCCTTACCAAAGCGACAAACTAATTAAAGAATTGGTGGCCGCCGGCGATGACTTTGCCAGCCGGTTTGAAAATGTTATCTCCTTAGGCATCGGCGGGTCATATTTGGGTAATCGGATG
>JBAZQH010000072.1:0-8209 GCA_041645285.1 Candidatus Margulisiibacteriota bacterium | reverse complement strand
AAGGGGCACTAACAAAGATTAGTTTTGTTGGTGCCTCTTTTTTTATTCTGAATTTTCCGCTTGCATCAGCCCCCGCTTACGGCATAATATATTATTAAGATGGCCGAACAACTCGACATTTTGCCGCCGCACAAATATCTGGGATTGGATATTGATGAGAAATCCATAAAATTGGTTGAAATCCAGGATGCCCCGCAGGGCATGCTGCTGACCAAGTTTGCCGTGGAAAATGTAGTCGGGCAAGAAAACGCGTCCGCGGCCATTGCCGCCGCAATCAAAAAATTATTTTCCTCCCAAAACATTGAAGGCAAAGAAGTTTTTACCGCGCTGACCGGCCTCTCCGTGTCAATCCGCCGCATCCGTATCCCCGAAATCCCCGATTCCGAAATCCGCGGCGCCATCAAATGGGAAGCCAAAAATTACCTGCCGTTTCCGGTGGACAATATCCATATTGATTATTCAATACTGGGCAAAGTAAAAGAAAATAATGTCAATAAACTGGACGTCCTGGCGGTGGCCGCACCGCAGGAAGAAATCAATAAGATCACCGGCACCGTTGAATCCGCCGGCATAAAAATTGCGGGATTAACCATTGCGCCCTTTGCAATGTGGGATTTGCTTAAAATTTGCGCTAAGCCAGTAGAAAATGAAGTCACGGCCGTAATTGATAT
Source organism: Candidatus Margulisiibacteriota bacterium (assembly GCA_041645285.1). GTDB lineage: Bacteria > Margulisbacteria > WOR-1 > JAHJIW01 > JAHJIW01 > JBAZQH01. The sequence continues at coordinate 7,538 of JBAZQH010000072.1, read as the reverse complement.
CGGGTCTGAAGCCGCCAGCATCAACCTTTTTAAAAACAACATCCTGCAATTCACGCGCGAAATCAGCGTGGCCGGCGAAGGACTTACCAAATGCCTGACCGGAACCATTGTGGCGGATAATTTCCAGCTTAACTTAAACCGCGACCAGGCCGAAGCCATTAAAATCAAATACGGGATCCCGGCCGAGACGTCAGTGGAAAAAACGGGAGAAGGGATTCCTCTGTCCCAAATCCGCGCCGCCATGAAACCCACCCTGCGCCGCCTGACCAATGAAATCCAACGCTCGTTTGACTATTATAAGGAACAATTTTTAGAGGAAAAAATCGGCAAAATTTACCTGTCCGGCGGATCCTCCCGCCTGCTTAACCTGGACACGTTCATAACCGAAAGCTTTGGCATCCCCGCCGAGGTCATCAATCCCCTGCAAAACCTGAAACTAAGCCCGGAGGTTGCGGCCCAGGAAAATGAATTAAATCATCTGGCGCCCCGCCTCCTGCTGGCGCTGGGGTTGGCGGTCGGCCGCACCCAAAGCTTAAACCTGATCAGGGTTCCCGCCAAGAAAAAGGTAAAGCTGGCGGCAGGGGAAGCAATCCACGCTTTGGATTTATCTAAAATCAGCTGGCCCAAAATTGACCTTTCGGCTTTTAAGACCGGTATAAAAATTAAAAATTTCACCAAATTCCTGGAAACACCTTCATCAATCTGGATATTAGCCGCAGCCCTGGTGGTTTCCTTGACACTGGGCGGCTTCTGCTACATCTATTATCTTCACCGGAAAGCCGATTATTACCGCCAAGTCCTCAACGACAAAAAAACATTTCTGGCCGACCTGAAATCCCTGCTGGCACGCCGCCAGGTTATTCAGCAAATCAGCGAGCAGGAAACCAAAGTTAAAGAAACTCTGGGCAAAATTGCCTCTATTGTCCCCACCGGCATCACGCTGGATTCGCTGGAATACAAAAACAATACCCGGGAAGCGCTGATCAGCGGCAGTTGCGAAAGCATGCAAAAAGCCGGGGAAATTGTAAAAGCCGTCGAAAGTTCCCCGTATTTTAGCGGGGTAAAATTAAAAGAAATAAAAAAAATAACTGAGGCGGGGAAAATTCGGGCCGCTTTCACGCTGTCGTTTCATGTAGATTAGCAAGCAGGGTAGCGGATGGGTTGGGCAACTTGAAAAGTGGAAAGTTAAAAGGTTAAAGGACATAAGTTATGGAGCCAGACAATACTAACACAGACAAAAGCGGCCAATTAAAAAAAATCGGCGCTTTCATCCTGGTGCTTTTGGCGGCCGGCTGGTTGTCGTACAGCTATTTTTATAGGCCCAAAATCCAGGAGATCAACGGCTATAAAATGGCGATTCGCAACATTGAGCTGGAAATGAAACCCATTTTAGGGGAAGACATAATTCTGCGAAAAGGCGATGACAAGGTAAAAATCAAGGCGCTGGAAGAAGAGCTGGCGCGCTTATCCGAAAAAATCCCCACCGAAAAGGAAGTCCCCTACTTGATCGGCAATTTTGTTTCCGAAGTGGGAAAAGAATTGAACGTGGATTACAACCTGATTGAACCGCAGACAATTGTTGACGAAGGTAATTACCGAAGAGTGCCGCTGAAAGTTGACTTTACCGCTGATTTGAGCAGTTTTTATTCTTATCTTTCTCAACTAAAAAATCTCCCGGCCACGGTGCGGGTTGATGGGCTCTTCCTTAAAAAGACCGGCACCGACAAAATCACCGTCCAGCTTGAGCTTTCGGCGTTTGTCATGCCCGGCAAAGAAATAAAATCCCGCGAAACCGCCGGTGTTGCCCCGGAATTTTACAAGGATATTTTTGCGCTGGCCGCCAAGCCCTCCGCCGCTTTGGCCACGCCTCAACCGGCCACCGGGCCGGCGCTAGAGCTGCAGGGTTTCTGGCGGGGGAACAAGGTCAAGGCCTTCATTAATAACAACATTGTGGGAATAGGCGACAGCCTTGACGGCTACACGCTGGTTTCAATTGCCGGTAGCAGCGCGGTCTTGACTAAAAATGGAAAAAGTTATACGCTAACGCTGGAGAAACAATAATGGCAGAACGCATTACAAAAAAATCGACCGGGGTCTTTCTCCTGTTGATTTTTTTGTTAATCTTTACCTGCAGCTCGGTTGTTTTGGCGCAGGAAACGCTGATCGAAGGAGAAGAGACAACCGCCGCCGAACCAGCCTCCACCGAACAGCTGGTTGATCCTTCTGCCGCCGCTTCCGAATCCCCGGTCGACGCCGCCCGTTCCCAGACCTTTTATGAGCAGGGTTACCTTTATTACGAAAACGGTGACTTTGTCAGTGCCGAAAAAGAATATACCAAAGCTATTCAGCAAAATCCCGCCAACGCCAAAGCGCTTTTCTGGCTGGCCAAAAGCCAGCTGGAGCTTGGCAAATACGCCTCTGCCGAGCAAAACCTGGTTTGCGCGCTCAAGCTCGATCCCGCTCTCCCCAGTGCGCCCAACCTGCTCCGTCTGGTCCGAAAAAAATCGCTGGACGTGGCTTTCCAATCAAAACCAAAATTAACCTTGGGCGGCGTAAAAAAAGACACGATCTCCCTGGACCTGGTAGACATTGAAGTATCCAAAGCGCTAAAACTATTTGCCGAAGAAACCGGGTTAAACCTGGTCGTGGATAAAAATGTTTACGGGACCATCACCATCAATTTGAAAAACGCCACCCTGCCTGACGCACTGGACAAAATATTACAGGCCGCCGACTGCACTTTTATCCAGAAAGGAAACGCAATCCATATTTTCTCTTCGGGCGAGCCGCCGGACCTGATAAAAATCGGGGATGACCGCTACAACAAGACCTTTACCATCAATTACACCGGCGCCGAAAACGTCCAAAGCACCCTTATGAGCATTGTCCCCGCAGATACCAAAATTTTAACCACCAAGACCTCCAGCAAAATCGTGGTCGAAGGCAACATGAACACTATCAAGAAAATTGCCGCCGTGCTGCGCAGCTTGGATGTCCCCCCCAAACAGGTGTTGGTTGAGGCCAATATCATCCAGGTTAACCACTCCAATGCCTCCAAGCTGGCGGCAAACTTAAAATACACCAGCGCCAGCAACCCCAACGAAATTACGCAAACGGTAAATCTGGCTACCGAGCCGGATTCTACTTCCGCCCAGGGATTTTATTACAGCGTTACCTCCAACAATATGGAAGCAGTCATTGAAGCACTCCAAACCAAATCGGGCTATAACCTGCTCTCCTCCCCCAAGGTTCTGGCTATGGACGGGGAAGAAGCCGAGATCATTACCGGATCCCGCCTGGGTTACTATACCAAAACCGTCACCACCACCGGCATGATCCAAAACGTTGAGTTTTTGGACGTGGGCACCAAACTGACAATTACTCCTTCAATCAAAAGCGACGGCCAAATCATGATGGAAATCCATCCCGAAATTTCGACCGGCTCAATTGTAAATGAATTACCGCAAAAGGACTCTACCGAAACCACCACCAAACTTTTAGTGAAAGACGGCCAGACCATTATCATTGGCGGGTTAATAAAGGACTTGACCCAGGACACCAAGACCGGCGTACCCATTTTGGCGGATATCCCATTTTTAGGCGCGCTTTTCCGGCAAACCCAAACCACGGTCACAAAAAATGAATTTATTATCCTGATCCGGCCCCGGATTGTGGATGCGGCTTACATTGCCGAAATGGGATATCCGGCCGCCCAGTTAAACAAGGAAAGAATCGAAACCAAGCAAACTTTACCGCTGGATTTGTTCAGGTAATTATCTCAACCCCGTGGTTAACAAAAGAGGCAATATAAGTACGGGGAAAAGCCGCTAATAATTCTTCAAAAGCACGCTCTGCTTTTATCTTATCAGAAAATATGCCAAAAACGGTGGGGCCCGAGCCGGTCATCTGCGCTAATTCCGCTCCAGCCGCGGCCAGCTGTTGCTTGGCATCCGCCACTTCGGGATGCTTTTTTAATACCACCACTTCAAAATCATTGGCCAGCCCCTCAAAAGAAACCCCACTCCCCTTCAGGCGGTCAATTTCTTCGTACGCCCACTGTGTTGAAACCTCGTAACCGGGATTTGCCAAAACTATCCATTTTTGTTCCACCGGCCCGCTTGGGCGCAGTACTTCTCCCTTGCCGGAGACCTCGGCCCTTCCCCCCATCAGGCAAAAAGGCACATCCGCGCCAATCTTGAGCCCCATCTCCTGCAGTTCCTCCGCAGAATAGTTGGCCTCAAATAATTGGTTTAAGCCAAAAATAACCGCCGCCGCATCCGCACTGCCGCCCGCCAATCCCGCCCCAATTGGGATTTCCTTATCTATGCTGATTTCGACCCCCATTTTTTCGCCGGGCCGGGTCTTTCTGCCCCTTTCCCAAATCCTTAAAAATTCTACCGCCGCCCGGTATGCAGTATTGTCCCGGCCCCCGGGAATATCTGCGGAGCCGCAAGCCAAATTAATGCCTTGCTGAATTTTGGTGATTTTTACCTGGTCGCAGAGCGAAATCGACTGCATTAAAGAAGTAATGTTATGGTAACCGTCGGCGCGCCTATCCATAACCTTGAGATTTAGATTGATTTTGGCGTAGGCCTTGAGGATAACTTGATCCATTTACTTAACAGCGTTGAGTTTTTTTGCCAGCCGTGATTTATGCCGCGCGGAGGTTTTTTTATGAATCACTTTGTTCGAAACCGCCTTATCAATTAACCGGCAGGCAATTTTTACCAATTCCGCCGCTTCGGCCGTTTTTTGGACTAAGGCCTTCTCGGCCGCCTTAAAGGCCTTTTTAACCGCCACCACCACAGTTTTCCGGCGTGCCTGGTTGCGCGCCGCTACCCGGATTTTCTTTATGGCTGACTTGATGTTTGCCAACTTTTCCCCTCCAAACACTTTGCAGAAAACTTAAACCGCGTGTATAATATCATACATCTCTTAATTGTCAATATGACCATCTCAATTCACGATTTTTTCAAGAAGAAAAAAGAAAAATCCAATCAACCCCCGAGAGATAAACTGGATATCCCGGGCGATTTGTGGGTTAAGTGCTATAGTTGCAACAGTACCATCTACAACAAAGACCTGGAAGCGGCCTTGAAGGTCTGCCCCAAATGCAATTACCATTTCAAATTATCCGCCTCGGAGCGTATTTACTTCACCCTGGATGAGGGCAGTTTTGAGGAAATCAACGCCGCCATCCGGTCCCGCGACTTTTTGGGGTTTGTGGACTCCAAACCGTATGCCAAACGCCTGGAAGAAGCCGAAATGAAATCCGGCCTGCCCGAAGTTGTTGTGACCGGCGAGGGCACCATAAAGCAGTGGCCGGTGGCGGTCGGCATCATGGACTTTGGGTTCATGGGGGGCAGCATGGGATCGGTGGTAGGGGAAAAAGTGGCACGACTGCTGGAACACGCCCTCACCCGCAAAATCCCGGCGATTATTTTTTCTTCTTCCGGCGGGGCCAGGATGCAGGAAGGTATCATGTCGCTGATGCAAATGGCCAAAACCTCCGCCGCACTGGGGAGATTGCGCGAAAACAACATACCCTATATTAGTGTCCTGTGTGATCCCACCACCGGCGGCACCACCGCCTCGTTTGCAATGCTGGGAGACATCCAGATTGCCGAACCTAACGCCCTGATCGGGTTTGCAGGACCGCGGGTTATTGAACAAACCATCCGGCAAAAACTGCCGCCCGGGTTCCAACGCTCTGAATACCTGCTGGCGCACGGGATGGTTGACATTGTGGTTCACCGAAAAAATCTAAAAAAGACCTTAGTGTATATTTTGAGCTTTTTAGATTATAAGGGAAGTTAACGATGGAGCTGAATTACAAAAACCTGCTGCCGTTTGAATCCCCTATCGCAGAACTCTACAAAAAGATAGAGGAACTGCAAAAAATGGCTAAAAGCGGGAAAATTGACCTGGAAGAAGAAACCAAAATGATCGCGAAGCGGATCGACGTAACGCGGCGGGAAATTTTTGCCAATTTGACGCCGCTGCAAACCGTACAAATTGCGCGCCATCTCCAGCGTCCGACCACGCTGGATTACATCGGCCAGATTGTTGAAGGGTTTGAAGAATTACACGGCGACCGCAATTATTCGGATGATCCTGCCATGGTTTGCGGAATCGGTAAAATCGATAACTTATCCTGCGTCATCATTGGCCACCAAAAAGGCAAAAACACCAAAGAAAATATCGCCCGCAATTTTGGCATGGCCCAGCCGGAGGGGTACCGAAAAGCTCTCCGCATCATGCGCCTGGGCGACCGTTTTGGAAAACCAATTATCGCCTTGATCGATACGCCGGGCGCCTATCCCGGAATTGGAGCCGAAGAGCGCGGCCAAGCCGAAGCCATTGCCAAAAATCTGCGCGCCATGGCCGAGTTGCACGTGCCTTTTATTGCCGTCATTACCGGTGAGGGGGGATCCGGCGGGGCGTTGGGAATTGGGATGGGAAACCGCGTCCTGATGCTTGAATATTCAATCTATTCGGTGATTTCCCCCGAGGGCTGTGCTTCAATTTTGTGGCGCGATGCCACCAAAGCCAATCTGGCCGCCGCCGCCATGAAAATCACTTCCAAGGACTTGCTGGAGCTGGGAATCATTGACGAAATCATCAAAGAACCGCTGGGTGGCGCCCACCACGACCTAAAACAAACCGCCCAAAACGTAAAAAAAACCGTCCTCAATAATCTTAAGCCGCTGCTCTCAATGTCTTCCCGTGAATTAATCGCCGACCGCTACAACAAATTCCGTAAGATGGGGATTTTTGCGGAAGCGTAATTCCGTTTGCCGCAAGCGGGTAAATTATTTTTGCAGCAGATCTAAAAGCCGGTGATTTAATTTAAACCGACTCGTATCCAAATTCTCATAAAACCGCCCTTTATCCGCAGCCAGCTGCCGCCCGACATTTTTCATCCCAGTAAAGTATTCACTTATTTGATATAAGCCATCCGGCCACGGCATCCCCGCCACCGACTTATACGTCCAGTAAGTCCAGTGGTAGCCCAGGTCGCACATCACACTAACTACCTCCGCCACCCAGCGGTATTTATCATCGGCTGCCGGGCAAGCCGTATCTGCGGCTGCCGTATCGCCCGCACTGACGCCAAACTCGCCAACATAAACCGGGACATTATATTGGGCATACTGCGACAAATATTGCTTGATCGCCGCGCGATCCCAAAGTTTACCGTGCACTTTCCCCGGATAATGCAACGTCGGGTCGGTATTAAAAGTAAATTCCGTCGGCTCGTAAAAATGGACGCTGAGAGCCACGTTGCCGCCGCAATGGGCCGCGTGGCCGCCAGACACCATATCCGCCAAAAACTCAACCCTCTGTGCCCATTGGTGGCCTTCTAAAAAAATAATGTGCTGGTCCCCGTTCTCTCGCACCGCCTTAATTACGGCGCGAAACGCATCTTTTAGTACCTCCAGCTCTGGATTGCCGGTTTGCGCGGGGCCGCCTTGCGCCAAATTGGCCGCACGTGCATCGCCACCACCACCATCCGGATTCCTGACCACCGGCTCATT
>JBAZQH010000071.1:0-8546 GCA_041645285.1 Candidatus Margulisiibacteriota bacterium | reverse complement strand
ATAATGCCGGACTAAACATGCAGGGCACCGGGCTCACCGCTTTCGGCACCCACCGCATTAACACCGCCGAAACCCCTTCCGTCAATCCCATTACGGGCATCACCTGGAACCCGTTTACCGATTACGAGCAAGTAATTCCTGAAACCCAGGACTGGGAACTGCAGGCCGAAAAATATTATCCCCTCCCCCGCCGGCTGCGCGCCGGCATTGCCTGGAAAAAACCCATTATCTTTTCGATGGACTACGAAACACAGCTCAACCCGCTGGAAATTGTGTACAAGCAAACCAGCGGCGATTACGTCACCACAAAAATCACCAACATCAACATTTTACGGATCGGCATCGAAAGCTCCCTCTTGGCTTCGCCGGTACGGCTTCGCGGCAGCACCGCCCTTTTACTTAAACCCACGGTGGAAAATAATCCCGGTTTACAATCCAGAATTGATTCTATTTACAGCACCCTGCCGGTGCTGCCGGCCATGTTGAATTTGGGCGGGGAAATTAACTTTTGGGGGACCAAAGCTGGGTTGGGATTTGGTTATAACGCCTTGACCCTGCTCTCACTGGTTCAACTGGATACCATCAGCACCAACATTTCGCAAATGTTATATTGGAGCTGTTATGCCGACAACGATCAATGGAATTTAACTTTTTCCCAGGCGGTAGATCCAGCCTCCACCGCATCCGCCTATACGGCCGCCCATCCAACCGGAAGTATCAATTTTGGCAATCTGCAATTTTCAGACCTGAAATGGATTTCAACCATTGCGATAGGATATGAATTTTAAATGACAAAGGACAAAAGCCAAATGATCAATCAATCTTTAAATTTTAAACCAATAAAAATCTGGGGAATAATCATTGCGATTTGCGGCTTAAATTTATGTGGCAGTATTTTCTTGGCGGACATTTGTTCCGCGGCACAAACCAAACCAACCTTAAGCATCACAGTTAACGGTAAAACAATTTTTTCCGGGGACAGTATTTCCTCCACCCCTTCAATTGAAGGCACGGTAACTGCCACCGCCACCATCGATACCAATTCAATCAAGATCTCGGTGGATAGCACCCAGGAAATTACTGCCGAAGCCATCACCATTACTCCTATCCTGGCACCGTATTCTTATTCCATTCATTACCAATATATCACCGCCCTTGCAGCCGGCACCCACGATCTTAAAGTTGAAGCCGCCAACACTTTGGGGCAGGTTAGTACTTGGGATGCGGTTTCGGTCAGTGTTGCGGCCAGCAATACCAACGCCATCCAAAGCAGGGCATTAAATTATCCTAACCCATTCCCCCCTTCTCCCACCAATGATCCCAGCGTCGGCGGCACTTATATCGGCTATGAATTATCCAACGATGCCAATGTAAAAATCATGATTTTCGACATTATGAGCACCAAGTTGCGCGAAATCAGCTGCACGGCCGGCGGCACGGGCGGATCGGCGGGCTACAGCGAGGTTTACTTCAACGGCTTAACCAATGCCGGCAAGACCCTGGGCAACGGCATCTATATATATTTATTGGTAATCGACGGTCAGGTTAAAGCAAAAGGGAAATTAACGATAGTACAGTCCTAAATGAAAAATAAATTCGAAAAAAACAAAATAATTTTAGGAATACTTATCCTGGCGCAAATGGTTTTTCTGTGCCAAGCCGCGTTTGCCGCCAGCACCACCGACCCAACCCGGACTTATTTTGGTGCTCGGCCGCTCGCCCTGGGCGGCGCTTTCACGGCTGTGGCCAACGACGCCAATGCCATTTTCTTAAATCCAGCCGGCATTGCCTGGTTTCGGCATCCAGAATTTGTTGGAACTTCACGACCATTATTTTTCGAAGAAACATTATATTCCGCCGCGGGCTACGCTTCCCCCACCAACTGGGGAATATTTGGGATCGGCATAATCGACGCCCATTCCGCCGGATCACTCCCCACTTTCCGGGACCCCGTCTCCGGCCGCATCACCATTGACACCTCAACCGAAGCCACGGATTATGACAATAACGTCTTGATCCTATCTTACGGAAAAACAGTCCTGGAAGATTTATCTTTAGGATTAAATTTAAAATTTTACAACCAATCATTATCCGGAGGGACGGAGCTGCACGGAACCAATCTGAACGCCGATTTAGGCCTGCTTTACCATCCTTTATACATAGCCTGGTTAAGTTTGGGGTTAAATTACCAAAATGCTCTCGGCGGTGCGATCAAATGGAATAACGCGGCCGGCACCGAGGATTTACTCGGCAGTACAATCAAAATTGGCTCAGCGTTTATAGTTTTAGGAAGTAAGGAAGCGCTTTTCCAAATGGAAAAACAAAAACTCATGCTGGCCGTAGATTTCGATTTAATCAATGCGTCGGTCCTGTCAGACCAAAGCAGTGATTTAAAAATCGGTCTTGAGTACTCTCCTCTCTCCATCAGCGGCTTGAGCCTGCGCGCCGGCTACGATTGCAATGCAGGCGTGGGCTTGGGAGTTGGTTTTGAAAAATCCGGGTTCCGGTTTGACTACGCTTATTACCAAAATTCGGCCGTATCCGGGAATAACCCGTCTTACTTTTCGCTGGCTTACACCATCCCGCCGCCGGCGCGTAAATTATTTGAGCCGCAGGAAACCAGCACCCCCTATATCCGGATTGACAAGCCAAAAGACCAGACCATAACACCAGAACTCTCTATTCAAATTAAAGGTATCGCCAAACAAATTACCCAAAAGGGATTTTGGGCTCCCTCAACCGAGGCCTTTATCACTTATGAAGCCACCAATTCCGGGACATTGGAAAAGATCATACAAATGATTCCAGTGGAAATTTTCCAAACCATTTCCTACGAAGTCCGGCCGATTGAAAACTTAATAGACGTGCGCCTTAACGGGAACTCCATGCCCTATAACAAACTGGGCATATTCGAGACCATGCTCAAATTAAATCCCGCCTTAAACCGCATAACCATTGAGGCCATCACCACCGCGGAAGGAACCGTGACCAAAGAAAGCGTCAGGGTGCTGCGCTACATTCCTTTCAGCGATACATCAGAAAACCACTGGGCCATCCGCTCCATTGCCTTTATTTCTACATTTAAAATCATTACCGGCTACCCGGATGACACCTTTAAGCCGGATAATCCCATTACCCGCGCCGAGTTGGTAACGCTTCTGATGAAAGCCAAGGGCGGAGCTTTTACAGGATCTTTAGAAGTAGCATTTAAAGACGTGAAGCCCAACCATTGGGCCGCGCCTTACATTTATCAGGCAAACCTGAAAGGCATTGTTAAAGGTTATCCGGATAATACATTCAGGCCAACCCAGAACCTGACGCGCGCCGAAGGGGTTGCCATCCTGGCGCGCTTTGCAGAAATTGAAGCCGGCCGCGATCTTGACCTGGTCCCGTTCCCGGATTTACCCGAAGGATTCTGGGCTAACGAATTTATCAGCAAGGCCAAGTCCGCCGGAATGCTAAAATACCTGGCGAAAAAAAGCTTTGATCCCAAAGTCCCGTTTACCCGTTGTGAAGCCGCGGAGGTTTTATTCCTTACACCTTTCATTCAGGATAAAGAAAATAAGTTATGGGAAACCGGGGTAGTTTTTGCGCCAACAATTAGCGCATCGCTTGAAGTAAAACCTTAAAGTTTTTGGTAAGCCGCTTCAAACTTCTTCTTTAGCGCAGCTAACGTTGAATTATTTTCCAAAACCACCGATGCGCTAACTAGATAATCTTTAGCGCTCCGCTGTGAGGTAAGGCGCTGGCGAGCTTCTTTGGGATTTAAGCCGCTTTTGAGCAGGCGGGATCGGCGCACTGCGGTTTTAGCCACCACCGCCCAAACCTCCTCCGCCAATTTATCCAAGCCAATTTCCTTGAGGAGCGCCGCGTTGATTACAACTATTTTTTCGCCGCGGGCTTGAGCTTGAGCAATTTCATCACGGACTAAATTATAAAGCGGGGGATGCACAGCTTGATTTAAAAATTTTAGCGCGGCCGGATCGGCAAAGACAATTGTTGCCAATTTTTGCCGGTTTATTTTCCCGCCTTTTTTCAATATTTCCGAACCAAAACGTTTTACCAGCGCCTGCCAAACCGGCGTTTGCGGCTCATATAAAGTATGCGCCAGCTGATCAACCTCAATAATGCACGCGCGGCGACGGCGGAGCATACGCGCCACGGCGTTTTTACCGGAGGCGATGGGGCCAGTTAGGCCAATAATCTTAAGCATGGGCGTATTATAACAGACCGCGCCGTGTGGACAAAAGACCTGCCGATCGCTTTCATTATTTATAAGTCCTGAATTGAATCCTGACGCCGTCGGTCTCAACCCAAATTGCGCCTTTTTGATCGGTCCGCAAGACCCGCGCGCTGGCCGCCGCCAAATTATTTAATGTGCTTTTATGCGGATGGCGAAACTTATTGTGTTTGCCGCAGGAAATAATCGCAATTTGTGGCTGCACTACCGCCAAAAACTCCGGACTGGAGGCAGTGCGGCTGCCGTGGTGGCCCACTTTTAGAACCGGGCAGCGCAAAGCAAACTGGTTTGACAGCAAAAAATTTTCGGCGCTTTGCTCTGCGTCCCCCACCAACAAGAAAGCAGATTTACCGTAAACAATTTTCATGACGACCGAATTGTCATTCAAAAAGCTCTCGGATTGAATCCCTTCCGGCGGCGGAGCCAAAACATAGAAGTTTACCTCGCCACAGGAAAAATGGTCACCGCTTTTAAGAAAAAGGTGTTGAATACGGTGTGCCGTAACCAGCTTCAACAAATTTTGATAACTTTGCGCACCGTTTTGCGCCACCTGACCATCCAACCCAACTGCCCTTGCTTCCCCAAACGCGTCAACCTGAATGCCCTCGACCACCTCATCCATCCCGCCTAAGTGGTCGGCGTGGGGATGGGTCAAAACCAACAGATCCAGACGGTTAATCCCAAAATTGCGCAAAACCGGCAAAATCACTTTACGCCCCATCCCTTCCTCCCCCGCATCCACCAAAATGTTTTTACCGTCAGGCGTTTGCAGCAAAATTGCGTCCCCCTGCCCCACATCCAAAAACCTGACTACTAATTTATCCGTGCCGGAAAAAGCGGAAAGCATAAAAAATGAAAACAGCAACAGCCCGCAAGTGAACAGCGCCGTTTTGCGGCCAAATTTCTGGGCAATTTTTATCATTGCAAACATTACCAGATAAATTAACGCCGCCGCAAAAATGCTGATGCGAGGAATATTAATAGTTGACCCCGGCAAGCCCGCCGCAAAACCCACAAAATGGTCCATTAGAAACAGCGGACCATAAATTGCCAAACCCAATACTTTTGCCAGCGGCGGGGCCAAAAATGAAAGCACTAAGGTTATGGCTGAAAAAATGGTCAAGGAAGAGATTGCCGGTAAAACCACCAAGTTGGCTAAAAATGCTACGGTTGAGGCCTGGTGAAAAAAATAAACACAAATTGGGTAGGTCAATAAAAGCGGCGCCAGTGAGGCCGACAACATTTCAGCCAACCATTTGGGAAAACCGACAAATAAATTCTGTGCCAGGAAGGGAGCAAAACTGGTCACGCCAACCGTGGCCGCAAACGACAACAAAAACGAGGGTGAAAACAGAGCCAGAGGGGAAAATAAAGTAATGATCAACGCGGCAAGAAAAAGCGACAACAGAAAGCTGCCTTCACGTCCCAACCATTTAGCCAGCAGGACAAACTGAAACATCAGGCAGGCGCGCGCAATGGACGTGCCGGCGCCCGTCAATAAAAAGCAAAATACATTTAAGCCGCTTAATATATAGAATGTGGGCTTTGGAGAAAGCTTAAAGCTGGAAAGCAAAGCCGCCACCGAGCCGACAATAATTGAAATCTGCATCCCGGAAGCTACCAATAGATGCGACAGGCCGGCTTTTTTATATTTATCCTTTGTCTGCTGATCCAGCCCCGCCACGGTGGAACCCACCAACACACTGCCTAATAAATCGCGATAACCCGGCATAAAGTGATAAATATGGGACCTAATCTGCTGCTGCAGATTAAAAACCAGGTTTGACAACAACGCCGGCCGCCCTTTTTTTACAAACTGGATATCAAGGGGAGCAACAAAAAATGTTTTATAAATTCCCTGTTCAAAGTTATAGTCCTCCAAGGAAAAGCCGCCCGGGTTGAATAAATCATCAAACGTCGCCAACTTGCCCTGCGCTAAAATGACATCGCCGTCGCCCAAGCGCAGGACTAAACCCTGACATATGACCTTAACTTTGCCGCAGCTGGTCCGCCACCCCATTTTTCCTGCACAGTCAACACCCTGGATATTTTTATAGAACTGCATCTCCAGCAAAAAACTGGTATTACCCGCATCCGAAACCTTGGGGCGGGAACAAACTTTGCCAGTTAAAATTATACTTTTATCTTCGGGTAAAAATGCTGCACTCTGCGCTGGCAAGCAAACTGAGAAACTGCAGCGCAGCATTCCCAAAAACAGACAGCAAAACAGCAAGACCAGAAAGAAATTTATCTGGCGCAAAATTGCGGGATAAGGCAGCCAGGCCAAGCCTAAACATAAAACTGCCAACAGCAGGATAACCAAAACGGCCGCCGGTGAAAGCCCGGCAATTTTTTCAATGCCAATTCCGCAGAAAAAAGCAGAAAGCATCATCGGTAACGGAGAAATCGGCGGCAGGCTAAATCGGCTAAAGACAAACATAATCCTGCAGAGCTTTTAGTTTGGCTTGACCAATGCCTTTTACTTTTAACAGGTCCGACAATTGCGAAAATTTTCCTTCTTTGGTCCGGTAATCAATGATGGTTTGCGCCAGCTTGGGGCCAATCCCTTTAATTTTTTCCAGCTCAGTTGCCTTGGCAGTATTAATATTGATTAAAGCAGCTTTCCCCGGCTGTTTTTGATTTACGCTTACCGTCCCGCTTTTCCCTAGTGCTACCCCCGCAACTTCTTCCGCCGCATTCCCTTGATAATCCTGGCAGTACGGAATAACAATTTTTTGCCCGTCGCTTACTTTTTCCGCCGGGTTAAGTTGAGAAATATCGGCATTACCCCGCAGGCCCCCTGCGGCAGTAAGCACATCTACCAGACGAGAACCCGCGGGCAGTTTAACCATCCCCTCGTTTTTTACCGCCCCGCTAACATATAATATAACCTGTCCTACAACAGAAACCGCTGCTCCCGCGGGAGAGTGCGCCGACACTGATATTTCTCCTGCGTCGGCCCCAACCGCTAAGCCTGCATCAATTGCTATCCCTTCTTCCGGCATGGTTTTTATCAACACCCACCCACCAATTGCTAAAGCCACCACGGCCACAATGGTTAAAATAATTTTTTGCGGCTGGGAAAGGGTTGGCATATGGTTACCTTAATCCCTCAAAAAACCAATCTTTCTCTTTGGTGAGTCGGGCGGCATAATCATCTGCCGGATGGCCTCAAATATCCCCCTGATCTCCGTGTCGTGCTTATCAATACGACCTTCAATTTCTTTGAGCTTTCGCGAAACCTCAACGTGAGTTGCTAAAATACGCTTAATTTTGACAAAGGCACGCATAATAGCAATATTAACGAAGATCGCCCGTTTACTCCGGAGAACACTCGATAACATGGCAACTCCTTGCTCAGTAAACGCATAAGGCAGCTTTCTCCTGCCTCCCCAACTTGATATCGCAAATTGCGATATCAAGTTTTCTGTTTCTTGTTCGGTCAACCGGAACATAAAATCCTCAGGGAACCTTTCCCAATTCCTTTTTACTTGTTCATTAAGGCGGCCAGTTTGTACACCATACAACTCACTGAGATCCCGATCCAGCATTACCTTCTGGCCACGAATTAAATAAATCTTATTTTCGATGCGCTCGCTTGGGATTAAATCTGACATACTTTACCCTTAGCAATTTTTATGCCAAAGGAAAAGCATTAAAACACGCAGCAAATTTAAGATGAAATGTCAAAATAACAAACAGTTGTAGTAAAAATCGACAATTAAGGATATATGGCCGAGCGTCAAATCCGATTATAAAGCTGCAAAATGTCCGCGACATAACCGTGGGTACTATCGCTTAACCCGGTGGTCTGCTTAATGGCATTGGGCCCGGCCAAGTAGGAAGCCAGCGCCAGGGGAACCTGCATATTTTCATCCTGCCACTTATCTAGTAAATATTTTAAATACCGCGTGGTGGCCTTTACGTTTTGGTCAACATCAAAGGCATCCTCCGCCCCCATAGAAGAAGCGGTCTGCGGCAAAAGCTGTCCCAACCCTAAGGCCCCATGTGAAGACACTGCCTGCGGATTAAATCTGGATTCCCGTGCAATCAACGCCGTGAGCAGCCGCGGATTAACGTCATATTCTTGTGAATATTTCATGATAGCGCCGGCAATTTGCGGCGCATACCCGCGGTTGGCCGGCCGGGCATAAGCAGTAATAAAATCACAGATATTGCTCTCAAGGTTTTGGCCGGGAGGGATAAAGTAGTTGGCCGGCGGAATATCCGCGGCAGAAATAGTTACCTTAAATAATTCACTGCGTGGGCCAACAACTTCGCTCGGAGCCTGTCCGGGCGGCTGGTT
>JBAZQH010000070.1:0-8800 GCA_041645285.1 Candidatus Margulisiibacteriota bacterium | reverse complement strand
TAACCAAAGCGTTGGAATCTCAATTGTGCGATGATATCCTGCGTAAGTTATGGCGCCATCCGTCCTTATTCCAAATAACTCCTTGACCGTTTCTTGTTGTTCCGGGATTATAGTTCCCTCCAATAATAATAATTCTTCTGACAATCTTTCAGTGTTGGCTGATGTAGGTATCCATAAAGAATCGGATCTCCTAACTCGTCTTACGCCGACCAACTTGCCATTTTCATTATCAAACCTTTGTAGTATTACACTTCTGGTTGGCGCACCGCGAAATTTTTGCGCTGCAGCAACTAAGCCTTTGGAATATTCTGGGCTAAAATTCGGCCTACCTCTAAGATTTTCAATAGATGACATGTTCTTACTCCTCCTTCTCTCTTCCCTTACGTATGTATCGACATTTTTTCAAATTAATTGCAATATTTTTTTGCTTTATTTTATATCATTATTTCCCGTGCACAATTTCATGGGCAACTGTCGAAAATCACTACACCCTGCTGGCAACTTTGAGATAGAATTATCCGGCGCGGGATTGGCAGGAAAATTGCTTATACAATATTAAAGGAGACTACACTAAATGAAACCAACCATCTTAGCCATCGACGACGAAGCCGATTTACTGAAAACTTACCAGCTGATCTTAAATAAAAAATTCAACGTGCTGACCGCCAATTCCGGGCCGCTGGGACTGGAAACCATCAAAAGCAAAAACCCGGAAGTAGTCCTGCTGGATATCCGCATGCCCGACTGGAACGGCATCAAGACCCTGCAGGAAATCAAAAATTTTGACGAGACGCTCGACGTCATCATGGTTACCGCTTCGCAGGAGCTTCGGACCGCCATCGATTCCATGAAAAAAGGCGCCTACGATTTTATCGTAAAGCCGTTTGACGTTAACGAGCTGGTCCAGGTCATTAACAACGCCATTGAAAAAAAACGGCTGCTACGGGAAAACCTTTACCTGAAGGATACATTAGACGAAAGTTATCAGTACCAGCAACTGGTGGGCCACTCCGCCTCAATGGTAAAAATCCGGCAAGCCATTGAAACCATCGCGCAAACCAAAAGCACGGTTTTAATTACCGGGGAGTCCGGCACCGGCAAAGAACTGGTGGCCCGGGCAATCCACGCCGTCAGCGGCCGCTCCGGCCTGCCCTACGTGGTAGTTAACTGCGCCGCGATCCCCGAAAATTTACTGGAATCCACCCTTTTTGGCCACGAAGCCGGCGCCTTTACCGGAGCCGATTCCAGGAAACTGGGTAAATTTGAAATTGCCCATACCGGCACCATCTTTTTGGATGAGATCGGCTGTATGTCTTACGCCATGCAATCAAAATTACTGCGGGTTTTGCAGGAATCGGTAATCGAGCGGGTGGGCGGAAACAATCCCATCCAAATTGATGTACGGGTGGTGGCCGCCACCAATT
The DNA here is from genome assembly GCA_041645285.1 of Candidatus Margulisiibacteriota bacterium. Lineage (GTDB taxonomy): Bacteria > Margulisbacteria > WOR-1 > JAHJIW01 > JAHJIW01 > JBAZQH01. The sequence goes on along the minus strand of JBAZQH010000070.1, from coordinate 7,376 downwards.
CCAACCTTAAAGAACAGGTGACCGGCGGAAAATTCCGGGACGATTTATATTTCCGATTAAATGTCATCCCCATTGACGTCCCGCCGCTGCGCCACCACAAAGACGACCTGCCGCTTTTGGTACAGCATTTCATAAAAAGGTTCAACCGAGAACTAAACAAAAACGTGAAGGGATTTGAAAAAGAAGCCCTGCAAAAAATGCTGCGCTACGACTGGCCGGGCAACGTCAGAGAGCTGCAAAACCTGGTGGAGCGGGCGGTGGTTTTGGGGAAGAACGGCGTCATCACCTCCGACGAAATCTGCCTGCCCGAAAGCGCCGGCGAAGAAACCGCTTCCAATTTTAACCTGGCCCGGATTTCATTTGAGCGGGAGCTGATTGAAAAAACACTGGAGAAAACCGGACATAACCAAAGTTTAGCCGCAAAAATTTTGGGGATGCACCGCACCACTTTTATTTCAAAGATGAAAGCGCTGGGGATCCGGCAATAGCTTTTTCTGCCGCCACCTCCCCTTCCCGAATCAATTGCCGCGCCATGTGCAAGTCAAGATGCCAGATGTCCTCGTCAAAATCGGGCTCAATTAAAATATCCGCCTGCCGGCGGCCTTCCTCGCTTAATTTTCTCAAGATTAAATCCACCGCGCGCCCGGCAACCTGCAAAACATTTTTAGGATCGTCAATCAATTCTTCTTTGGGCACCGCATCCACGGCAATCACAAAATTGGCTCCCATCTCACGCACCACAGAAGACGGCACGTTATTGACGATGCCTCCATCTACCAGCAGGACCCCTTTTTCCCTCACGGGGAGGAACACCCCGGGGAAAGTGGCGCTGGCCTGCACGGCGCGGGCTACCTCGCCTTCGGCAAAAACATAGGGTTTGCCGCTTTTCAAGTCGGTCGCCACAATGCGCAGTGGGATCTTCAGGTCTTTGAATTGTTTGTTTTTCCCCAGGCGGTATTCCATAAAACGGTAAATGCCCTCACCCGAAAAGGGCCCGCTGGAAGAAAAAGAAAACCGCAAAATTTGCGCCCAACTGGTACGAGCCGCAATGCGCTCGATTTTTGCCGGGCTGATGCCCGCAGCGTACAACGCCGCAATCAGCGCGCCCATGGAAGTGCCTGCAATATAATGAATCGGAATCTTGTGCCGCTCGATTACCTTGAGCACGCCAATGTGCGCCAGCGCGCGCGCCACCCCACCCCCCAGCGCCAACCCCACTTTTTTGCGCGGCAGAAAAACACTTAAGAATTTGTCGAGCATAGAGAGATATTAGCAAATTGAAAGAGGAAATTCCAGAAAAACAAAAGCGGAGCTTCCCTGAAGGTGAACCGCCGCCGCGCATTTTTTCTTTACAGGCCCCCCCATCTTTGTTAAAATCTTTTGTATTGGGGGTAGCGGCCTTGAAGCAATACAGTCCTGACAAAATCAGAAACATTGCGGTGGTCGGCCACTCTCAATCCGGTAAAACCTCACTCGTGGAAGCCATGCTTTACACTTCCGGCGCAATTTCCCGCCTTGGCTCAATCGACACCGGAAGCACAACTTCAGATTACGACCCACAAGAAATCAAAAGAAAGATGAGCATCCACGCCACGCTGGCACCATTAGAATTCCACGAGCACAAAATTAATTTAATCGACACCCCGGGCTACCTGGATTTTATCGGCGAAGTTATTTCCTCTATGGCGGCGGCCGACGGATTATTGTTTGTTTTTGACGGAATTAAGGGTGCGGGCGTTGGTTCCGAGCGCATCTGGAAACTGGCCGAAGAACACAAAATCCCGCGCTTGGGCTTTATCAATAAACTGGATAAGGAACATGCCGATTTTGACGAAGCCGTAGAAAAAATCCGGAAAAAATTTGGGAACCACCTGGCGCCCGTGCAAATTCCCATCGGTAAAGAAGCTAATTTCAAAGGTGTTTACGATTTAATTACCGGCAAGGCCTATGAATTTGAAAACGGCCAACCCAAAGCAGTGGCTGTGCCGGAAGAAATTAAAGATCAGATCCCCAAATACAAAGAAATGTTGATTGAAACCACCGCCGAAGTGGATGACACACTACTGGATGATTACCTCAACAACAAAGAAATCAGCGAAGAGGAATTGCGCCACGCACTTAACCACAGCATCAAAGAAGGTTCATTTTTCCCCTTACTCTGCGGCTCCGCTACCAAAAACATCGGCGTAGAATTAATTGAAGAAGAAATTGACGAATACCTGCCGCCCGCTGCCGAAAAAATTGTCCGGGCCAAAGATAGCCGCGGGGAAGTCATTGAAATTAAGCCCTCCCCGACCGAGCCGTTTGCCGCCTATGTTTTCAAAAGCCTGGTTGAGCCGCACGTGGGCGAGCTCTCTTACATTCGGGTCTATTCCGGACAACTGTCCGCCGGCGCCAATGTTCTCAATTCAACCAAACGCAGCACCGAGCGCATTGGTCAGATTGATGTCATGTGCGGAAAAAACAAAAATGATGTGGGGACAATTTACGCGGGCGATATCGCCGCCATTCCAAAACTAAAAGGCACCAAAGTTGGCGACACGCTTTGCGCCCCCGCGCGCGCCGTAAGTTTTGATAAGCCAAATTATCCCGAAGCGGTGTGCTCGCTGGCCGTCACTCCCAAAAGCAAGGCCGACCAGGAAAAAATGAGTTTGGGACTGCACGCGTTTGCCGCGGAGGACCCCACTTTCCAGGTTTCCCATAACCTTGAGACCAAAGAAACCGTTATTTCCGGCATCGGCGACCTCCAGCTTGAAATTATGCTGGAAAACTTAAAAGACAAATTCAAAGTGGAAATTGAAAAAGGCGCGCCCAAAATCCCTTACAAAGAAACCATCCGCAGAGTTTCGCAATCACAGGGAAAATACAAAAAACAATCCGGCGGCCGGGGCCAATACGGCGACACCTGGATCAAGCTGGAGCCGCTGTCCCGCGGCAAAGGATTTATTTTTACCGACACAATTGTGGGCGGGGCGATCCCAAAAAATTACATTCCGTCGGTTGAAAAAGGAATCCGCGAAGCACTAATCTCCGGCGTCATTTCCGGCTACCCGGTAGTAGACGTCAAAGCTACACTCTACGACGGCTCCTACCACGAAGTTGACTCATCGGATCTGGCGTTTAAAATTGCGGCGTCAATGGGGTTTAAAAAAGCGTTTGCAGAAGCGGCCCCGGTAATACTGGAGCCAATTGTCCACATTGAGGTCTACGCACCGCAGGAATATATTGGCGATATCACCGGCGACTTAAACCGGAAACGCGCGCGCATCCAAAATATTGAAACCGAAAAAGTGGTAGCCACCGTGCCGCTGGCCGAAGTTGCAAACTATTCTACCCAGCTGCGCTCCATGACCCACGGCCAGGGAAGCTATTCCCTGCATTTTGCCCGCTACGAAGAAGTTTTGCCCAAAACCCAGGAAACGCTGATGGCAATTTACGAAAAAGCCAAGGCGGAAGGAGGACTGGAGCGATGAAAGGGGGAACAAAAAATGCACCATTGTACAATTGAAAAAGAAACCGCCCTGACCGTTGACCTCTTTAATTTGTTTGAATTGCATCACATTGACGATATCGGCAGCAAAATGGCAGAAAAAGAACACTTAAAATATGTTGGCTACCATGCGGACGCTACCGGCGGCTACGGAGAGCATAACGCAAAGGTGTTTTTACACTTTAACCGGGTGGCTAAAAGTATAAATTAAAGCCTCCATTGGCCGTCTTGCATGATTATTTGGGATGACTGGCCGCTTTCCGGCGTATAAGTAATTTTAACTGTAACATCAGGCAAGATAAAATCCAGATGCCCATCAGAGGTGTTTTGCCCTCCCGGCGCATCTTGGTTATTACCCAGGCCCAAATGAACCGTCCCCGCCGCTTTTTCATTCTGGAGAGCATTGTCAATTACTGGAAATGGCGCCAGCCCAATCCCAAATTCCCCAATTACATTAGCTGAAGAATCGATGGTTATCATTTTTATAATCTCATCTAAATCTTTTGCAGCTCCTGCTCTGTCAGCATCCAGCCAACTGGCCGCAACTACTTTGCCGTTTTTTAATTCAATCCTGATTGGGCTAGACAACGGAGCACTAAGAACCGGAGTATCAACAATCATCACCCCATTGGCTCCATCCTCAATGGCAGCCAAATACAATTCCCCTCCCGGGATATTGGCCGCCGAACCCGGTCCAATGGTAACATCATTGGCTGGACTTCTGCCGGTAATCTGCAGTGTGATATCTGTACCTAATGCAGAAGTTATTCTGACGGTTTGAGCATTTTCCAGTACATCTTCTAATTGACTGACGCGCGCGCTCATCGATGCAAAATCCGGCCGCGCACAAACCATCTCACGCGTTACTCCCGGCCCATGTCCCGTGCGGACCGTCTTGGTGGCTTGCCCCAGTGCAATTTGGGCATCAACCAATTTGACTCTTCCCTGGTGATCAGCATCTGGGAGTGTAACAAAATTGAGGAATAAATCATACTTGGCGGCTACTTTCCCTTGAGCTGCACCGCGGCTGGCATCCGCTTGAAATTGCTTAAATTGTGTATCATTAATCAAAATCTGCGGTTGGTCAGTGATTTCAGTAAAAATGGCTTCCAAGCCCTGCTGGTTAAAACGATTTTTCCCGATATTATAAAGCACAACTTCTGCTCCAATTTTTTCCGCCGCTTTTTGAAACGCTTTGGCAATTTTCTTGTTTGCCGCGTCATAAACCACAAAAACCCTTTGCCCTGGTTGAAGGTCCAGCATCCCGGTCAAATAGGCCTTTGCGCCATCTTCCAACGCCGCCGCATCACAAGAATTGCTTTGTCCTCTCTGCCCTATCGCCACTAAAGGAAAACTTGAAGCCGTTGAAACCGCCGACACTGCCGAAATTCCCATGATAAACTACCTCCTCAAAAATTAAAAACTATGCCGGTTGCCCAAGCTCCAACACTAAGGGATACAAAGGTGCATTTCCGGAAGCAACTCTTACGCCGGGCGCAGTTGTACCTTCAGGCCCAATATGTCTTTGCGCTTCATCAAAATCAAAATAAAGCCGGCTGCCAAACACTGGATGAGCTCCCGACAAAAACGCACTAAACCAAAAGCTCGTAATGCCAATAGCCCGTAACGCTTCTACAAAGCTAGCGTTCCCAAACAACTGATCATCTATCCATCTTGCCCCATCCATGTGCCCGAGACTCATCTCGCGAGCCCCCTGATAAGTGCTATAACCAAGTGCAGAGTATGGGATATCAGTCAACAAGCTAATCGCCTTGGCAACACGATTTACCATAAACGACGGGACATCAACTCGATCATCAGTTATGCGCATGGTTGCCCCTTCCGACAGGCCAGCTTGCATACAATCCAGCACCTTTCGAACACGATACTCACCGCCGCCCAAAACTAATAAGCGCATATCTTTTTGGGAACGCAACCTTACCGGAATAACCCTTCCCAAACTTTCAACTGAAAAATATGAATCACTGTGTATTTGTACAAAGCGCTTAAGCGGAATATCGCCCAAAGTATTTATATCCAACTTAGATGTCACGCCATCCGGCGCAACATCTCCTTCCCGCGCAACATAAAAAACACGTGGAATATTAAACATCTCGCGGGCCGATGCTTCCGGAATTCGCACCAGAACGCCGCCAGGGCGGTTACTTCTGAAGTAACGAGCATCACTTTGGGCTCGCGCTAACGGTGATCCCCTCATAAGATCACTGAGCCTAACTCTTCTTCCAGAAATTGCTTCAGTCATATTTATCCCTCCCATTGATTTTTGTTAAACGATCTGGAACAATTTAATCTCGTCCAAACGCCAAAAAAATTGCATAAAAAAGAGGGATTATTTTTACAGTTTAACCACTACCGCATTCGAAATTCCATCAATTTGGGTAAGCTCTTTTAGCACGTTAGCCGGTACTTCGTTATCAATATTGACCACCATGACCGCCCGCTCCCCTACTTTTTGCCTCCCCACATCCATCGCCGCAATGTTGATGTTATGTTTGCCAAGCAATGTCCCGAGTTTGCCAATCATACCGGGCTTGTCGATATTGTTTAATACCAGGAGATACCCGGACGGCATTGCATCCACATTAAAACCATCCACTAAAACAATGTGCTCGGACGGAGCGCCGACTCTGCCACCAAACAACGCCCCACCCACCTCGCGCTTTAAATCCTTACCTTCAACCTTAATGTGGATTAAGTTAGCATAATCCTCGGATTCAGCAATGTGTGCTTCAACAATTTTTATCCCGCGCTCTTTGGCAATATGCGTGGCGTTAACAAAATTGACGGATTCTTCGAGCATTTTTGATAATACGCCTTTCAAAACCGCGGTGGTTAAAAGCGTGGTATCCAAATCGGCAATTTCGCCAATGTATGATATTTTTACTTTATCAATTGCGCCCAGCGTCAACTGCGAAGACAGCGCGCCTAATTTTTCGGCCAAGCCCAAATACGGTTTAACTTTGGCCATAATTTCGGGCTTCACCGACGGGATATTGACTGCGGAGCGCGCCGATCCACCATTGAGGACATCAACAATTTGCTCAACCACGTCAATGGCAACGTTTACTTGCGCCTCTTCGGTGGAAGCACCCAGGTGAGGAACGACAATACAATTTGGCAGGCCAAAAAGCGGGCTTTCGGTGGTGGGCTCTTTTTCGAAAACGTCCAGCGCCGCTCCGGCAATAACCTTGTCCTTCAATGCTTCGGCCAATTCTGCCTCATTTACAATCCCACCGCGGGCACAATTTATCAGCCGGGCGGTTTTTTTCATTAATGCCAGCTTGTCTTTATTGATTAAATTGAGCGTGTCTTTGTTTTTTGGCAAATGCAATGATACAAAATCCGCCGTGCGCAAAACCTCATCCAGGCCTTTCAACTCAACGCCCATGTTCTTGGCAGTTTCTTCCGAAACAAACGGGTCGTATGCCACTACTTTCATTTCAAACCCTTGCGCAAACGAGGCCACTTTACTGCCGATTTTCCCCATGCCAATTAGCCCCAAAGTTTTACCGTAAAGCTCGGTCCCCATAAAACTTTTACGGTCCCAGTCGCCCGCAATCAATTTTTTATACGCTTGGGGGATAGACCGCGCCAAAGAAAGCAGCATGGCAAACGAATGTTCGGCCGCCGCAATGGTATTACCTTCAGGAGAATTGACCACAATAATCCCGCGCGCAGTGGCCGCGGGAACATCCACATTGTCTACCCCTACTCCCGCCCGCGCGATAATTTTTAGTTTTTTGCCGGCCTCAATAATTTTAGCCGTAATTTTGGTGGCAGAACGTACTACCACCGCATCGTATTCGGGAATAATTTTAATGATTTCTTCTTCGGGCAAGCCGGTTTTCATGTCGGCTACAAAACC
>JBAZQH010000069.1:0-8901 GCA_041645285.1 Candidatus Margulisiibacteriota bacterium | reverse complement strand
AATTCTATATATTTATGCGAATTACCTATTTCGATTGCTCTTCAGGAATTGCCGGCAATATGGTCTTGGGGGCGCTGATCGACGCCGGACTCTCTCCAATCTATCTCAAAAGTGAGCTAAAAAAACTCCCGCTAAAAAATTATGCGCTTAAAATTAAAAAAGTGCGCCGGCATGGCATTGCCGCCACCCAAGTCGAAATCGAAATAAAAAAAGAGCTCCAGCTAAACAGCCCTTCAGATATTGTCAAAATCATTAACCGCAGCCGGCTCTCTAAAAGCATTAAGCAACTTAGCATTAAAATTTTCCGGCGCATCCTAGCGGCTGAACAAAAAGTGCACGCACAACACCTTGACAAATTACACCTGCACGAGCTGGGATCAATCGACACTATTATTGATATTGTCGGCGCCGTTATCGGGCTAAAAAAATTAGGCATCCAACAAATTTACTCTTCTCCTTTGCATGTCGGGAAAGGCCGGGTTAAATACGCGCACGGCCGGCTGCCGGTTCCTTCTCCGGCCGCCAGTATTTTACTAAAAGGTATCCCTATTTACAGCCAAGACGTAGAAGGCGAACTGGTAACTCCTACCGGGGCGGCAATCATTTCAACCCTGGCCCATTCATTTGGCGCGCTGCCTAAACTTAAAATTGATAAAATTGGCTACGGCGCCGGCACCCACGATTTTGGCATACCAAACCTGTTGCGGATTTTTATTGGTGAAGCACAACTTCCAACACTGGACGACACTATTTTACAAATTGAAACTAACATTGATGATATGGATCCGCGGCGCTACGACGCCGCAATCAAAAAAATTATGGCCGCCGGAGCACTGGATTGCTGGATCACCCCTATCCGCATGAAGAAAAAACGCGCTGCCTTTGCGCTGTGTGTTATGGCGCGGCCGGAAGACAAAGACCGTATTTTAGATACGATTTTTACCGTAACTACCTCAATTGGGTGCCGGGTTTATGCAGTTACGCGCGAAATATTAAGCAGAAAAATATTCAAGCTCAAAACCAAGTACGGCACCATCCGGACCAAAGCCAGTTACCTAGGGAAAACGCTTAAAAATATTTCACTGGAAGCGGACGATTGTCAAAACTTAAAACAACTTCTCTTGCTCTGCCAGGCGCAGGCCGGCGGCCGCGACAAAGCTGGTAAACAGCGGATGCGGACGGTTGGGGCGGGACTTAAACTCGGGATGGAACTGCGTCGCTAAAAACCAAGGATGCTCTTTAAGCTCAATCACTTCTACCAAATCTGCCGTCGGGTATATACCGCTTAAAACCATGCCTTTGGCAGAAAACTGATCACGGTAATCATTATTAAACTCAAAACGGTGGCGGTGCCGCTCTGCTACCTGGTCTTTTTTATAAGCACTGTGCAACAGAGTATTCTTTTTTATTTTGCAGGGATAAGCCCCCAGCCGCATCGTGCCGCCTTTTTCTTTGATCTTTTTTTGTTCAGGCAATAAATCAATTACCGGGTCTTTGGCATTTTCATCAAATTCGGTGCTGTTAGCTCCTTTTAACCCCAAAACATTGCGGGCAAATTCGATGGCCGCGCAATGTAATCCCAAACATAAACCCAGGAACGGTATTTTATTTTCCCGCGCGTATTGGATTGCCCGAATTTTTCCTTCAATTCCCCGCGACCCAAATCCCCCCGGAACCACAATTCCGTGGACATCCCGAAAAACCGGCTCCAGGTCGGCAACCGTTTCAATTTGTTCAGAGTTGATCCAAACAATCTTGATTTTCGAATTATTGGGAATCCCGCCGTGCTTCAGCGCTTCTACAATACTCAAGTATGAATCCGACAACTGCGTGTATTTCCCGACAATAGCAATGTTGACTACCCTTTCTGCCTGTTTGGTTTTCTCCATCATGTTACGCCATTCGTCAAGGTTGTTTTCCTTGGACGAAATTTTTAAGTATTGCATGACAATTTCCGCCAGGTTTTCGGCTTCCAGCGCCAAGGGAACCTCATAAATTGAAGGCACATCCACCAATCCCATGACCGCTTCTTTGGCAGTATCACAAAAGAGAGAAATCTTTTCTTTTAATTCAGTGGTCAAGGGCTCGCGTGAGCGGCAAATGATAATTTCGGGCAAGATGCCGATACCGCGCAGTTCTTTTACGCTGTGCTGGGTGGGCTTGGTCTTGAATTCACCGGTGGTACCCAAAAACGGCACCAGCGTAACGTGGATATGGATGCTGTTGTCCGGCCCTACTTCTTTGCTGAACTGGCGCACCGCTTCCAAAAACGGTAAACTTTCAATATCGCCCACCGTGCCGCCGATTTCGCAAATGACCACGTCAAAATTTTCTTTTTGCGTAACGCGGCGGATGCGGTCCTTGATTTCGTTGGTAATATGCGGCACCACCTGCACCGTCCCTCCCAGATAATCGCCGCGGCGCTCTTTGGAAATCACCGACCAGTAAACCATGCCGGTGGTAATGTTATTTTCTTTCCCTAAATTAACGTCAATAAACCGCTCGTAGTGCCCCAGGTCAAGGTCAGTTTCGGCACCGTCTTCGGTTACAAAAACCTCGCCGTGCTGGTAAGGATTCATGGTACCCGGATCAACATTAATGTAAGGATCAAGCTTTTGGATGGTAACTTTTATATTGCGGCTTTTTAAGAGGCGGCCCAGCGACGCGGCGGTAATCCCTTTACCTAATGAGGATACGACTCCTCCAGTAATAAAAACATATTTTGTCGCCACTTTATCCTCCCACATACGGCGTAGCATCTCCGGACGGCAGGTTCCGGCTGATTTTCACCCGTGTAATCCGGCGCTTTAAAATCCGCTCCACGCTGATGGTAAAATCCCCAAAATGCACCACGTCCCCCACCGCCGGCATTTTATCCAGTTTCTCAAAAACAAAACCGCCAATGGTATCATATTCTTTCACGGTTTCCGGAAAACTGGAACCCAGCAAATCATTTATGTCCCCAATCGTCATCCCGCCGCTCACCACATAAGTGGCGTCGCCGATTTTTTCGTAATCCTTTTCGGCTTTTTCAAATTCGTCATGGATCTCGCCGACAATCTCTTCAACAATATCTTCCAGTGAAACAATCCCGGCCGTCGAGCCGTATTCATCCACCACCACCGCCAGATGTGTCCGGGCGGACTGCATCTGGTGAAGCAAATCGTCAATTTTTTTGGATTCAGGGATAAAAAGCACCGGGCGCAAATATTCTCGCAAATCCTGACCTTTACCAAACCCCAAAATGTCTTTAGCAAAAACCAATCCGATAATATTATCAACATTGCCTTCATAGATTGGAATACGGGAATGGCCTTCGCTTCTAATTAATTGGACCACGGCCTCAATCCCATCCGTCACGTTAATGCAGTGCATGTCGGGTTTGGGAGTCATGACCTCACGCACCGTGGTCTCGCCAAACTCAAAAATGGAATGGATCATTTCGCTTTCTGTTTCTTCAATGATCCCTTCGTTTTCTCCCATCGACAAAATGGTCTTAATTTCTTCTTCGGTCAAAATCGGGCCTTTTTCCGGAACTTTACCCCCCAAAACATAAATCAGCGGCCGGCACAAAAACGTTACAAAAGCCGCCACCGGCTGCAAAATCCACTCCAGTACCAGGATTGGCCGGGCCACTAACAATGCCACAAATTGCGCGCGGCGCAGAGCAATGGTCTTGGGAGTAATTTCGCCAAAGACCAAAATCAACAACGTCATCAACCCGGTCACCAACCCAACAATAATGCTTAAGCTGCCCCACCCCAACCTCTCAAAAAACCGGATCGCCAGCGAAGCAGCATAAACCGAAGCCCAGATATTTACGATATTGTTAGCGATTAAAATGGCGGACAACATCCGGGCCGGATTTTCGCGCAAATGCTGGAGGGGACGGGCGCCGCTGATATTATGGTCAACCAGTTCCTTGATCTTGTGGCGTGAAATGGAAGTGAGGGCGGTTTCAGCAGCAGACAAAAAAGCTGAAATTAAAATCAATACGGCCAGCAATAAAAGTTCGACGGGAAAATACAATTTATCACCTTACTTAAATAGCAGCCAAACCTTAGGCAACATCACCAAACCGCCGATAATTATAGCACAGATGCCCGCAAACAACGTAGCCGCCGCCGAGATGTCCTTGGCCAGCTGGGCATGCAGGTTATGCTGTTTATAGAGTAAATTGATGGCTTCCTCGATTGCGGTGTTTAACATTTCAGTGATCATGACTAAAAAACAGGCCAGGAACACGACCGCAAACTCAACCAGGGAAAGGCGCAAAAGCAAAGAAAGCAGGATGGCTCCGCTGGCCACAATGATATGGATGCGCATGTTGCGCTGGGTGGTAAAAATATAGTGCAACCCGTCAAATGCATATTCAAAACTTTTAGCAAATTTTCTGGGCATAAGATTCCTCCTTTTTGCGCATCACAACCCGTTCCCCTGTTTTAACGTGATCGTACCCTGCCAAATGCAGGATTCCGTGCGTCAAGAGACGCAACACTTCTGCTTCAAAGGTTACCCCAAAACGCCGGGCGTTTTTTTGCGCCTGCTCAACACAGATTACGATTTCTCCCTCAAACGACAATACATCAGTAATTTTATCAATTTTCCGGAACTTTTTGTTTAATGCACGTATCTTCTTGCCGTCGACAAAAACCAGGTTAACCGATTTTCTGTCCCCTTCTCCTCTGCCTCCTCCTTCTCCTTTTTCTCTTACTTTTTCCAACCATTCTCCCGCTAAAACCCTAGCGGCCTGCCGCTGTAATCGTTTTTTTAACGCCGGGCTCAAGCGAAACCGGCAATCAAGCTTTATTAAACAAAGCGGAGATCGGGTTTGGGACAACAACGTCCCCTCCTAACGCTTTAATTTTTTCCACCAGGTTTTCGTAGCCGCGGGATAAGTGATGGTCCTGGTCTTCAATTAAGGTTTCACCTTCCGCCACCAGCGCCGCCAAAACCAGCGCCGCCCCTGCCCGCAAATCCGAAACCCGTACCGGAGCGCCGGATAATTTTTCCACCCCGTTTATAATTAGACTGGAACCCTCAATTTTTATGTCTGCTCCCATGCGGTTTAATTCCGGCACGTGCATAAAACGGTTTTCAAAAATGGTTTCAGTAATAACCGACGTGTTGCGACTAACGGCTAAGAGTGCCGCCATTTGCGGCTGTAAATCGGTTGGAAAACCAGGATAAGGCAAAGTGCGCACATCCACCGCAGTGAGCCGCCCGGAGGAGCTGATACGGATCCGGTTTTCTTCAATCTGCATCTTTAAACCCGCGTCCTGCAATTTACGGATCAAGGCCTCAACGTGGGTTGGAATAACCTTATTAACTTCCACGTCTCCCCCCGTGATGGCCGCGGCCAGCATGAAAGTTCCGGCCTCCACCCGATCCGGAATAACTTCGTATTCGATTGCGTGCAGTGCATCAACCCCTTCAATTTCAATTACTTCCGAACCGGCTCCGCTGATTTTGGCTCCGGCCTGATTTAAAAAATTGGCCAGGTCAACAATTTCGGGTTCGCGCGCCACATTTTCAATGATGGTTTTGCCGGAGGCCAAAGTTGCCGCCATCAACATGGTTTCGGTTGCGCCCACGCTTGGAAAATCCAAATACACCCTTTTACCCTGCAGTTTATTGGCCGAAACAATCACAAAACCGTGCTCCATCCTGACCGTGGCGCCTAACTGCTCTAACCCCTTGATATGGATATTGACCGGCCGCGAACCGATCGCACAGCCGCCGGGAAGTGGAATTTTAGCCAGGCCGGTCCGGGCCAAAATGGGACCAATTACAAAAAAAGAGGCCCGCATCTTGGTAACCAGCTCATACGGGGCCACATGCTTGATGGAATTTTGGTTCCAAATTTTTACCTTGCCGCCGTCATAATACTCAGCCCGGATCCCCAGGGTGCGCAAGACCCGCAGCATGGTAATGACGTCTAAAAGATTGGGAACATTTGTCAGCGTAGTTTCACCGTTTAATAAAATTGAAGCCGCTAAAATCGGCAGCGCCGCATTTTTGGAGCCGGAAATAACCACCGTACCGTTAAGTTTCCTACCCCCTTTGATGACTAACTTTTTCAAGCAAATTCCTCCGGCCGCATATCGGTAAAGCCAAAATAATGCAAAATGGCCCCGGTAATGCGTTCCGCCGCCCGGCCGTCACCGTAGGGGTTTACGGCATGGGACATGCGGTCATATTCATTTTGGTCGTTTAACAATTGCTGCATGGACTGGATGACTTTTTCCTTGCTGGTCCCGACCAGCTTTGCAGTCCCCGCCATAATTGCTTCGGGACGCTCGGTTTTTTCTCTGACCACCAGGACCGGCTTGCCTAGCGTTGGCGCTTCTTCCTGGATCCCTCCCGAATCAGTTAAAACAAAATTAGCTGACTTAATCAGGTTTACAAAAGGCAAATAATCCAGCGGTTCAGTCAAAACCACGTTGCCCAAATCACCTAAAACCTCGCGCACTACTGAAGAAACCTGGGGATTTTTGTGCACCGGCAATAAAAACTGGACCGCAGACAAGTTGGTCTGCGCAATTTCCTTAATGGCCTCACAGACCTCCCGCATTGGTAGCCCAAAACTTTCGCGGCGGTGCACGGTCACCAAAATCAACTTTTTATTGCGATCCAACATCGGAAAATCTTTGGCCATGTCGTACGGCAGTCCCGCCACCATTTTTACCGCATCAATCACAGAATTGCCGGTCAAATAAATTTGCGATTTAGGGACGCCTTCGTTCAGTAAATTTTGGGATGAGATACTGGTTGGAGCAAAATGCAAATCGGTTAGGGTGGAAATCAGCCGGCGGTTGGCCTCTTCCGGATAAGGGCTGAATTTATCGCCGGTGCGCAATCCGGCCTCAACGTGCCCCAGCGTCTTTTTGTGGTAATAAGCGGAAAGCGCAGTGGCAAAAGCGGTGGACGTATCGCCCTGCACCAAAATGATATCCGGCCGCTCCCGTAAAACTATTCCCTCCAGGCCGTTTAAGCAGCGCGCCACAATCTGCGAAAGCGATTGCGCTTCTTCCATGATTCCCAGATCATAATCGGGGGAAATTTTAAACGCCGCCAACACCTGGTCCAGCATTTGACGGTGCTGGCCAGTCACCACCACAATGGCTTCCAAAACATCCGGATATTTTTCCGCTTCCTTCACAATGGGAGCCATTTTCACGGCTTCGGGACGGGTACCAAAAACAAACATTACTCTAAGTTTAGGAAACACTTATTGCTCCTTAAGCTTAACTCCCAAATCCAAAATCCCAACTAAGTAAGCTTAGCCAAAACCAATGCTAGCAAACTCAACAGAATACAGCAAACATAAATCGTCAGCACCGCCGCGCGGTGCGACAGGCCGGCATTTAACAAACGGTGATGGATGTGCATATCGTCTGCCTGGAAAATGTGCTGTTTGAAATAGGCGCGGCGGATTACCGCAAAAATTGTATCAAAAATGGGCACGGCCAAAATTACCACCGGTAACAGAAACACCACAAACAAAGTGCTTTTGAGCGAGCCCACCACCGAAGACACCGCCAGCAAAAAACCCAAGAGTAAACTGCCCGAATCTCCCAGAAAAATTGACGCCGGATGAAAATTAAATACCAAAAAGCCAAAAGAGACGCCGGCCAGCGACAGCAAAAGTAATCCAGCAATTTCGGGCTGGCCTTTCATCAACGCCACCAAAAACAGGGCCAAAGAAGAAATTCCCACCACTCCCGCCGCCAACCCATCCAACCCATCAATCAAATTGATTGAATTGGTCAACCCCACAATCCAAAACAAGGTTAAGGGAAAAGAAACTACCGACAAATAAACCAACCCATTAAACGGGTTGGAAATAAATTCCACCGACACACCCAACACGATAACGATTGACGCCGCGACTGCCTGCCAGACCAGTTTGGTGACCGGCGAGAGGCGGCGCAAGTCATCAATCAATCCCAGCACAAAAATAATGGCAGAGGCAAAAACTATGCCCGCCAGCATCCAGACATTAAAATGGAAGAAACCAATTTGCCGCAACACCAGCGCCACACAAAGTGAAAAAAGCATCCCCGCAAAAATTGCCGCTCCCCCCAACCGTGGAATTGCTTTTTGGTGGACCTTGCGCACACCCGGCTCATCCAGGGCGCCATAACGAAATGCCAGCTTTAGTGCCAACGGAGCAGTAAAAACAGTGGTCAGGAATGCTGACAAAAATATTAAGATATATAAAAACAAACTTTCCCCCGCTTGAAATTTTTTGTCATTTTATCACGGCCAGAGAGGGATTGCCACTTCTTGCAAAAACCAACTTTTCGGTGATAAACTTACAATTACATATGGCTAATCGAGAAAAATGGGGAACCAAATTAGGCGTCATCCTGGCGGTGGCGGGGTCGGCCGTAGGTTTGGGTAATTTTTTGCGCTTTCCGGTGCAGGCCGCGCAAAACGGCGGCGGCGCGTTCATGATCCCCTACTTCATCGCACTGTTTTTTCTGGGAATACCGGTGGTCTGGATTGAGTGGGCAGTGGGCCGCTACGGCGGGCTGTTTGGTCACGGGACCGCTCCCGGCGCTTTTTCCAAAATGTCAAAAAGCCGCTGGGCAAAATATTTAGGCGTAATCGGCATCTTTGGACCAGTGGTAATTTTTATCTACTATACATATATTGAATCGTGGCTGTTGGGTTATATGTTTTTCTCGCTTACCGGCAAGCTCTTGGCTTTAACCACCGCCGCACAAATGCAGGGGTTTTTACAGACCTACCAGGGACTGGCGCCGCAAAGTAACCTCTTAACCGCATACATATTTTTCCTGATAACCTTTGGGCTGAATTTTTGGATTTTATCCCGCGGCATCAAAGGCGGGATAGAATTGCTGTGCAAGATTGCTCTGCCCATGCTTTTTATTT
>JBAZQH010000068.1:0-9030 GCA_041645285.1 Candidatus Margulisiibacteriota bacterium | reverse complement strand
AATGTATACACACCCGCCGCCAGCTTCCGAATCATCCCCGCCCGAAGCATTAATTTGTGGCTAATTACCTCCGCCTCTTTGGGATCCTCCCGCAAGGTCGGAATCAGCATGCGTGACATCAACATCTTCGACCCGATGACCTTCCCTTCCACCAATGAATTTCAGCTACATTTTAGCACAGAAAATGCCGCACTGCACCGAGGGGATTCAGGTTGTCGCAGTTCCAATCACAATCTTTGAAAAATCAGCAAATTCAAAGTACATTTTTTCCAGCGTTTTCAACAGCGCCAGGCGGTTGGTTTTTACTTTTTCATCTTCGTGCATGACCAAAACGTCTACAAAAAACTTTTCAACAAACGGGGTGAATTTTGCCAGCTCCAGCAGGGCCGCCTCAAACTCGCCTTTTTTTATTTTTTCGCCCACTTCCCAGTTTACTTTCAAATAGGCCTCAAACATCTGTTTCTCGGCGTCGCTGATAAAATCGTGCTCCAACACATTTTCGCGGGTAGCCGAAGCCGCCAGGCGATGGATCCGGTCTGCCGATTCGACCAGCCCCTTAAACCAGGGGGCTTGGGCATGGCGTTGCAGTGCGCGTGCGGTTTTTTGCGCCGCCCAAATATCATTAAACTCGTGCAGTGCGGCCTCGGCCAAATCGTAGCGGATCCCTTCTTCCTTAAAAATATTTTTCATCCGCTCCGCCAAAAACTGCAATAATTTTTCCAAAACCGCTTCTTCCGGCAAAACTTTGCGTTTGTCGTCTTGCGCGTTCTTGTGAATTTTTAGGTAAAGTTTGTAATTTTTACGGACCAAATCTTCCAAAATAAAATCCAGTTTCCTTTCCATAACAATTGCCACAATTCCCATCGCCAACCGCCGCAGCCCAAACGGGTCGTGCGAGCCGGTAGGCATTACCCCCAAGCTGAAACAACCTATCAGCGAATCAAATTTGTCCGCCAGGGACACCAAAACACCTTCCGGTGTCTTGGGTAAAATATCCCCGGCAAAACGGGGCAGATAATGCTCAAAAATACCCTGGGCCACCGATTTTTCTTCGCCGGAGAGCAACGCATACTCACGGCCCATAATGCCCTGCAGTTCGGTAAATTCAAAGACCATTTGCGTAGTCAAATCGGCTTTGCAAAGGTGGGCCACCCGCGCGGCACGCGCGACGGTATGCTCATCCAAACCAAAAAGATGGCCCAAGTTACGCGTCAATTCAACTAACCGGTCTTTCTTTTCCAAAAGATTGCCCAAGCCCTCGTGGAAAGCAATTTTCGCCAGGTCCGGCACGCGCGCTTCCAGCTTAATTTTTTGGTCTTCGTCAAAAAAGTAGCGCGCATCCGACAGCCGGGCCGCAATGACCCGCTCGTTGCCTTCGCGCAGCGTCTTCTGGTTAGCGCCCACCTTGCAATTGGTAACAATGACAAATTTATTGGTCAAGTGCCCCCGCTCGTCCAAGATCGGGAAGTACTTTTGGTTTTTCTTCATCGAAGTTACCAAAACTTCGTTGGGTACTTTTAAAAATGCATGTGGGAAAGATCCCAGCAAAAAATCAGGATATTCAACCAGGTAAGTTACTTCATCCAGCAGTGCCGGATCCAACAGCGGCTTGGTATTTTCTTCTGTGACGCAATTATTTACCCCTTCGGTAATAATTGCCTTTCTTTCCTCCTGGTCTAAAACTACCCCCACCCCTCGCAAGAAAGTTTTATAAGCTTCCATGCCGCGCAGCGCAGGCGCAGGCACTTTTTGCATTTTACCACCGGCCAGAAAACGATGCCCCGAAATTGAAAGTGCAGTTTTTACTCCGGCCAGCTCAAATTTAACCAGCTTGCCGCAAAAACTTGCCAGAATCCAATGGATGGGACGGATAAATTTAAAATCTTCACTGCCCCAGCGCATTGAAATGGGCAAATATAAGGATGCAATCAGTTTGGGTAAAATATCCGGTAAAAGTTTTTCTGTGGTTTCGCCTTTTTTTAAGTATTCGGCAAACACGTAGTCGCGGCCGTCAACCGCTTTAACCTGCAAGGCCGCCACACTAACACCGGATTTATGGGCAAACCCTTCCGCTGCCTTGGTGGGATTACCCGATTGGTCAAATGCCAGGTCTTTGGGCGGACCTTTAGCGGAAATATTTTCATCCGGCTGGCGGTCCGCCAAATTTTCAACGTTCAAAACCAGCCGCCGCGGCGTGCCAAAGGTCTGGCATGTCACATAGCTCAAAGCTTGCGCCGCAAACTCTTTTTCTGCCTTTTGCTTTAAATCCGCCAGCATCTCGGGTACAAACCGCGCCGGAATTTCTTCGGTGCCGATTTCAAAAATAAGATTGCCGCTGCTCTTGGTTTTCATCATGAGTGTCCTTTTTCTCGTCCCTCTCCTCCGCCCTACCTAGCGGGGGGCGGGTTTCCCTTTCCCATCAACGGATACCCCATTTCCTCCCTCTGTGCCACATACAATCTGGCACAGGCGCGCGCCAGTTTACGGATTTTGCCAATATAGGCCTGCCGTTCGGTTACCGAAATTGCGCCGCGCGCATCCAGCAAATTAAATAAATGCGAGCATTTTAATGTGTAATCATAGGACGGCAAGACCAGGCCATGGTTGATCTGCTCCTGCGCTTCTTTTTCGCAGATGCCAAACAAAAGCGTCAGCGCTTCAACATTGGCGGTCTCAAAATTGTATTTTGAATGTTCTTTCTCGCTCATCAAATGAATATCGCCGTACTTAATCCCTTCCGTCCAATCAATATCGAACACGTTATCTTTTTTCTGGATAAACATAGCGATGCGCTCTAGCCCGTAAGTAATTTCCACACTCACCGGTTTGCAATCAAATCCGCCGCACTGCTGGAAATAAGTAAACTGGGTAATCTCCATGTTTTCGGCCCAAACCTCCCATCCCACACCCCACGCCCCCAGCGTCGGCGACTCCCAATTATCTTCCACAAAACGCACATCGTGTTTGGCCGAGTCAATCCCCAAATTTTCCAAGCTATTGAGATAAATTGACTGAATGTTTTTGGGCGAGGGCTTCATAATGACTTGAAATTGGTAATAATGAAAAAGACGGTTGGGGTTTTCGCCGTATCTTCCGTCGGTGGGACGCCGGACCGGCTCAACGTAAGCCACATTAAACGGCTCGGGCCCCAGTGTCCGGAAAAATGTCGCCGGATGCATCGTGCCGGCGCCTTTTTCCATATCGTACGGTTGCTGTATGATGCAACCCTGCTCCGCCCAAAAGTGGGAAAGCTTCTCGATAATTTGCTGGAAAGACAGCGGCTTGGTCTTAGGCATGGCAGGGAAATGGTAACACGGGAAAAATGTATAGGCAAGAAAAAGCCCCTCAATGGAGTTTCCCTAAAATTAATTGCAAGCAATGGCCCTCGCAAACACGCACGAAAACCCCAGCGTGGTTTTCGTGCTCTCATTTCGGCCTCGCTCTCCCCGATGCAATCGGGGAACCATGCCTGCTCGGCCTCATGACGGTTTTCTTTGGGCCATTGCTTTTCATCTTTAGGGAAACTCCATTTATTAAAATACTAAAAATATAATGAAATTTTCAACAAAAAGCGACGAAGAATCTGTAGTATGAGAACTCACCGGCCATCATCAATTCAATACGCACCACGCCGGCACGTTTCAGGTGCGGCCACGGCAGATGGCTCACCTTTTAGCTTAGGGTCCATTCATGCAGCAATGAGAAAATGTTCCCCCCACCTGCGCCGGGTCTACAATCTATCACTCGCCGCACATCCAACCCAGCGCGAAGCAGTTTTGCGCGCAATCGGGATGGATATGCAAGATATTAGACAATATCCTCACGCCCTTTTATTGGAAGACGCAAAAATTCAGGTATTCAGTGATCATATTACTGAGGTTTTATTAAGGCAAGGAATTAATCCTGCAGAAATCCATGAGTTAATTGAATGCGGCTCGGGATTAGGTAGTATTACAGACCAAATGGAAATTTTGGCTACAATGCAGTGTGCCGATGTGCCCTGTTTTCCGCGCGCGCTGGATGTTATTCCCGGCCATGAAGGCAGTATGGTAGTTGGTAGACTGGAAGGCAAGCTTATCTTTGCATTAAAAGGACGCGTACATTGCTATCAAGGGTTAGAACCATTTGAAACGGTCCGACCTCTGCGCGCAATTGAAAGGGCCACTGACTTAAGAAGAGTAGTTTTAACCAACGCCGCCGGATTTACCAATAGAACCTTGGTGGGCAGAACAACCTTGAAGGTAGGAGACATCGTTTTGATACATGATTTTATAAATTTAACCGGGAGGAGTGCGCTGCTTGGGCCAAACCTTTCCCCAATTGGAGAAAGATTTGTCCCTATGCTCTATTCAAGTCAAACCCAGCTTTTTCAGGAAGTTCAAGAAGCCGCCAGAGAAAACGACGGAATTATACCAGCAGGCACTTATGTATGCATGCCCGGCCCGGAATACGAAACCCCTAGCACTATTGATTATATAAGAATAATTAGAGGGGCCGAAGTCGGCATGTCAACTGTATTTGGAATTGTTGCCCTGGAACATATTAATTCGGGCCGTCGAGCAATCAATGAAGCTTTAGATATGCTTATGTTGCCACCGGGACAACCTCCTATTCAAATGATCGCATTAAGCTCCATCACCAACGCCGGGGCCGGCCTTTCAACTGCACATCCATGCCACAAAGATGTTGAAAAAGTTGCAAGACAAAATGCCGAGAAAATTTTTCGAATCTACCGCACCCTACTGCGCCGCGCCGCCTAACCCTAAAAATCTGGCGTGTATGGTTATTTTGTTGTAAACTTACCCCATGCTTCAAACCGCGCTCAAAAAAGTTGTTAATCGCCAAAACCTTACCCAGGAAGAAGCCATCCTGGCCATGAATACCATCATGGAAGGCAACGCCTCCCCTGCTCAAATTGCCGCCCTCTTAATTGCTCTGCGCATGAAAGGCGAAACCATTGACGAAATCACCGGGTTTGCGCTATCTATGCGCGAGCACGCGGTAAAAATTTATCCCAAAGAACCCAACACCGTTGATACCTGCGGCACGGGCGGCGATGTGTCCGGCACGTTTAATATTTCGACGGTTTCAGCCATTGTGGCCGCCAGCGCCGGCGTTACCATTGCCAAGCATGGCAACCGCTCGGTTTCTTCTAAATGCGGCAGTGCCGATTTACTGGAAGCGCTGGGAGTAAAAATCGACCTCCCTCCGCAAAAAGTTGAAGAATGCATAAATGAAATTGGGATCGGGTTTATTTTTGCGCCCAATTTCCATCCTGCCATGAAACACGCCATGCCAACGCGGCGCGAAATCGGCGTACGGACGGTTTTCAATATTTTGGGCCCGTTGACCAATCCCGCCGGCGCCAAGCGGCAGGTCTTGGGGGTCTTTTCAGCAGAATTAACCGAAACCATGGCTAAAGTGCTCAATAATTTGGGCTGCGATGAAGCCATGGTAGTACACGGCATGGACGGCCTCGATGAAATCTCACTTTGCGAGAAAACCAAGGTCTCTCATCTTAAAAACGGCAAGATTGAAAATTATTTCATAGCACCGGAGGACTTTGGCCTGCGCCGAGCGCAAAAGGAAGATTTGGTAGGCGGCGGCGCGGCGGAAAACGCATCCATTGCCCTGGAAATACTAAGAGACAAAAATAAGGGACCAAAACGCGATATCGTATTATTGAACGCGGCAGCGGCTATCTACGTTGGCGGAAAGGCCAAAGATATTAAAGAAGGCATAAAAATCGCCGCGGAAGCGATTGAGTCGGGGGTGGCGGGTCAAAAATTAGAGCATTTGTGTTATACTTCAACCCATGGATAAAGGCGTCCCCCATCAACACATCCACACCGAGAACTTAATCAAGGCATACAAAAACAAAATTGTAGTCAACGACATTTCTATCGACGTAAAACGCGGTGAAATTGTGGGGCTATTGGGCCCCAACGGCGCCGGCAAGACCACCACGTTTTATATGGTAGTCGGACTGGTCCAACCCAATTCCGGCCAGGTATTTTTAGGCGACAAAGAAATCACCCAATTCCCCATGCACCGCCGGTCACAGCTGGGGATTGGCTACCTGCCGCAAGAGGCCTCCATCTTCAGGAAATTGTCGGTCGAAGAAAATATTTTGGTCCTCTGGGAATTAAATCCCAATATCAAAAAAGAGGAATATGAGCCGCGCCTGGTAAAACTGCTGGATGAGTTGGGCGTAACCCACCTGCGCAAGCAAAAGGCCTACACGCTATCCGGCGGGGAACAGCGCCGGGTTGAAATCGCACGCGCGCTGGCTACCAATCCATCGTTTTTATTATTAGACGAACCGTTTACCGGGATCGACCCCAAAACCGTGGATGAATTGCAAAATATTATCCGCGCGCTGAAAGATAAGGGGCTGGGGGTTTTAATCACCGACCACAACGTTAGAGAAACCCTCGCCATCACCGACCGCGCTTATATTGTGCATCAGGGGAAAATTTTAATATCCGGTGATTCGCAGGAAATTGCCAATAACGAAGAGGCCAAGCGATTATATCTTGGGGACCAGTTTTCCTTATAATGATAAAAATAATCGACCGCTACATTACTAAAGAACTTTTTGATCCATTTATCTTCGGGCTGGGATCGTTTACCGCCATCCTTTCGGCCTCCATGAGCTTATTTGAACTGGTGCAGGCGGTGGTTATCAGAGGAATGCCCATGGTGGTAGCCTTGCAGGTGTTTATCTTCCAGCTGCCCAGCGTCATGGTGTATATTTTCCCGATGGCAACACTTTTAGCGGCATTGCTTTCTTTTACCCGCCTCTCGGGGGATTCCGAAATCATCGCCTTCCGCGCTGCTGGCATCAGCTTATACCGCTTGATTATCCCGGTTATTTTTGTGGGGATCGGCATCTCGCTGGTGACGCTGCTGTTTCAGGAAATGGTAGTGCCCGCATCCTCCCAGGCCGCCAAAAACTTGCTGGTAGAAACCGCCGCCAAACACGCCCCCAAACTGCAGGAAAACATTTTTGTGCCGGAGCTGGAAAAAGGCAAATTAAAACGCATTTTTTATGCCCGTAGCATGGAAGGCAAAACCATGGCCGGCGTGATCGTGCAGGAATTTTCCGACGGGGAATTAAGCCAAATCATCAACGCCGACCAGGCACAGTGGGAACCCACCTTGAACCAGTGGCTCTTTAGAAACGGCGTCATCTATCTTTTGGCGGAAAGCGGCGACTACCGCCATTTGATAAAATTTAAAGAACAGTACATTTCCATCAAATATTCGCCCGCCGATTTTTATATCGGCGACAAAGATCCCAAAGAAATGAGCTACGCTACCCTGCGGGATTACATCCACTTAAAAGAACGCATGGGCGCAGACGTCACCGACCTCAAAATCCAGCTCAACCTGAAGCTGGCGATTCCCTTTGCCTGCCTGGTATTTGTCTTAATCGGAGCGCCGCTGGGGCTAACCCCCAAGCGGGCCAGTTCTTCCACGGGGCTGGGCTTTTCGATCATCGTAATTTTCATCTATTACATTTTAATTTTCTTGAGCATGTCTTTGGGAGAGCTGAAGATATTGCCGCCCGCCACCGCCGCCTGGCTGCCCAATATCGTCACTGCGGGCCTGGGCTTTTATTTTATCAACCAAAAGGCCAACGCTTAATATGGGGTATTTTGGGCTAAAAATTGTTTTGCTGCTGCTGGTACTATCGGGCACCATCGCCTACATCGGTAATTTTCTGGGCAAATCCGTCGGAAAAAAACGCCTGACTCTCTTTGGCTTGCGCCCGCGCTACACCGCCAATTTTTTTACCGTAGTTTCCGGCATGCTGATTGCGCTGCTGACGTTGTCTTCTTTGTTGATTATCTCCAAGGACGCGCAAACCGCTTTTTTTGGCCTGGAAAAATTACAGCAGGCAATCCATGAAAAAACCGGGCTGCTCAATCAAAAAAGCGAGGAACTGCTCCAAATTAAAGCCGAGCTGGACAACAAAACTCAACAGCGACAACTTATCCAAGGGGAGCTAACCCTGGCCCGCAGTGAAATTTCCTCCCTGCTTTCAATCAAAGAAAAACTGAACAAGGAAATCTCCAAAACCCGCCAGGGGACTATCTTTTTTAGAATCGGGGAAGTGGTGGCAGTAGGATTGGTTGAGGGGGGAGCCGCCGCAGCGGAAAATTTAAACCATTTTTTGCAAACCGCGGAACAAAATTATCTGGCATTAAAAGATAAAAATGTTGCAGGGTTAATCCAGGTTGACCCTCAAAGCTTTACCCAAACCATCGAAATTTTAAAGGGGTTGCCGGAACCCTGTCTGGTCAAGCTAATCTCTGCCAGCAACGTCATTTTTGGGGAAAAAATCCCGGTGACCCTCAAAATCTACAAAAACGAAATGGTTTTTCAAAAAGGCGACCAAATTGCCGCAGTCCTAATTGACGGGCGGCTTCCCCGCGACAAAATAGAAGAAGAGATAAAAAAGCTGCTGTCCGCGGTTCACCTGGCGGCCACGCAAAAAGGTATCCAGCCGGACGCGCAAGGCGCAATTGGTGAAATTTCTTACTCCGAAATTTTTGAGCTGGCAAAAAAAATCAAACAGTTTAACCAGCTAACCGAAGTAGTGGCGCAGGCCGCCAAAGATATTTATACTTCCGGGCCGCTGCGGGTTGAATTTAGCATAAAAGCCAAGTAAAATTATTTTAAATAATCTATGCCCGACAAAATATTTTTAAGCATTGACCCCGGAACCAGCAAATGCGGGTTTGCCGTAATTAAGGACTCCAAAGTGGTGTTGGAGCGCAAATTGGTGCAACGCGCCGATTTTGTAAATGAGGTATTAAGCACGATTCAAAAATACGGAATTTTTTCGCTAATCGTAGGGGCCGGAACCGGATCGCGCGACATCCAAAAAAGCTTGCTTAAGCTTGATCTGAAATGCAACCTAATTTTTGTTCCCGAAAAAGACACCAGCCGCCTGGCGCGCCAGCGTTACTGGGAAGAAAACCCTCCCCGCGGCCTACTGCGCCTCATCCCCACCTCCCTGCG
>JBAZQH010000067.1:0-9213 GCA_041645285.1 Candidatus Margulisiibacteriota bacterium | reverse complement strand
GCGTTTGCCTTTGCCGTGTTGCTGGCATCGTCTTGAGCGGCCTTCCGCAGTGTGTACTGCGCCAAAACTGCGTTAACCGGCGCCTGGGTCATGGCGGCTCCTTTAAACTTCAGAATAAATACTTAGTTTTGGAAGCCAACCCAGCAATTTCTTAACCAGATATGCGTCAACTTTTACGTTGACCGGATCGCTCGCCAACGCTTCTGTCGCTTCGCCCAGGGAAAATCCCGCGCCCGCCTGCAATGATTCGGCGTCGGCGGCTTGCCCGTTTTCCGCTTCCCTGCGTGACCCGATGGATACGGTAAGGCTTCCGATGTTTATATTAGCATTTTTTAAACTTTCTTCAAGCGCAGAAATGTTTTCTTCGAGGATATCTTTCGCATGTTCCGCGGCAAAAATCCGGATGCTGATTTGTCCCTCGTTTTTGGTCACGGTCAGCAAAATTTTGCCCAACTCGTCCGGAGAGAGGGCAATTTCCAGGGTTTTCTTTTCGCCGATTTTTAGGATGCGCGCCTGGTCAACAATTTTGGCAATGATTTGCTCCAAGTCAATTTTGGAGTTGATCAGTTTAGAGAAAGCACTGTTCCATAAAGCGTCCAAAAAGAAAGGGTTGCCGGCTAAATTTACCGAAAGCACGGTTTGGGATAGTTTATCCAACGCATTTTGGCGATTTTTTTCTGGTGAGGCGGCGGCACTGGCGTTCTCGGTTGCTTGGGGGTGTGTGGAAGAGGACGTGGCCGCAGCATAAAACCCGGCGGAGTCGGCGGTTTCTTTGCGGGAAGATGCAGCCGCGCTGACGTTTTCAACCTTAAGCTGGTCATTAAAATCGGGCCAGAGATTTTGAAAAAGAGCTTCCACCGCACCCCAGGGTATCCACGCCTGGTTTTGGTATTTTTCTTTAATTTGTTTTTCGGCTTCTTCCAGGCGCTGATGAAAAGTGGTTTCGTTGTCGTTTGCTGAAGCCGACGCGGCGCTGTTTTGGGGCGTATCGATAGATGTAATTTTTGAAATTTCCAGCATCCAAACCCCTCCACTTGATTTATCGACTTAACTGCCGCCAAACTTGTGTTTAAAACTATGCCTGGGAGGAGACTCGAACTCCTACGCTTTTAACGGCGCCAGCCCCTCAAGCTGGTGTGTCTGCCATTCCACCACCCAGGCGCATAAAAAGATTTTATCAGATAAAAAAATAAGAAGCAAAGTGGAATTATGTTAAAAAAATGACGATAAATACTATAAGAAGTGGAGGTATAAGGATGCCGGTAGAGTTTATCGGGAATCAAGCTCGGGCACGCTTTGTGCATAGCGTATGGCGCGCCGACAAAATGTATACTGGCTACGCAGATATGTTGACCGAACGCGGCCAGGCGGCCGCGCGTGTAATGCGCATTGCTAATGCAGCGGTGTTTACGGATAATTTTGATGTGCCGGTTATAGGGGAGGCGGAAGGAATTTTAGCGTGCATGCCTAAGCCGCGGCAGGTAAGCCTAACTGAAGGAGGAGAAGATAATTGGTCTAAGTGGTTTGATTTAAGCCAGGGATCGGCAGGCATTAATTTTCCGCGGGTGGGGGCAATTGGGGATGGGTGTATCCGTCCTTGCAGTTTTTGTATGCAAGAAAATCGTTTTAGCTGGGGAAGCTTTGATCCGTTTCCGGTGGTGGTGGGTAAGATCATTGCGGCAACCAACAGCGTGATTCCCTTTTTTGTTGGTGGCCAACGATCTGGGACTGTATATTTTAACGGATATCACAAAAATGATATTCTGGAATGGTGTGATCCTTTGCTGGGATTGCACTTTGACACGCTTGTGCGTTTTGCCTTTGATTATGCGTGCGCACAGCACCGACAATTGAATCTGCAGAATTATACGTCCGGATTTGATGAAAATGATTGGCGGGCAGAAGAAGCCGCCAAAAATATTTCCAATTTTCCAGAAATTTTCCTTGAGGAGAGGATTACGGTTTCTTTCCATTTAGGGAAAGAAAAACCAAGTTTGATTCGTGCCGTCTATCAGCATCCCCAACATCAGATTCCGCAATGGATAATTGATGCGTATGTACGGCGCTATCGAAAAGTTTTTCAGGCTTTGGGACAGGCGCGCGGTTCAATTGATGCTTATGTTTTTTTATACGGCCAGAGTAGGTATGGCCCGCTTGGGGCTGCGTTTTATTCGGCGACGAACCAAGCGCTGCGTGCCTGTAATATAACCGGTGGAAGACAAAGCGAAATCTACTTGGCTGGTTTTGGCGGAGATTTTATAACCAGGTTAGCTATGGCGCAGCAGGGAAACCCGGATTGTTTAATGCCAACGCCGATCAAGGCAGGGATATTGCGTCCACGGGAGTATCTCCGGCCGTATCCGGTGAATAAGATAAATGCAGATGGTTTATTCCGGGTCTATTCTCCAGATCAAGCAAAACGGGTGCAAACACAATTAGATTTACTTTGGCCCAAACCAGATGCGGATTATATTAGTTTAGTTAACCAAATAGCTGCGTAATCGCCTGTTCCATTTTCATCCCCCGCGACCCCTTAATTAAAATAATATCGCCAAAAACATGCAAGTTTGTCTTGAGCTTTATCGAAATATATGTATGGGTATTCCAAGGAGGAAGGCTTTATGGCTGGAGAAATAGTTGCCGCGCGGAGCATTGCTGACCTGAAAAACAGCAGTGGATTTTGGACAGTTGATGATATGTATGTGGTAAAGCTTGCGGATGGCACCTATGCCTTTGCTTCTACCCAGAATACTAAAGCCGGAGTTTGGTACGAGAGCGAACGAGAAGTAGCCTTGCTTGATGCTTCCAATGGTGGAAAAAAAACTTTAATTCAAGGGAAAGTTGAGCTATCAGCTTTAGCCGAAGCTAAGTTAAGAGATAAATTGTCCGGTAAAACGGCTGAACAGCAACAGGCGGTTTTAAGGGATTTGTATGAATATGGCGATAATCAACCGAAGCTATTTTCTGTGGTGGGGGGAGGTTGTGGGAATTCAAGCGGTGAGGAGCTTCCCGTGGCGGCTAATGGAACCATTGAATCACTGGAGGCCTTATTGGTATGGCAACGAATTGAAGGCCTGTCAGGAAGTAGCGGCGCAGTAAAAGCCAGCACGTTTATTTCTGAATTATCCGAAAATCAAAGCAAAAGCGAAAACCGGCAATATTGGATTGTCCAATTAGACGTAAAAGGGGAAGCTGTTGCCGGGCAGGATGAGCAGTTTGTTTTTATAGTTAGGCCGGACGGGGACAGACCAAGCGGTGAAATTATTTTGGATGTTGAAGGAGAAGCGTATCGGGCAAAGATAAAGCTTGCCAGAAAAATAGAATATGCAGCGGTGGAATATTTGTCACAGCTTGAGGCACACGGGCTGGAAGATTTAGAGCGCAGCGGTGAGGTGGATGGGAATGAACTTCTTTCGCAGGTGTTTTATTGTGGCGAGCGCGATATCATGGCCAATGTTGAAGATCTTCCAGTTAATAAAAAAGCGGCTTTATCAGTGCACGGTAAAATCTTTGGTATGGAAATGAGTTTTTTAAGAGAATTTCAGGACTGGGTTTTGGCCGCAAATAAAGGATCGAAATACGAAATGAATTTCCCTGGAAACGCAACCCCGGAATTATTGAGCGTGTTTGACAGCCTTAAAACTGCCTATCATGCCTTGGCGGTTACAAGGCGGCCATTAATCACCGCAAGAATACAATTAAGTCGCTTGCAATCAGCGACGGATAAAGATTCGTCCCGGCGCCGAGCAGAGCTTAACGAATACATAAAAAGCTATCGTGATGCTAACCGCGAGGACGACCGAATACGTCGCACCGCAATCGCTGAAACGCTTGATCGATTAAACGAAGCATATTTTAACCCTCGCGGGTTGCACTTAATGTTTTGGCAGACCGCGGCGGAGGAACCCGTTATTTTTTATTATCGAATAGACGGGTATCTTAATGTAAAGATAGAATCGGCGGGGAACAGCGCTAAAACGATTGAGGTTATATTGGGTAGCAGATTAGATGAGATCAATTTCGACCCAAACTCTTTGGGAATGACCGCAGGTTGTGAAATTGATGATCCCACCGCGGTGGTCGACTTGAATCAAATAGAAACGAATGATTCATTTTCTGCTAATTGGTTTTCATTTCTTGTGGCCAAAGACAGGATAGGCATAGACAAACAGTATTTAGTAGATAGCGTTGCTGCTCACGAGGCATATCATGTTTTTGTGGTTGGAGGAGGAGAAGGCAATGCCTATCTTTCGCAAATCGGTTTTTCTAAACAACCTTTTCAGGCTTTGGCGGGTTTGCTATCTGTCAATATTGGGAACTCCGGTCTAGAGGAAAATCTTTTTCTCGGCCTTTTTGATAAAGTTGATTTGGTAACAGCCAAGCGCTGGATAAAAGCATTACGAGATAATGGGGTCGATGCACAAACAATGAGTTTGATGAAAAATTATTTGGCCAATTTAACCGAAGAGAGAATAAGACAATGGGCACGAAATGAATTATTTAGCCGAACCGGTATTTCAGATATTGCAATCGAATAGAGATAAGCATTTTTCCATCCCCATCCCCCGCGACCCCTTAACCAAAACCGTATCGCCGCGCCGCAATAACTTTTTTAGCCCCGCGCCCGCTTGTGCAGCATCGGGATACCAAATGCAGGTAGTGCCGCGCCTTTTTGCCGCGCCGCTTTTTTGTGCCGCAGCAACATAATGTTTTGCTAATTTTCCAACTCCAATTAAAACGTCAATGCCCGATTCCGCGGCCAATTTTCCGATTTCTTTATGATAGGCGGCGGCGCGCGGGCCCAGCTCCAACATATCGCCTAAAACCGCAATGCGGCGGCAGGGTAGCGGTAGCCGGTCTGCGGTCTGCGGTCTATGGTCTATGGGCTTAAGCATTTCCAGCGCTGCCTTCATCGAAGAGGGGTTGGCATTGTAAGTGTCATCGATAATTGTGATGCCTTTGTGGTGCATGATTTTCATCCGGTGTTTTGAGGTTTCAACCTTTTTTAGTCCGGCGGCAATCTGTTTATCGGTTAAGCCAAGAATTTGGGCGACGGCGATGGCGGCCAGTGCGTTATAAATATTGTGTTCGCCGGGTAGCGGCAAGCTTTTTAAGAGCGTGGCAATGCTCGGATCGCACGGTGAAATAAATGCTTTATTTTTTATGCCAAAGCTGATTACGTGCAAACCGCAGGAGGCTTTGTCACAATGACAATTATCTTTTTTTCCGCAGCAGAGTAAATTGGTTCTTTCCAGGACGCGTTCAATTAAAAAACGATAATAATCGTCATCGGCATTTAAGATGACGTACCCTCCGCGCGGCAGGTGGTCAATAATTTCACCTTTGGCGCGGGCAATATTTTTGCGATTTTTTAATTGTTTGAGATGAGCTTCTCCGATATTGGTGATGATTGCAATGTTGGGCCGGGCAATTTGGGCAATTTGGACAATTTCACCGCGTCCTTGCATGGCCATTTCAATGACGGCGGCGCGATGTTTTGGCTCAAGCTGCAGCAGGGTTTTGGGGACGCCAATTTCGTTATTTAAGTTCCCTTCATTTTTTAGCACGGGCCATTTTTGCGAGAGGATAGAAGCCAGCATGTCTTTGGTGGTGGTCTTGCCGGAGCTGCCGGTAATGCCAATAACGGGTAGAGTAAATTTGCGGCGGTGAGCGGCGGCAATTTTCTGGTAATTTTTGAGGCCGGATTTTGTGTTGAGTGCGGCCGCGCCTTTTTTTAGAGCAGTTTTTATGAATTTGCGGCCGCCAAAGTTGGGCCCCTTGAGCGGGATAAATAAATCTCCCGCGCAAACCGTGCGGCTGTCGGTAGAGATTTCTTTAAATCGTGTCGGAAGCTGTCCCAAAAACTTAGCTTTTTTCAGCGCAGCTTTTATTTCTGCAGGCGTGAACATTTTGCTATATTTTCCCAAAGGAGCTTACCTGATATCCGCACTCTTCAAAAACGCCTTGTTGGTTTTGTATTCTTTCATCCGCTCAATCAGTTGCTCGGTGGCGTCGGCGCCTTCGTAATTATCCAAAACTTTACGCAGCAGCCAAACGCTTTTCAATTCATCTTCGCTTAGCAATAACTCTTCGCGGCGCGTGCCGGACATTTTGATGTCGATGGCCGGGAAAACGCGGCGGTTGGCTAATTTGCGGTCAAGGTGCAGTTCCATGTTGCCGGTGCCTTTAAATTCTTCATAAATAATATCGTCCATACGCGATCCGGTGTCTACCAGAGCGGTGGCGATGATGGTTAAACTGCCGCCTTCTTCAATGTTGCGCGCCGCGCCAAAAAACCTTTTGGGGCGGTGGAGGCAGGTGGGATCCAAACCGCCGGACAGGGTGCGGCCGGACGGCGGTGTAACCAGGTTATAAGCCCGCGCCAGACGTGTAATAGAGTCGAGCAAAATAATTACATCTTTTTTGCCTTCCACCAGCCGCTTGGCCGATTCAATGCAAAGCTCGGCGATGCGGATGTGGTCTTCCGGCGGCTCATCAAAAGTAGAGTAGATGACCTCGCCTTTGACCGAGCGCTGCATATCGGTAACTTCTTCGGGGCGCTCGTCAATTAATAGTACTTTTATGATCGTGTCCGGATAATTTTCGGTGATGCTGTTGGCGATGTTTTTCAGGATGGTGGTTTTGCCGGCCTTGGGAGGAGAAACAATCAACCCGCGTTGTCCGGCGCCAATAGGAGAGGCCAAATCGATCAAGCGGGAAGCAATGGGCGCCCCGATAAATTCAAGCTGGTACCTTACGGTTGGGAAAATTGGCGTCAGGTTATCGTACGGGACCCTTTCCCGCGCCTGCTCGGGGTTAGCGCCGCCCACGGCTTCAATTTTCAGTAAACTGTAATATTTTTCGCCTTCTTTGGGCGGACGCACCTGGCCGGAAACCATGTCGCCGTTTTGCAGATCAAACCGGCGGATCTGGGTTTGCGATACATATATATCCTCGCGGCTGGGCAAATAGCCGGACGTGCGCAAAAAGCCGTACCCCTCTGGCAAAATTTCGAGCACGCCTTTGGCAAAAATATTGCCATTTTGCTCGGTCTGGTTTTCCAGTATCTTAAAGATCAGGTCGATTTTTTTTAGTTGTTTATAATTGGGGATTTTTAATGTATCCGCCAGTTCATACAGCTCGGTTAGTTTTTTGCCTTCCAGTTCTACGATGTCCATTTTTACCTCCTGTTATTTGGGTTACAGCTTGCTAGCTGGCTCCGACTTGGCGGGGCTGGTAGGGTTATGGGTTATAGGATTTTTTAAAAACATGCTGATAAATAAGATGACACGCGCAATAATTGTTGGATGCCTAACAACCGTGGCCCAAATTTGTGATTTAAGTATAACCGGATATTTGGTTGTTTGTCAAGCGTGATTTTTTCCGCAAAAAAACGGATGGTCCCCTAAAAATAATCCATGCGAAATCTGCAATTTTTTGATCGAAGGAGCGATAAGTAAACAGCTTTAGCAAGGAGGATTTTTATGCCAGCATTAAAATGCGGTGAGGCAATGACAGCTATGCAGCCAATTAGAAATTGGAGGATGAGAGGATTAGATGAGGGTGTGCTTGAGAGAAGATTGGGTGGAACTTTAGGGAAGCTCAAAGCAAGAGACAAGGCGGTGGTAATATTAACTAACGCCATACCGGTTTCGCGGAGCACGCCAGAGGTGACCGCGGAGCATTTAGGATTAACCAGAACATTAGCCGAATCGGAAAACGTGCGGCTGGTATCTGCCGTTGGCTTGGCGGCGATTGCGGATCGTTTTGAAAAAGGGGCAGAATGGCTAGCTGCTTTGTCTGCATCGGATGGCGCAGTTCATTTGTCACCAATCGCAGAAGCTGTAAGCGACATCGCACAAGTGCATTGTGACTTCCCGTTTCCTTTGTGTTGGTTAAGAGCAACTGAATTATTGCAATCTGGAGCGAGGGAGGGATCAGATAGTTTGGCGGTGCTGGTTGCACGAACGCTGCGTGATATGGCCGAAAACCGTAGAATTGTAGTGACCGATGCTTCAGAGCTTGAATCCGTGCTCGCAGCCGGTAAAACGGTTACCTTGCGGACGCCAGATTTGCAATCGACAATGCAGGGCATGCGGTTGAAAGGGGTAAACGTGGTGGGAGTGGGGACGAACATTAATTTTGAAAGTATCTATACACGGAGGCGTGGAGGCCTGCGCATGCTTTTGGGGGGAAGGGTCTATTCTACTCATATGCCGTCGCGCATGCTATCAGTCTCAGGCGCATTTCCGCCGCACTTTGAGTTTTTGCGGATTACGGGGATTACTCGGGGGCAAACAGCTATTTCAATTAAGACCGTGCTCGTGTCGCGAGGATCCAGCGAAGATTCTTCCGCTAATATTCAACCTGAATACGATATTCCTTGGGATCGAATTGTATCGTTACAACTTAGTCGGTTGCCTGACTATGACTTAAAGTAAATTTGCCGCGGAGAGGAGTTGAACCTCCACGCCCTTGCGGGCGCTAGCTCCTGAAGCTAGTGCGTCTGCCAGTTCCGCCACCGCGGCGTAATAACTTATTTTTAATGCCGCTGGTCGGAGTCGAACCGACACGGGGTTGCCCCCAATGGTTTTTGAGACCATCCTGTCTGCCAATTCCAGCACAGCGGCGAGGGGAAAATTATCCCATAAAAGAGGGCCCTTCGCAACCAACAGGCAATCTAGTATAATCTTCGCAGATGCTCCAAATTTCCGGTAAAGATATTGTTGATGCCCGTGGCGAAAAGGTATTTTTGCGCGGCATTGCCTTAGGTGGTTGGCTGATGATGGAAGGGTATATGTTGGGTGGCGAGAATATACCGGAAACTAAATTCCGAGACGGCTTAGCGGCGCAAATCGGTGAAGCGGGCGCGGAAGAGTTTAATTGGGAATTCAGGCGCCGATTTTTTACCGAACAAGACGCCGACCGCATCAAAAAATTAGGCATCAATTGTGTTCGTATCCCATTTAACCATAAATTAATTGAGATCTCCCCATTTAAAATTGATTCCCGCAGCATGGAATTTTTAAAAACTGTCGTCAGCTGGTTTGCCGAACGCGAAATTTACGTAATTTTGGATATGCACGCGGTTCCCGGTTGCCAAAACCGCGATTGGCATTCGGATTCGGAAGGGGAGATGGATTTTTACACCAATCCGGAAAGCCGTGAGCGATTTGTTTATTTATGGAAAGAGCTTTCGGGTATTTTTAAGGA